>DATKDA010000027.1:0-87678 GCA_035512935.1 Pyrinomonadaceae bacterium | reverse complement strand
TTGCTACGAGCCACCAATCCCTCTTTGATCGATGAATCATCGGCAGATTAACGTGACCGTGGTGCGGACTTACTTAACCGATCTGAGGGTTTTTTGATCTGGTCACTCAACTCGATAATTTCCTCAAGTTCGCGTTGCGCGGTGCGTGATTCTTCAACGTCGATTAGCCGGGGGTTCTGAAGATAGGGTTTCGGACGAACTTGAGAACCAGCCGATCCAATCTCTGAAGCGCTAACCTAAGCTGATCTTTACTCAGGGAAGGGAAGTAGTACCGTCTCACACGGCTACCTCGCTCATGAGCGCAAGAAGATTTCCCTCAGAATCGCGAAAGAATGCCATCCACAGTTCATGATCGCTCAATCTGGCGATCATATGAGGCTTGGCTTCGAAGGCTACGCCGCGCGTTGACAACGTTTCGAATGCCTTTTCGAGTTCGGAGACTTTGTAGTAGATCACAGAGCCTTTGCCTGCCTGGGCTGCGGCGGGAGCGTCGAGCATCAACCGGACACCATCGCAATCGAAGAAGGCGAGGCCGGGAGGAGCCTGGAAGAGAAATCTCATTCCCAGTATGTCGCGATAGAAGGCGACTGCCCGTTCGAGGTCGTTGACCGGAACAGCGATCTGCCCGATTTGCGACAATCCAAAATCACCAGTAACTGAGTTACTCATAACTCTCCGTCCAACAGAAACTCGCCCAACGCCATTATGGGCCCACTGTATCAATGATGGTAAATTTAAAATCCTGACTGCTCTCTGCCAGCTTTCGGTCCTGGTCGTTGAAAGCGTGGACCTGCCAACGATAAGTGCCGCCTTGCAGCGGCTTATCGATTGTGAACGAGGTTGCATCAGTACGTTCATTGACGTAAGGAGAGGTGACACTGGTATCTTCAGGGTGAACACTGAACTTATAATAAGCCGCGTCAGGGTATGCTTCCCAGCTTAACTCCAGATCTTTTGCCCCGAGTTTGGCTGCGGCCTTAGGACTAATCAGCTTAAGATCGGACTTAAAGAGATGGGTTGGCGAAATGAACAGAGTTTTGTCAGCGGTGACTTCGTATTTTGCCGAACTGATCCCACCGATGCCTGCGGTGGCAAAGACGTAAGAGTCGGTATCAAACACCCGCGCCATCAGCCCTTCGTAAGTCTTTGGTTCGACATTAGTAATGACGTACTCGCCCTCTTTATCGGTTCGTGCCGTAAAGATTCGGCCACCGCAGCCGCCGACGAAACGGCTGAACTGTTCGCACAACCTAACCTCGATGTTCTCAACCGGCTGGTTGTTATATAGGACTTTGCCCTGTACGTTACCGGTTCCGGGAGCTGGCTTGACTCTCTCAACGCCCGTAACACCAGTATCTCCAGACGACGTGGCTACAGGTTCAGCCGTATTCTTGCAACCGGATAGAACGAGGGCGGGCATTACGCAGAGACAAGCAAACAATATCTTCGTAGATGTCATAAGCTCGAACCTTTCGTTTTCAGAAAATCTGCTGGAATTAGATTCAGTCTTCTTTCTGCCATGAACGAAGGCCGAGCACAAAACGCCTGCCATCGCACTTATCGTCCACGGCTGTAAAGCTTAGCTTTTCATCTTTATAAGCCCATTTGTACGTCCCGGTCTCTGTGCCTGGCTGGGCAGTGCAGGCGAGCACGCCTTCTTCATCTGTAACGGTGAGCTTCTCGGCTGAGACAGAAAAACTGCCTTGGACCAGGATGTTGCTATCTTTCGAGATCTGATACTTTTTCTCGTTCGAAAGAGTCATCTGCCACGTGCCGACGAAATTACCTCGGGCCTCGACGGGCACGTTTTCCGGGATGTCTTCTTCGGCAACAGACATTGTGTAGCTACCCGGCGGCGGCGATTCAGGATTGACGGTAAAACCTACAAGGAAGAGCAAGACAAACGGCAGGAGGGTTTGTATTTTCATATGTTTTTCTCTTTTCTGGGCGACTTATTAGCTGGCGAGGGATTCTATCATCTTGCGTTGTAATGAGCTTAACCGCAGCGCACCTTGACCGTGGCGCGACCTTGGGAAGGAATCGCCTCTTCATTAAATAAGTCTTTCGATTCAAGGCGAACATCTTAAAGATGAGTTTTGTAAGTCGGAATGACTCTCAGATTGTAATCACCAGATCCGATTTGAGTCCCTTCTTGTCACGGCGTGTTTGATGCGAAGAGAAAGAGATTCTTTTTGTCCCGTTGACATCCGTTTCACCCCTGGAACGGGGTGACATGTTTAGTCGGGTAAACATAAATAGCGCACGCATCAACAGCACGCCACAAATGCCGACCAGGGGCGAGGTGAGCAATCCGGGAAAGTAATCGGCGCTCACAGCCGAAAATAGAGGATGCGCTATCCCGTTTGCCGTGGAAGCAATGGCGAGAAACCAGAGAGGGAGTAATGCCATATGGGTCTGTGCTCGAAGAACCGCCAAAGAGAGGATCCAAACTCCGATAAAGAAGAGATTAAGGGAGAGGAAAAAGGCGCTCGTCCAAGGAGCAAGACCAAGGAGCTCTGGAAAGCGCACATGAAAACCCGTCTGCCATTCTTCGATGAAGTGCCCGGAGTGCAGCATTATGCCCACTGCCGCGATCTTTTTGACTTGACAAGCTTCAGGGCTGTTTGCCGAGGGAGTTGCGCGAGCCAGAGTTAGTAGCAGTGCAATCAGGCCGCACGCGCTCAGGCCCGCGGTCCCTATAAGAATGCTTCGAAGCTCCCCACTCATGCTCTCATTCAAGCGGCTTCTTCTATCTTTTCGCCGGCCTCTTCCTGTTCTGACTCGGATGCATGTAACTCTTCCTGTTCGCGGACGGCATCGGGTTCGTAGCTCAGAGCGATGAATACAGGAAAATGGTCTGAACCAAAGTAGTCGAGCCGTCTGAAATCAACCAGCCTGAAGTGACGCGAAGAGAAGAAGTGGTCCAGAGGAAATCTGATAAGCGGATAGCGAGCGTGAAACGTATTATAGAAGCCGCGCCCGATTCGGGGGTCCAGCAAGCCGCTAATATGTTGAAATAGAGTGGTGGTTCTTGACCACGCAACGTCATTGAGATCTCCAAAGACGATCTCCGGGTCGTCCTCTTTTTTTACGTCTCGCCCGACAATCACCAGTTCCGCGTCACGCTCAGTGGATCTTTCTACTTCCGTTGGGAAGGGCGGTCTCGGATGTAGGCAGTGGATGGCTACCTCCTGGCCGGAAGCCAACTTTACGCGCCCGTGAATGGACGGAACGTCGTCCTGGACCAGGAATTTGACCTGGGCGTCGAGGAGCTCCAGCCGTGAATAGAGAAGCATTCCGTAGGTGTTGTCCTGGGGCTGTTGCACCGTAAACGGATGAGTTTTCTCGAATTCCTTTAACTGAGCCTGCCACCACGAATCGGTTTCGACGGTGAGAATGATGTCTGGATCGGCCTTGCGAACAATCGCCATTAGCCGCCGCGCATCGCGGTTTTCCATCAGGACGTTGGCAAACAGCAAGCTTACCCGCGACTCTTTTGCGCTCTTCGTGGCCTGTTGAACCTGCTTCCGCGCCAGGACCGTGTAGGGATACATCATGTACATCTGATAGACAAAACATACAAGCAACAAGCCCAAGAGAAGGGAGCTGAAGAGGTCAGAGATCGCTGAAAGTGAGAGCAATGCAATCGCGGTGAGGGCCAGGATAACGGCAATTTGAAGACGGGGAAAATCCCAGATCCTGATCCACCACGAATCGCTTGGGAGCAATGGGAGCGCCGTGGCGATGATCATCATCACCCCAACCGTAATCAGTGCAACGTTCACTGATAACCTCTGCGCCCCCGGGACGCTTCTGCTAACAATTAACTAACCCTTCATCTGAAGTTTGGCTGTGAGGTGCGCTCACTTCTTCTTTTTTCGGTGCTTCTCGATATAGCGAAGGGCAAATGTGTTCAGGTGAGGGCTATCTCTAAGGCCGATCTTCAGCGCCTCTCGCTCTGCTGTCTCTATCGACCAACCATCTCGCAGCACTCGTCTAATCATCCAGAAGGCGCCTACGCGAATGGCAGCGGTACAGTGAATGAATGCGGGTCGATTCTTTGGTTCGTCAGTAATTTTCAGGAACTCGGTCACCTGTTCATCGCGAGGTTCGCCGAAGGCTACCGGGATATTAAAGTATCGCAATCCCAGTTCCTTTGCCTTCGCTTCCTCTTCCTCCGCCCGGTGTTCCGTAGGTCGTCTAAGATTGATAACGGCGCGGATGCCTTCGGCCTTGAGCTGTTCCAGGTGTTCCAGCCGGGGTTGTCCTCCCGTGCAGAACTCATTGTTCACACGCAAGAAATTCCTGATTGGCGGATCCGTCTCCTGGGGTTTGACGGAAGTGGTCAGGAAGAGCAAAAGCGGAATTACGCTGAGCAGTACTTTCATCGGTTTGCCTCTGAAAAAAATGTCCGGCGAACTTCAGTTTGTCGTTCGTGACTCAGGAATTCTAAGGGTGCAAAATGTCCCACGATTCCGAACCCACGTTCAGTGTAATCCGGCACGACAAACTGAAGGATTATTGAGTGGCCACTAGATGCCAGCGTTCCGGAGCTAATAAAACGACAAACTGAAGTTTATCGAACAATGAGCCTCTTAGCCCCCTCGGACACAAGATTGCGCAGCCATGTATGGGCTGGATCCCTATGGCTCCGTTCGTGCCACAACATAACCAATCTGAAGGGCGGCATTGCAATCGGCACGGGAATCACCTGTAGCTTTAACCGCTTACTGAATTGAAGCGCCAGCCGCTCCGGCACTGTGGCTATCAGATCAGACGCTGCAACCATAAAAGCTACACTGGCAAAGTGCGGGACAAGAACAGCCGAACGACGAAAGTATCCCTTCTGCTCGAGCAACCCGTCAATCAACCCCGGCCCTTCCGATTTGTAGAACACTGCGACATGATGGGCATCTGCATATTGCAGCAATGTAAGTCTCCCTTCAATTGCCGGATGCCCCGCGCGCGCTATGCAGACGTTTTTCTCTTCCCATAAGAGTTCCGAGCGCAAGCTAGTTTCCAGGGAGAGCGCATCCGGATAAAAACCTATTCCCAGATCGAAAGAGTCTCTAAGGGATGAAGGAACAGGGGGATGAAACAAGTTTCGGGGCCGGTCAATCTTGAGCGTAACACCGCTGGCGATCGTCTGTAGTTCTTTTAGCATTGGGGCAAGCAAGACAATCTCGGCGTAGTCATTAGCCAGCAGATGAAACGTGCGGAGCGAAGCCGCAGCATCAAATACAGGTCGTTCATCCAACGCTGCCCGCAGTCCGTCGAGCGCCGTCCGCACATGCGAAATCAAAGACTGCGCTACCGGAGTCGGCTTCATTCCGTCGGGAGTTCTGACCAGTAACGGGTCGTCAAAGGTACGCCGCAAGCGTGCGAGCGCGTTGCTCATGGCAGGTTGACTTAGGCCCGAACGCCTTGCAGCTCGCGTGACGTTCCTCTCGATCATCAGCGATTCAAAGGCCAGAAGCAGGTTCAGGTCGAAAGATTGAATATTCATGCTGTGAATGAAGCATATTACTACAATCCATGAACTGAATCTTGGCGAAAATCGTTATGCGAAAGAGAAGAACTCGTGCAAACAGGACAATACGCCAAGGGAGAAGCGACCATGAATGAGATAGTTCAGAGATTCACACTTGTAGCAATGTTTTATCTGGTTTTCGCGCCTCTGATAGTCGCGCAGACTAATCAGTCCGAGGGTCCGGCCGAGCGACGGGCCCGGGAATTTGCCAAACTCATTGATTCCGGCAGTCGCGCCGATCTCCGAGCATATGCAGAGCAGAACTTTGCGCCGGATTTTCTAAAAATTCCTATGGCGCAGCATCTCGAGTTCTTTTCATCCGTCAAGGATCTCACTCGTGGCGTCGAGGTGCACAGTTTTCAGGAGGCGAAGTCAACCGAGGCGGTAGCTTTACTGAAGTCAGGGCTTACAGGCAGTTGGTTGGCCCTCCTGGTGCGTGTTGAAGCCGAGACGCCGTATCGTATCACTGGAATTGGAATGCGCCCTCCGCGACGGCCCGCCGGAAGTCAGCCTGCAAGGAAACTTACGAACGAGCAGATGACCGCCGACCTTAAAGAGTTTATGAGCAAGCTTGCATCGGCGGATGTGTTTTCCGGCACAGTGCTGCTGGCGAAGGATGGTGTGCCAATCTTCAAGGGCGCCTACGGGATGGCGAACAAGGACTTCGAAGCGCCGAACCGGATTGACACTAAATTCAACCTTGGGTCGATGAACAAGATGTTTACAGCAGTAGCCATCGCACAACTCGTCGAGCGTGGTAAGCTCTCTTTCGACGATCCGCTTTCCAAGTTTCTGCCGGATTTTCCAGACAAAACGTCGGCTGAAAAGATAAAGATCAAACACCTGCTGACCCATACGGCAGGTTTGGGTGGATATTTCAGCCGAGAGTGGAACGAATCGTCGCGCGCGTTGTATCGCACGGTTGACGACATGATGAAACGGGCTGCCGCTGACGAAAAGCTGCGATTTGAACCTGGCTCGCGGTGGCAATACAGCAACACCGGAATACTAGTGTTGGGCAAAGTGATCGAGGTAGCCACAGGTCAGAGCTATTACGACTATGTGCGGGAAAACATCACTAAGCCTGCCGGAATGAGCAACACTGATTGTTACGAGCTTGATCGGGTGAATCCTAATCTGGCTGTCGGCTATGATAAGCAGATCACGGACAACGGGGTTTCATTCACGAACAACATCTTCGAGCATGTCTTAAAAGGCGGACCACACGGTGGCGGTTATTCAACGGTGGAAGACTTGTTGAAGTTTGACGTTGCGCTACGGGGAAACAAGCTTGTTGGTCCAGAGTATGTTAAGCAACTGCTCTCAGCCAAGCCTGAACTGAATTCGCCCGGTTACGGTTATGGCTTTAGCGTCAATTCTGAAATGCAGATTGCAGGGCACGGCGGCGGATTCCTGGGCATCAATTCCAATCTGGATATGTTCCTGGGCACAGGATGGACCGCGATAGTCATGTCGAATTATAGTCGGGGCGGCCAACCCGTGCAGCAGAAGTTGAGGGAAGTGATCCGGTCGCAAATGGAGGCTCAGACCTCGAATCGCGTCAACTGAGTTTTGGTAGGCTAAGTTCAAAATTTACCTCATGTTAAGTAGACCTGACCGGTGTCCTCACCGTAGGATTAGGTCTCCCCCGGCGTCTATTACCAACGAGGAGGAATGAGGGTCGGTGAACGAAGCTAACCTAACTAAGATCAGAAAGTTCTTTGGCGATTCGCGTTTCAGAGATTCCCGGGCTTGTTTTAAGCGAATGTGCGATGGCTTACCTCTGTGCCTGGGCCTTAGCTTTTTTCTCCTTTCCGGTACGTTATCGACGACTTCAGGCGCAACCCTTCCGGCGAGCTTCACTGAGACGCAAGTTGCCGGCGGGCTAAACCAACCTACGGCAATGCAATTTGCTCCCGACGGCAGATTGTTTGTCTGCTTACAGGGAGGCCAATTGCGCGTCATCAAGAATGGTGCGCTCTTGCCAACGTCTTTCTTAAGCGTAACCACGGATCCGGTTGGTGAGCGTGGACTCCTCGGAATCGCTTTTGACCCCGACTTCCTCGTCAACAATTTTCTGTACGTCTATTACACAGCTACAACATCCCCACGACGTAATCGGGTGAGCCGATTCACAGCCAATGGAGACGTAGCCGTGCCTGGCAGTGAGGTTATCGTTGTGGAACTCGACGATCTCAGTAATGCCACGAACCACAATGGAGGGGCAATACATTTTGGCCCAGACGGCAAGCTCTATATCGCAGTCGGTGAGAATGCAAATCCGTCGCATGCACAAACCCTAAACAATCGGCACGGAAAGATCCTGCGACTCAATTCTGACGGTTCGATTCCACCGGACAATCCTTTCTTCGACAGTGCTGTAGGTGTAAACAGGTCGATCTGGGCGCTCGGCCTTCGTAACCCATTCACGTTTGCCTTTCAGCCGAAGTCCGATCGCATGTTTGTCAATGACGTTGGCCAGAGTTCGTGGGAGGAGATCAACGATGGTATGGCCGGTTCGAACTACGGCTGGCCGGACACTGAAGGCCCCACCTCAGATCCGCGATTCACGGCGCCCATTTTCAGTTACGGACACGGAATTGGTCCTACAACCGGATGCGCTATCGCCGGCGGGGCTTTTTACAATCCAACTACAATTCGATTTCCGCTTAGCTATGTCGGAAAATACTTTTTCGCCGATCTCTGTAGCGGTTGGATTCGGGTCCTGGATCCTGTCGATAACACGGTTACAGGATTTGCTACGGGAATTGCAAATCCGGTAGATCTAAAAGTCTCGGCCGATGGCAGTCTTTACTATCTTGCAAGAGGCGCCGGGGCAGTGTTCAAAGTCGAATCTACCGCAACGTCTCCGGACCCAACGATCTTTATCGATAAGGAAACAGATCTAGCGATTGCACTTGATTCAGTGACCATGTTGAGGGATCCATTTTCGTTGACCAGGCCTTCCTTTCTCAACGTGGACAACCCTCGCACGCGAATTATGATTTTTGCGATCAATCTTGGAGGAGACAGCCCGGAGGTAATCGTGCGCGCCGAAGTTGGGCAGCAGATGATCGAGAACCCAATCGTCGAGTTTATTGGGGAAGTGCCTAATCTAAGCTGGGTGACCCAGATCGTGATTAAGGTGCCGGACGAACTCACGGGCGGTGAGGATTTGTTGCTGAGCCTTGAGGTGAATGGTGTGACGAGCAACAAGGCGCGTGTTCGGATAAAATAGCGTGCGGTGGAATTCTCGCAGTCTATCCCCTAACTTCCCGGCGTTGAACTGGTCCATCCAAGTTTCAGGGGAGCCCAACACGACAAACTGAAGTTCGTTGGACAGCTTTATCACTCGTAACTCAGAGCTTCAACGGCGTCCTGACGCGCGGCGCGCACGGCAGGGTAAAGAGCGCCGATGCTGCCGCCCAGTAAACCCACCAATAGTGCAACTCCAATCCATTGTGGCTCGATCTCAATGGTCAGATTCGTCACCCGCATTACTGCAAAGCGCACGGCGTAGGTTAGAGCCACGCCTACAACCACGCCCAGCACACTTACAAGGATTGCCTCTTTTTGAATAACCCAGGCAATTGCGGTCTTTGACATTCCAAGCGCTTTGAGGATGCCAATCTGTCGCGTCCGTTCGGTCACTGTCGTATACATCGCCAGCAGGACCACCAGAGTACTAATCGCTGCGGCTACGCCGACTACGACATTAAGAAACACGTTCAAGGCAGGAACGCTCGAGTAGAGTTCGGGGAGATCGCGGGTGAAGATAATCTGATCCTCAGGAAAGCGCTGCTGAATGCGGGCAGCAACCGCTTCCTGATCTGCCGGATCGTTGCAGGCAACGAGCACGGCAGAAGCTCGTCCCTCGCTACCCTCCTGCTCCTGCATAGTACTTAAAGGGATCTTGATGCGCCCGCCTCCCGGCGGTTCGTAGACGCCGACTATTGTAAAAGGTCGCTCGAACAGCTCGACGGTCGAACCTACGGTTGCGTTTCGCTGTTGCTGCCAGACCGGATCGATAATCGCCTGATCGCCGCCCGTCAGTGGCGAGCCCTCACGCATCGAAAGGCGGGCGAGCTTTGCATAGCTTTCGAAATCAATGCCATCAATCAACCGGGTACCGAATCCTGCGTCGCTACGGTCGAGTGTTTGACCAATGGGGGTCGCGGCCCGAACTCCCTCGATGCTCGCGATCTCGGTCGCCCGCGACGCCGGCAGAACGAAGGGAGCTGAGCCGCCGAAACCTATTGTGCCTGAAGAGCGAATCATAAGCTCGGCGCCAATGTTTGCTTCGCGCCGGCCACGCTCATGCAAGACACCATGGGCCAGGCCGACGGTAAAGACGATTAGGAGCACACCGACGGCGGTGCCGAAGATACTGACGGCGGTGCGGGCCGGGCGGTGTGCGATGTTTGAGAATACGAGGTTATCCATAATTTGCTGTAAACGAGGACTGCGATCCAGAAGGCGCTGCCACGCATTGGGAACAGCGCGCCACGTTAAAACGAGTAGTCCGATGGAGGTCCAGAATACTATGCCGGCTTTGCGCACCAGTGCCAGGGCCACCCCCGTTGCAGCGGCAAAGCCAAGCGTTTGCAATATTACTTCGGTACCACCTTCATAGACCCCGATCGTACCCGGTACAAAGGCGAAAGCAAAGTTGATGACTTTAGTTAGCGATTCGATGATGTAGGCCTCGGCCACACGAGGAGTCAGGCCCAACATCCGCAGCGTCATAAGGACTTCGATCACACTGGCGACGTGCGAGAGGAGGTTGCAGGCGATCATGCCGAAGAATGCGGTCCGGTGATGTTTGTAGAAATCGTAAACGTTGGCTTCGAGGTTGTGGATATGATCGCGGCGCTTCAGGATCAGCTTTGGGCTAAGCCGCAACCGCGCCAGTTGGTCGATGGCCCAGGTAAGCATCATGATCCGGTGCCGGGCCGCCAGCGCAGTGACAAGTATCCCCAGCGATGCTACCAGCGAAATGCCAATAAGCACGTAATAGACGAGCGGCGGCAATTGATAGGTAACCAGCATTACGCAGGCCCCGCTCAGGATAAAAAAGACAACTGAGAGGTTGTAAAGCAGGTTATCAACAACCAGAGCGGGAACGCCGTAAGTGAGCGGCACACGCTTGCGGAGCAGTGCTACTTTGGTTGCTTCACCGAGGAGCGGGCCGGTGAATGTAAGGAAGCTGATTGCCTCGCCACCGAGTCGAGCCGCAAAGGCCTGCGAGAAGCTGAGATTTCGATGTTCGGAGGGAACGGCCGCCCGCATGGCGATGGTACGAAAGACATGACGCACACCACTTAGGCCAAGGAGCAGAAAGAAACCGAACCCAATGCGGATGAGAGCATCAAAGATCGGCTGCAAACCAACCCGATGAAGTACATAGACAAGCAGCACCAGCCCGAGCGCAAAGGCCAGCACCTGAAGCCAGATTAAAGATTTGTGTGCTTTATCGCCGCCGGAAGGGTCGGATTCTTCGACGAGTGCTTTTAACTTTTCAGCCTTCCACTCGGTACTCAGATCTTGTCCGGAGATACTCAACGGGATGAACCTGCTCCAGTGAAGGCAATGTTTGGTTGTTCCGGTATGCCTGGTACCACTTCGGAAATAATTCTACCCGGAAACGCCCGAAAGCCTTTGTCCCATAAGATCGGAATCGGGCTCTTATCATCGCGTAGTTTACCGGTTAAAGCCAGGATGGTGGGCACGAAGCTTAGACTGTCATAAGGTTCTTCAACCAATGTCGCGCGTGGAATTCCGGTGTTCTCGCCGCCGGCAAGCATGAGCAGCGATTGGGTCGAAATGCGGAAGAATGAACCGTGATTGCCGCCGGGATTAAACCCTCTTACATCGAAATTCCAGTGATTGTTGGCAACCAGGAGCAGATCGGTTTCAGTAACCGCTCGCTGACGCTTCGTAAGTCGCCGCATAAGCCGTTCGTCACGAGTGAGACCGGCCTCGTCCAAAGAAAGCGGCTCGTAACGATGTCGCGCCAAAACTTCATGAAGTCCAATAAGACCGTTCGAGTATTGCGTCCGGTGCAGGGCCTTAAGCCATTCAAGCTCTGTATGCCACCGGTTTAGCCAGGCAGCACGCTCGTCTGTTGGTACCAGGAAGTGACGGTCTTCATATATTCGAAGCGGCAGATCGGGCTGCCATGGAGTAGTTTCGAAATGCACGCTACCGTCTGCGAGTTGTCTTAGGTTTCGTACCGGTTGATAGCGAAAGCTCAATCTTCCTCGTTCATCCTCGCGTGATAGAATAAGGGCTTGCTTTTCTGGCCCACCGTAAATCCATATGACATCCCGAGTGAGATCGCGTTCATCGAGCAGCGGCAGCACCTGCTGGGTCGGAATGCGGGTTGCGATGATGTCGACAGGGCGATTACTGACTTGGGACTGAACATTGTTCCTGACTGTTACGCCATTCAGCAAGGCAAAGTAATCGACGCGCACGAAGCTTTTTTCAAGGTCGAGTGAGCCCTCTTTGTTCAAAACCAGTCCTTGCGGCGCTATCCCGACAACGTAATTCTGCAACTGGTGAACCGAATTGCGATTACCCATCGAGCGCTTTTGCAGAACATCTTCGATCTTTAGCTTGCTGGGATTAAAGTGATCAATGCGAAGGCTAAGCAGCCGGTTTAAGGTGACGGCATAGTCACTGTATTTCTTATGTAGCTGCACCCAGCGCCCCAGCTGCGCGTAGATGCGCCGGACCTCATCGTCATGGCCGAGAGCCATATCTTCGCGGGAAAACTTCTTTGGTCGCTCGCTCCACAAGACGCGCTGTCTGTCGATGCTTCGTTGAAGTGCCTGAAGTTCCTCATTCAGCTCATCCAGTTCGGATTGCCAGCCATCGCGGCGGGACTCGATTGTCTGAAAGAAAGCCGCGGTTAGGGCGTTACGAACTTCATTGGTAAGACTCTTCCTTTGTAATTGCTGAAGCAGGATATGCAACAGATTCAGATCGCTGTCACGTAAGTGAATTGCAGCCCGCTCGTTCCCGTCAAAATCGAGCATCGCGGTCGGATAATCAGTGCTCTGTTTGTTGAGATAATAGGATTCGCGAGTTGTAGTGGTCACCAGCGGCACAAAGGGATTGAGGCCTTTGATTGCGTAATCGAGCATGAGGCGTCGCTTGGTGATTACATGGTGGCCCCCGCCCGCAGGGCTCCCCAGGAGTTTTACGACATTGTAGCCCTGGCTATAGACCTGTTCGTTTGTATTGAAACCATGGTCTGAAACGACAATCATCGCGGTGTCGGGAGCGGCTGGACTCTTCTCAATTGCCGTCCAGACCTGACCCAGCATGTTGTCGATCTTCTTGAGGGTTACCAGGTGAGATTCGCGATCGTTATTGTGATGAGCAGCGTGGTCGAACTCCTGTAAGCTGAGATCAAGATACTGGATCTTCGGATCGTCAAGTTTCGCGACCAGTTCACGTATCAATTGATCTGAAATCGCATCTCGAATCTCCATGCCCATGGTCCATTCGTCGAGTAAGGTTCTAGGCGAACGCTTGAACCTGTTTTCGAGCGTTTTTTGCAGAGTGACATAACGTGGCCCGCGTTGAAAGAGCGAGAGCGTCAGGTAACGCTCATTATGCTTGTAGGCATCGATCAGCATCGGCATACGCAAAGAATCCAACACCTCAACAGCCGGCATATCCACCCCAGTCCCCGCAGTGGTCCTCATGTAGTAGCCAAAGAAGCTAAGGTAATCATACGAGTGCAACGTATACCGATCGAACTCTACATTCCCTTTGATTTGCAGGTGTTGTCCGGTTTCGAGAAGCGACCAGGAAGGCGCCGAAAGGCTGGTCCCGCGAACGTAAAAGTTTTCCAGACGTGTTCCTTGTCGATAAAAGATATGGTCGATCCATGGTAGCTGGCTCCTGCCGGTTCGCGGATCGCGCTCGCGGACGTAGCGATCGATAAGATCGTAGGGCAAACCATCGCACTTAACTATCACAACCCGCTTGACCTGGCCTAAAGCGTGTGTGGGCCAGACTACAAGCAGGACGAGCGCCACAACGAGAATTGAGACTCGCGACAAAGGAAAGTTGTGATGAAAGGGCCGGATCATTATCAACGCTGCTCGCCTCCGGTTTCAGCGGTACTAATATCGGACCGTCTAGCTGAACCAACAACCGGCTCCCGGGTGGGCCGATCATCGTTTATATACGAATCGACAATAGCTCTCCAGGCGGGATCGAGATCTGTTCGTTTTGAAATACGCAACAACTGGCCGCGCGCTTTTGGCTTATCTATTCGTGCGAGGGTGTCCAGGCACTTTCTTCTTGTTTCAGAGTCGGCTGTTTTAGCAAAGATCGACGCGGCTGCATTGATGGCCCTGGAGTCCGCTTCCTGCCCATGTTCGGCAATAAACCGGAGTGATCGCCTGACGTCCTTGAGGTCCCACACAACCTCGATTTGTGGGGAAGATCGCGACACTTCCCGGAGGAAGCGGGTGTGGTATGTGAGCTTTCTCGCAATGTCCAATCGCCCTTCATTCTCTGGGGCAGCCTTTTCACGATGAACGTATTTTCCAAAGGTTAAGACTTTCGCGATCTGAAACAAGATTCGCTCAGCTTTGCCGTGCTGCAAAGGCACCAATTCAGCTCTGCGGTCACGCTCGATTCGCGCAGGCAGACCATTCGGTCGGGAAGCATAGGCTACCAGTGCCTCGTACTGTTTCCTGGCGAGCCTTACTTCTGCCTGTAAACTGCTCTCAAGCGGGTTTAATGACACTGCTTCGAGTCGAGTCTGAATCCGTTGCCGCAATCCAGGATCCATCGATTCCTGTAGGCTTAAAAGAAGCTTCAACTGTGAGTAGGTGCGGAGACGTGACGGTTGATTGATATCCATGCCGCGTCTTCCTGTGACGAAATCAAAGACCGTACGTCCAAGAAAGTACGGCAGATCGCCGAAACGCGATAGTGAAAGCACATTACGCGTCACGTCTTCGAGAGCGCGCCGGGACATTTCTCGCTTCTTCGGATTCAGACCATCCCGAAAATCGACGAGGACCATTGGGATCTTTGGGTTGTCCAGACCGTACAGGGCTAGCGGAATCAACTCGACCCCCCGAGCCTCGGGAGTATCCGCGGCAACGGGACGGTTTTCAGCGTCGAAGTAACGCGTTTCAGTGTAACCGCGCCAATCAAGCAGTCGTGGGTCTTTCCAGGGGTTCGCGATATTGAGAAAACGCTTACTGTAAGCGGTAGTTCGCGGGGACGAGAGATCGGCCCGCGCTACCCACAAGATGGCGTGAGTCGTGCTCCCATCGGGCATTTGCAAAGGCTCAAAAACAAGAGATTCCGCTTCCGCTCGCTGCCGGAGCAGTTCCCAGTTACGCGCTCTTGAATCCCGGGTGTTAGTTACTTGTCTGTTGTAATAGTTCCGCAGGTGAATATCATCAACAATGCCGCCGAAAGTTTTATCTGTGAGAAGAAGACGAGCCTGGATTTCGGCCAACTCAGCGTCAGAGAAGGGAGCCGTGCCGCTAATAGCCTGATAGAGAGCCAACACCGAGAGAGCTCTTACAATGTGAGACTTGCGATAGTCGCTTGCGTTGCGCCGGTAGGCCCGCGTCGAAGCTTTGATCGGCGTGCCGTAGGGATCCAGCAGGATTGTTTGGAGAGCTGTCCAGAAGATCTTGTCCCATACGTCGCGATCGGGAGCTGCCAGATCGAGAACTGGTGGTGGCGTCTTCGAAGTCTTCTCTTTATCAGAAACTCTGGTATAGAGGAAGGGGATTGCGCTCGCGAAGCGTTGGGCCATAGTTGGCCGAGTATAAGTCAGGGGCCAGAGGTAGCGCAGTCGATCGTTCTCGGGATCGTTGTCGCCGAGCGTGTCCCGAAGCACGCTCACCATGGGGATCCAGCGGTCGGCTACTGGACCATCGAGGCCGTCAAGGCGGGCACTGATCGTCAGTAGTTCGGCGCCCCCTTCAACTGGAATCCTCTCGAGACGGAAGAGATCCGACCCGGTTTGACGATTTAAGGAAGCGTCTGATTCTGGAGTAATGGTTTGCGCTGTCGCGGTGAGCAGCGGGAGGGGCAAAAGGGTGAGAATTCCGAGAAGGAAGAGGCAACAGGTTGTGCGAATGCATTTTGGAAGGGGATGGCTCATTCGATAATCCTTAACAGTTCCAGGAATATGAAAATCTTGCTGCTGCTACGATCCTACGGCACTGCGTTTTCACAGATGCGGGCTTTTGCTGTCTTTAGGGTCTTTTTACTAATCGTCTGGCAAACTTTATGCCGACGTCAAAAGGATAGCATCAAGCAAATGCCGAAAGTGAAAAGCTTTGTCTCGGCTCGGATTGACTGATGCGCAGTTCCGGTATCGGGCATGCGATGCTTTAACACCGGTCAGGCGTTGCCGTAAGTTTTGCGGTGACGTTCCTTGAAGGAACTTATCTGCGGAGGGATTGTTAAGCGTCCAGACTAATTCCCCGTAGGCGTCGCATTTGTGTTTTGTGACACAATTTCGTTCTCTTTGCCTTCCGGGGTCGGAGGTTTCCACCCGGCGCGTTCAAGCAAACTGATTAAGAACCGGCTGGGAACCGCAAAGTTTGAAGCTTGATTCTCGGTGAAGACTGCGAAGTTGACCCCAATAACTCTGGCGGAAGGACCAAACAAAGGCGCTCCGGAGCCGCCTTCCGCGGTACGTGCATCATACACGATCCGGCGCGGATCGAGATCGGTAATGTTTCCTTGAGTAGTCAACGGTTGTATGCGACGGTTCTCAGCGAGATGGGCAAGGATTGGATCCAAAGCGCCATACCGTTGCAGGATTCCGCGGGATTCGGCGTCGTCAAGCAGGGCCAGTAGCCGGTCAATCCCGGATGGATAACCCATCATGACAACGGTCTTGCCAACCGCAAGCGCATCCGGATCGGTTTCCAGTGGTAACGGACGAATTACCTTCGGTACCTCGGGCAGATCGATGGTGCAAACCGCCAGGTCGTCCCGCTGAGACGCCATCTTGAACTTCAGCGGGATTGGCCTCGGGTGATCGGGAAAGTAAGCATTGAGAGTTTTCAACCTTGGTTGTCCTCTCACGCTGCTGTTCAAAGTCAGAGCTCGTTCGTCGGCTATCCATGGTTGAGCAATGTGTCGATTCGTTACAACAAAGCCCTCACCAACATAGAACCCAGTGCCGCTAAACTCATATTCGGCTATGGGCGCCTTTCCTTCAGGGGTCAGTACCGGAGACTCACCAGCGCTTTGAATGGCCTCGCCGCTTTCATTCAGTTGCACTTCCGGATAGCGAAGCGGTCTTCCGGTCCCAGCTTCGACAAAATAGTAGGAGCCGGCAATCAGTCCTACACCCCCGCCGAAATCGCTGCGCACCTTGACAGCTACTGAAAGGCTGTTCCGCATTTCGGCATTCGAGCGTGTTACTGCGGCCAGCTCTTCATTGGTCTGGGCCACCTGGTCCTTCATTTGTTGCAGTTGTGCGCCCTGGTCAGAAATCAGACTGCGGCTGCGTTGTACCTCTCTCACCATCGCAAACCCGATGTAGAGAATGCCTCCCACAAGGGCAATCGCGATGGCAAGGGTGATCAACTTGGTACTGGGATTGATCTCTTTGACGAGCTCGCGGGTGAATTCTCTAAGGAAGACCTTTGCGTCATCGCGGCGGGCGGTCGCAGCGGATTCGATCGCGGCCTGTTCGATAAAAGGTGCGACTTGCGATCCCGCTGCTGCCGGCGTGACGACCGCGGGCAGGGAGCGAATCGGGAAGAACTTGAGTTCGAGATTCGAGGGTTGAATGTGAACTTCATCACCATCTTGTATCTCGATATTTGTCTGGACCGGCCTGCCGTTATGGGTAAGTTCGAGTGAAGGGTCAAAACTCGTTACACGGTAAAACCCGTTCGAGCGTTCGAGTTCAAGGACTACGCCTCCGTTCTGAGGCCTGCTCGGAAGGTTCGAAAGGCGCAAGCGCAGGTCGCAGTCGTCGCAACTGCCGATGCGAATATGCTGATCGGTCAGGACTTCGGTGTGCCTGTCTTCGCCGGCTGAGATGTGGATGACGAGCCCGCTGGCCATAAAATCAATAGCTGGAAAACGTTGTTGCTTACAAAAATTTGGGCGCCCGCGTGAGACCGCTCAAATTGCCGTTAGCGGTCGTCCAGAGCGGTCGCCCTCGCGCGTATTCTACAATGAGTTGGGGAGTTGCAAAAGCAGCCAGGAAGCCAGGCGCCGGTATTCGAAAACGATCCCCTGGTTTCCGTCTGAGTGAATAGTTCATCAGCTCTCTACTCGTACTTAATGTTGACGAAGACGGAGGGCGATCCGGAGACGAAAGTGGCGCGATCCAGAGAGGTTAATTAGATCCAAGTAGTGTTTAGCGCGCTTGGGATTGGTCAACCTCCGGTAACGCAGCAATTACAGTTCGGTCGACTCTACCGGAAGAGATCTGAACCGCCAACACAATCAGGCAGCGCCGGTCTGAGTCTTTGCTTGCCATCTAAGGACTGGGCGGCGGGCGGCGGCGGCCTCGTCAAGCCGCCCAATGCGCGTCAAGTGAGGAGCGTTTCGCACTAGTTCAGGATCGTCAATAGCCTCGCCCGCAATAGATGCCATCGCGCTGATGAACTGGTCTAACTCCTGCCTTCCGACTGACTCGGTAGGCTCAATCAACATTGCTCCGGGGACAATTAACGGAAAATAGATGGTCATCGGATGGAAGCCATAGTCGATCAACCGCTTCGCAATATCCAGAGTGTGGACCCCTTTCCGCGTCTGTCTCTTATCAGTAAAGACAACCTCGTGCATTGGCGCTGCGGGGAACGGCCGGTCATAATTGTTTGCGAGACCGTGGGCAATATATCGCGCATTCAGAACCGCAGCCTCAGTAGCCTCGCGCAATCCATCATTGCCGTGCGTCTGAATGTAAGCCAGGGCCCGAAGCATCATTCCGTAGTTACCAAAAAAAGCCTTGACCCGGCCAATCGACTGCGGGCGATTAGAGTCGAGCCGGTAACTTTCATCTGTATCTCTTTTGACAACGCGTGGCACGGGCAGAAATGGCTCGAGCTCTTTTGTGCAGCAACAAGGACCACAACCTGGTCCACCACCGCCATGGGGAGTCGAGAAAGTCTTGTGCAGGTTCAGGTGAATAACGTCAACACCCATGTCACCCGGCCGGGCCACGCCGACAAGGGCGTTCATGTTGGCGCCATCCATATAAACCAGCCCGCCTGCTTCATGAACGATCTGGCAGATCTCTCTGATGTTTGTTTCAAATAGTCCAAGGGTGTTGGGATTGGTCAGCATGAATCCAGCGACGTCACCGGCGGCGCAAAGTTGCCGCAAGTGGTCCAAGTCAGTCAGTCCCCCGGAAGTTGATTTAATTGTCTTCACCGAGAAGCCTGACAGGTGGGCCGAGGCTGGGTTTGTTCCGTGGGCCGAATCCGGAATCAGCATCGTTCGCCTTTTTGCCGAGGCTCCTTCGCCATCGCGAGCATCAATATAGGCGCGAACGATCATCACGCCAGTCATCTCGCCGTGAGCGCCGGCAGCCGGCTGAAGCGAGACGGCGGGCAGTCCGGTAATTTCCGCTAGATGCTGTTCGAGTTCGTAGATAACCTGCAACGCACCCTGCACATCTTCCTCTGAAGCCAACGGGTGAAGATTCGCAAAGCCCGGGATACGCGCCACAGCTTCGTTTAGGCGCGAGTTGTATTTCATCGTACAGGAGCCCAGCGGATACATTCCCAAATCTATCGAATAGTTCCACGTTGACATCCGGATAAAGTGGCGAATTACGTCCACCTCGCTCACCTCAGGCACGCCCTCGAGATCGTCGGTGCGTTGAAATTCCTCGGGCACGATCTGTTCGATAGGGGTCTCGTCGACATCCAGCGGTGGTAAGCGATAACCCACCCGGCCGGTCTGTGAGCGATCAAATATTAGAGCCTCGTTATGACTGAGGTGGGTCGTGACTTTGGTAATGTCGGAATCCATACGTTCTGTGGAGAATGCGTTACGAGCCGGTGGCTATTAGACTGTTCGCGACAACCTTTGCCAGCCCCTCGACCAGCGAATCGATTTCAGATCGGGTATTCACTTCGGTGACGCAAACCAGGAAGTCGTTGGGCCGGTCCGGAAAATAACGCGATAAGGCCAGACCGCCAGTGATATTGCTTTGAGAAGCAAGCCGTGCGAGCAGGTCAGAGGCATTCATGGGTCCCCGTACGACAAACTCGTTAAAGCGCGGCGCGCTGAAGGGTAGTGAGAAACCTTCGAGCCCGCCGAGGCGGCGGGCTGCATAGGCAGCTTTCTGCGCACATTGACGAGCAACTTCCTGAAGGCCCTGTCGTCCCATGGTCTCGAGATACACGGTAGCGGCGAGCGCGATCAGACCCTCGTTCGTGCAGATATTCGAAGTGGCCTTTTCACGCCGAATGTGTTGCTCCCGCGTTGCCAGGGTCAGGACAAAGCCTCGTCTCCCTTCCTTGTCAAATGCCTCGCCGACTAACCGTCCGGGAATCTGGCGCGCATACTTATCGAGTGTGGCAAAGAGTCCGACGTAAGGGCCGCCAAAAGATAGCGGGACTCCGAAGGATTGGCCTTCAGCAACAACAATGTCCGCGCCGCACGCGCCTGGCTGCTTTAGCAGGCCCAGCGAGATTGCTTCCGTGATTACTACAATCAACAGCGCGCCATGATCGTGCGCTTGCTGAGCGAGCATTGCGACGTCTTCAACGCAACCGAAGAAGTTAGGTGACTGGACCACCAGGGCTGCGGTCTGATCGTCAATCGCATTAACAACGGAACGGGAGATTTGTCCGTGTTCATCGAAGCCAACCCGCTCGAGGTGGATACCGGCGTGCTGCACGTACGTGTTTACGACCTCGAGATATTCAGGATGGATTGCGCCACAAGCCATCACTTTCGAGCGTCTCGTAACACGTTCGGCCATGAGCACCGCCTCCGCCAGTGCAGTCGAGCCGTCATACATCGATGCATTGGCGACCTCCATGCCGGTCAACTGACAAACGAGCGTCTGGAACTCGAAGATGGCCTGCAAAGTTCCCTGGGAAATCTCCGGCTGATAAGGCGTGTAGGCTGTAAAAAATTCGGACCGCGAGATGATATGGTCCACTATTGTGGGAATGTAATGAGAGTAAGCTCCGGCGCCGAGAAAGCCTGGCCGTGTCGCGGCCGTATTGCGCGCCGACAGGTCCCTGAAGCGGAAAAGGAGTTCGATCTCAGAAAGAGCTGCGGGCGTTTTGAGCGGGCGTGTTAGCCGCAAGTCCGCAGGCACAGTTTCAAAGAGTTCGTCCGGCGAACTAAGGCCGATATGGCGGAGCATTTCGGCCCGCTCCTCGGGCGAGTTGGGAATGTAGCGCAAGTTTACTCTGTCTCAGCTTTCGTAAAGTCTTCGTATTCGGCTGCAGTCAGAAGACTGTCAACTTCGCCGGGAGTGGACATACGCACGCGAATCATCCAGCCCTCTTCATATGGATCGGAATTGACCTTCTCAGGTTCATCCGAGAGTGTCTCGTTAACCTCGACAACCTCCCCGGAAACTGGGGTGAACATTTCGGAGACAGCCTTTACCGATTCAACCGATCCAAACGATTCGTTGGCCGAAAAAGTGTCGCCTGGCTTTGGCAGTTCAACATAGACGACATCTCCAAGAGAATTCTGAGCGTAATCGGTGATCCCGATGATGGCAATGTCGCCTTCAACTCTGACCCACTCGTGGTCCTTGCTGTAGTGTAGATCCTCAGGAACGTTAGCCATGAGCTATCCTCTCGCTTTAAGTTTCGGGGTTTAATCTAACGTCAAGTCTGTCGCGACTCACCCAGGGCGGTCGCGTTTGTAGAATGGTGTCTTTACCACCTGCGCGCCTACCAGCCGGCCGCGCACATCAATCTCCAGTCGCTGCCCTTCCTGGGCAAACTCGACGGGAACGTAGGCCATGCCGATGTTCTTTTTTAGGAAAGGGGCAGGACTTCCCGATGTGACATTGCCGAGCGGCGCTCCGTCGATCACCACGTCCTGGCCGTCACGAGCGATGCCACGATCTACCATCTCGAAGCCAACAAGACGCCGCTTGACGCCCTCCTCTTTCTGCTTAGCCAGCATTTCACGTCCAATGAAATCGCCCTTGTTTAGCTTGCAGATCCAGCCGAGGTTGGCTTCCAGCAACGTGGTGGTTTCGTCGATCTCATGTCCGTAGAGGGCCATTCCAGCCTCAAGTCTTAAAGTGTTTCGGGCTGCAAGGCCGCAGGGAATTACCCCGTCAGAAGCTCCGAAGTTGCCGGCGTCTAGAATCTTGTTCCAGAGTCTCTCGGCCTGCCCGGCCTCGGCGTAAACTTCAAAGCCATCTTCACCAGTATAGCCGGTGCGCGAGACAATAGCCGGGACCGTATCTACTGTTCCTTCCGTGAAGTGATAATACTTTATCTCCTTGAGCGGGAGATTGGTAAGGGATTGCAAGATCTGAAGTGCGTCAGATCCCTGGAGTGCGAGTTGGCAAAAATCACTACTGGCATTCCTTAAGGCTACTGATTGATCTTTGTGGTGCGACCTTATCCATTTCCAGTCTTTGTCGGTGGTTCCGGCATTAACCACGAGCAGGAGATGGTCCGCTGCGAAACGATAGACCAACAGATCGTCAATGACTGTTCCTTGGGGGGTAGTCAGGGCGGAGTATTGAGCCTGACCGTCAATCAACCGAGCAGCATCATTGGGAGTCAGAGAATTGACAAAAGTAATAGCGTCCGGACCTTTGACCTCTATCTCGCCCATGTGGGAGACATCGAAGAGGCCTGCATGAGTTCGAGTGCGCAGGTGTTCTTCTACTGTGCCCGCCGGATACTGGACCGGCATGTCCCAACCACCGAATTCCACCATGCGGCCACCCAGTCGCCGGTGAGCATCGTTTAGGGGGCTCGTCTTCAAGTTGGGCGCAGGTGCACTCACGCGGGTTTCCCAGAGTCTCTGGATTTTGAGAAGATGCCAGCTATCAACTGATTACAGTAAAGCGGGAAACCTAACATGCACGGTGCGGGCCGTCAAGCAGAGGGCGGAGCAGAGTAGAGCCGGCAATTGAAGGCAAAAACTTAGCGATTAAGGGGTTTCGGCGCGTGAGAAAACTATCAGAAATTTCGTTCGCGGACGTCCACTTTCTGAACAGCAAAGACCACTCGCATAGTATCGGGTCGACGATCGAACGAAGCAGGAACGAAGGCTGCATTTTGGCGAAGGGCAGATTGAAACTCTTCTAACATTCGCCGGTCGCGGGGCGGATGGACGACATCTGCCAGGGAGGCAGAACCGTTACTGAAGACGTATGTAACGACTATCATGTCGTCAGCGTCCTCCTCAGCCATTTCATTTTGAGAGTTTGAGTACGAGCGCGTTAACGCTGCGAGCGCGCCGCTCGGATTAAGACTGGGGGACTGTTCGGCGAAGGGAGCCCGGCTTGCGGCATAATCTTCCGGGGTCACTGGCTGAATGGAATATAAGGTTGTCTGGGCTGCCGCTTCTCGCAGTGCAATTATGTGCGGCCGCAGTGCAGCAAACATGGAGATAAACAGGATCACGGAAGCGAACGACCCCACGGTGTAAGGCATCAACCGCGGCTGCACCCATCGAGTGATTCGAGCGGCCAGAGAAGTCTCAGGCGATTGTTCGCGAGCGGCTGCCTCGATCATCAGAGATCCTGAGATTGCATGAGCCAGGCCCAGCGGTGGGGTTGGCTGGGGCAACTCCCGCAGACTGCGGCTGATCAGGCGCAGGTCGGCCAGGTGAGCACGACACACCGGGCACTCAGTCAGATGCTGATCCACTGCCACCCGCGCAGGCAGGGATAAGATGTTGTCCAGATATAAAGACAGGGACTGTTCAGTTTCTTCGCAAAACATGGGATGTACTTGCTTCCCGCTCTTGCAATCCGCTGAATGACTGACCGACCCCGGCTGCTCCCTCGTCAAAGGAAGCAACTCCAGCAAAGTCCAAGACAAAAAACCAAGTGTCTGTCGAGCGATACTCTAACGGGTGTTGCTGGCCACGTTTTCAAATTCGCTCTTCTCGCTCCTGGCTAACGCCATGTACCCGCCGCTTCGTCACTTTGACCCATTTGGCACCGAGTAAGTGTGAGCCGGGGCGGGTCAGTCATTCAATTTTACAAACATCCTTCCAGCTTCCGTCGCAGCTCCTGACGGCCGCGTGCCAGTCTGGATTTCACTGTTCCGATACTGATATCGAGCGTCTCAGCAATCTCCTCGTAAGTAAATCCTTCAATATCCCGTAGGATGACTGCCTCCTGGTAGACACGACCGAGACTCCTTAGCGCGGTTCGGAGGGCCCGCTCCCGCTCGCGCATAAGCGTCTGGTGTTCGGGGCTTCCCGAGGCCTCAGTCCTCAGACTCGCCTGCCAGCCATGATCGCCATTCCCATCCGAAGCGTCCAATGAAACTGTGCTGTCGCGTTTGCGGCGACGCCACCATCGCCAGCGGTTACGCGCCTGGTTGATAGCAATGCGGTAGATCCAGGTCCTCAGATCAGCGTCCCCGCGGAAATGCGAGATGTTCTGAAAAGCCTTGAGGAATGTTTCCTGCGTAAGATCTCGAGCCTCCTCGCTATTCGCGGTAAGCCGATACAGCACGCCATAGATCTCGCCGGAACGTTCCGCGATCAACTGATCGAAAGCTTCCGCTTCTCCTCGTTTCAGTCGTTCAATGAACTGTACCTCAGCAGAGGCGCGTACCTCATCCGGGGCTGCCGACGCAACCTGCTCCAACTCCATTTGCCCGCAGAGGGCTATCGGCTCTCCGTAGCTCACTGGTTACCCCCTGCAGCGGGAATCGGAGTAGCTGGCGGTGCCTGCCCTATATTTGACAGGCGCACCTTTAGACACCGCGGATGGCATTTATGTTCCCGAAGATCTTCCACGATTTCTTGGATGCAGATTGACCTTCTTTAGTCGTTCCCTGGAGTTACCCCCCGACCTGTTGCGATCAAAGGTTGCCAAACACCTCTTCTTGACAAGATTTCGCGACGACCCTTAAAGTGAATGTTTCGCTAATCATACACCTTTTAGAACGCAGTTCACTATGAGAACTTGCTGATCAGGACTACATGACCAAATATAAGAAGAAACGTATACGAGAATTGCAACATGATCGCTTCCGCGACACGACGATGAAAGTCCTCGAGCGACTTGGCGATCGGTTGGAGGGCAAAGGACACGCACTCCTATACTCAATTGGTGGAATCATCCTCATTGCCATCATCGCCGGCTTCTGGGTGATGTGGAGCAACAAGAAGAAGGACGAAGCCCGGCAGGCCTTGGGAAGGGGGATTACGATTGCCACTGCGCCCGTAGCTACCGTAACTACCGACAGTTCCTACCCCAGCTTTGCCACCACTATGGAGCGGGCCCAAAGCGCAATTCAGGAATTCGAGAAGGTTGCAGCCAAATACGGCGATCCCTATCGCACGGAAGCACAGTATTTCATTGCGACGAATCTGCTTGACGTTGATCGAGAAAAGGGGATTGCTCAACTCGCCGAACTTAGCAATAGCAAGGTCACTGCCGTCGGAACGTTGTCAAAGTTTGCGCTCGCACAAGCGAAAGAGGCAGATCAGAATTATGTCGAAGCAGCTCAGCTTTATGATGAGTTGGCCAAGCTGAACGACGTCGTTGTTACTCCCGAAACTGCGAAATTGCGACTGGCGGTGGTTCACGCAAAACAGGGCAAGACGAACGAAGCTGCGGACCTGCTCTACAGTATTGTTGACGCCTCTCGAAAAGCTCGCGGCCCCGATGGTCTGCCCAAGCCGGCCTCCGGAGCGGCTCGTGAAGCGGCAAGAGAACTTCAGAAGCTCGATCCTGACCGTTACGCGCAGCTTCCTCCGGAACCCCCCGGGGCTGGGATGGTTTTCTAAGCGTTCTGCGACGACGATCCCCACTCTAAAACATTCCTTAAAATGCCTCCTTTCTGTAAGGCGAATGATTGCGAATTAACCAAGGTGCGTCTCGTGCAATTCAACAACTTGCGTTACACTGAGCCCGGCAGTTAGCCCAGTTAAACGACCCCTATTTGACGCGGATGTCTAGATGCAGACCGTAGCCGATGAATGAAAGCAAGCAGATAGAAGTTCTTCAGCAACTTGCCGAAGCCTCACGCGACAAAAGGAGCTCGCGTGCCCAACTGGCAAGCCTTCGCGTTTCTCCCGGGGCTTATCTTGCAATGGCAAGCGTCATCACGTTTGGTTCAGCTCTACTCTTACGTGGGGGTATGGACTTTTGGGCTCTTGTTGCGATCGGTTTAGCATGGCTCGTGATGCCGCTACTTGCCCTAAATGATCGAATCGCTTTCGATGGGCAGTTACTCAGACGGAGAGGATTGGCGCCGTCATTATTAACGTCCTTCTCAGGTCAGAGTCAGGAATTAAACGTAGCGGAACTGGAGAGAGTCGATACAAGTGCGGTCCGCACACTTCGGCGCCGCGGAAGCGTGCGCTACCGTTATCGTAGTCAGCTCATTGGGAAGGGAAGCGGGTTTGTTTTTGCTTCAGGTGGAAAACGTTACCGCGAAATGCTGCGTCAGCTTTTTCCCCTCATTCATGAAGACAAACTGGACGCCCGGACCATCGACTTGCGCAAGTACCTATGCGAGCCGAAGTCTCTCAATCAAGACGTCAAACATCTCCAACTGGCGCCCGCCGACGTACTTGACGATGCGACAGTGGATTTCAAGGTTGGTGGTAAAAGGGATCCTGAGATCGCCGAATCGAGCAGCGTCGATTCTCCCGCTCCGGCAGACATTGAGCGGGCACAGCTACTGCGCCGCCTGGGGAACCAACTTAGAATCGCTGGTCGATTGCGGGAAGCCGGTGAAGCTTTTAGGCGTGCCCTGAATGTAATTCCCCACGATCCCTGGTTGATTTACGAGTTCGCGCGCCTGCTGCGTTCGCAGGCAAGCGCGCTTTCCGATGCACGCCTGCTGTCGCGAGCTCGAGCTGCTCTGCGCCTCTCAGCAATGAGGGCCGGCAGTGACGCGGGCTTAGTGTCACTCATCGGTGAAACCCTTTTGGAGTGCGGTGAAACCGAGCGGGCTCAACGCACCTTTCAACAGGCCATCGAGCTTGATGAGAAGAATTATCGGGCTCGACTCGGGCTGGCAGACGTTGCCCTGCGCACCGGCAAACTCGCCCACGTGATCCACCATTATCGCGAGGCGGCGCGGGGAGCAACTGACAAGGCGCTCGCCAGGTATGCGGGGCGCGAAGCTGAGTACTATGCCCGCCTCAACGACGACGACAATTATTTGGCCATCGAGTTGCGCCGGATCAACTGGTTGCAGAATGCGGTGAGAGTTCGCCGGCTGGCGGCACGAGTTACGAATGCCAGCATCTTGATCGCGCTCGTAGGTCCTTATTTCGCTCCCGAGATCGGTGGCTTTGCGTGGGCCTTTGCTTCATCAGCAGTGATGGCCTGGATCTCTTCTCTGCTGGCCGCTCGGCTGCTCTCCGATCGACGCAAGCCACAACTTTCCCAGTAGACTTCCAGGCGAACATTCGGAATTGTCGCGTTCAGATTAATCTCCTGCCGGCTTGGACTTCGAGCTTCCCGATCCCTTCGTCCCTTTTGCACCTGTAAGCTTGCCTTCCGCTTTAGCTCGTCGCGCCGTTTGCCTCTTCGGCCTTTCAACAGCAGCGACAGCATCATCCCCGGAGACAGTTGCGGTACCTTCAGCGTTCGCGCCCACTGCACGGGCTCTCTTTCCGGGACTGGCCTCCGGCGACGTTCCAGTCGTGTTGCGCGATTTTCCAGACGGTTCCGGGTTGAGTAAAGCGTCCCAGCGGTAACGGGGAGCTTCGGCTTTCTGCGTGAGTTTCTTTAGGATCAGGTCAGTCATCGCATCAGTGATCCAGTTGTGATAGTACTCTCCAACTGAGGCAAGTTCAGCATCCGGCGCCGGATTCATAAAGTCGATGGCATAAGGAACACCGTCCTTAATCGCAAATTCAACTGTGTTTAGATCGTATCCGAGTGCCGAACAGAGAGTGCGGACATCCCGCTTGACTCGTTCGGCAATGTCCGCGCTTAGATAGTTGGGATCGTAGACATACTGATCTCCCGAGAGATAGGGCTTGCGGGGATCGTAAGACATGATCATTACTTCCTCCTGGCCTACACAGTAGCAACGCACGAACTGATCGAAGTTGATAAACTCTTGAAGCGTCATACAGAGCGTTCCGGTCTGATCGTATTCATACAACAGCTCCTCGACCGAATTTACCCGCGAGACATTCTTCCAGCCGCCGCCATCAAATGGCTTCAGAATCGCAGGCAGGCCCACATATTCAATGATGGCCTGCCAATCAAGTGGGAACTCGAGATTCCGGAGACTCTCGGTAACGATGCCAGGAATGTAGCCTTTCTGGGGAAGCAGAACTGTCCGCGGAACTGCTACGCCCAGCTTGTGGGCCAGCGAATAATTGAAGAACTTGTCGTCGGCAGACCACCAGAACGGGTTATTGATCACAATGGCGCCGTCGAGGGCCATGCGCTTAAGCGCGGCCCGATAGAATGGCACCTCGTGAGAGATGCGATCAATTACCAGATCGTAATCTGGAGAAGAATCGTGACGAATGCCCCCCAGCTTGATGAATTCGGCGACTATCTCGCCCTTCCCACGTTCGTTTACCCTGCTGATCAGGGCATCGGGAAACGTCTTCTCGCGGCCGACCAGAATGCCTACGCGTTTCATTACTTTTATAGTTCCTTTCGTTGATAAAAGCCGGTTCGTAATCGTGGTTCGTTGGGCGTGATACGCCTCCAAAGTGGACCACCCTAAAGCATACTATGGAATAAAGTTTCTTTGCCTTATTTAATAAAGTTCCCAAGGATCTCATTCAACTACCGCCGCTGCATCATTTGCAGATTTATCTCTGCGCTCAAAACGGCACTGTGAATAAAGTTCTCGATCATAGTCACAGAGGTAAAGATCCTCCGTCGTCGAAGCCCTCATCGCTCATCACGCCGGACGCTGATGTGGCTCCCGCGCTGTTGCTGCAACTCGTCTTCCCACTTCCGGCTGTTGCCAGATTTGAGTTCCCACGAGGTAGCAAAAGAGAGCGTTACCTAATGGCAATAACACCCCGAAGAACGACCAGTAGCTATGGAACGAGTAATTTACTATGAATGTAACAATGATCGTCACGATTCCGGCCAATAACAAACGCGCCAACAGAGAGTTGCTCCACCGTCCAGTTAGAACAAAAGCAAAGAGCGCGATTCCACCTGCGGCGAACGTTGCTGCTGCAAGGAGACCAAGGACAACATCTATACCGAAATGGTCAAAGTTAGCCGATGGTCTAAAGCCAAACCAATCAGGCGAGAAACCGTACACCCCAAAAAACACTGTCAGCGCAAGCAAATACGTGATGAAGCAAACGACTAACCCCGCGATATATCGCAAGAAGTTAACTTGAAGATGGCGTCGCGCGCCCGTAATGATGATCCCCGCAACCACGGCAATAAAGAAAGCCGGACCAACACCCCACGTTAGGGTGAAAATACTGAGCAATGGTCCTGGCGTGACACAGACCAGTCCACTGATCAACCCCGTCAACAAAAACGTGATTTTGATTCTCATTGAGGGTCTGCCTTAATCGGCTTTTCCTTCTTCCTAAGATCAAAAACATTACCGGACTCGGGTTTATGCTTTATTAGCGTCGTCGTGACGTTCCCTTTGTCGTCCACCGTGTATTTGTAAACCTCAAGTGAGGGGTAGTCTTTAGCCGTGCTGCTCTCCGTAATGCCCACCTTTCCGTCGGGTGTGACTACCATGTTGAGGTGATTCTCAATATCCCCCAATTAATGCGGCAGGAGTATTACTTGTGCCGACCTGGTGGACCTGGAAGTAATAGTCAAGCAGATGAACTCGGCAGAAAACCGACGAAAATACCTGCGGCTCGAGCGGTTGTCAAATGGTTCTCAAACGGGATGTTTTAATGTCAGGCATCCATGCGGGTTTGACCGGGCATCCATTGGGGTGGTCTGGAAGAGGTGGTTGCCGTGCTAAAAAGGGTGTTTTATGCAGCCTATGTTACAATCTGCGCGCTGGATAACAACCAATTTCCCGATATCCGTTTCCGGTAAGTAATACTCATGAGGAGAGCCCATTCTTTGTTTCGTCCACTAGTTGTTCTCAATCTCTGCGTTCTTGTGATCACCAGCGCCGCCATCCTCACCCCAGTTGCCGGTACTCAGGAGAAGAACCCTACCGCAGAGCAGGTAGCAGAATCAGCAATTTTTGTATATGGATCGCGCCCGGTTCTCGAGCAGATCAGGCGTAGGGGCGTGGAGCGTGGTCGAATCACCATACATAGCAGTGACGGTAAAACTGAAGAATCGAGCTATGAGCGTCATTTCATTCGTGGCGAAAGCTTCGAGAAGGACAAAGTTCGCATTGATCAGAAGATGCCGAGCATGGAGTACTCGCTTATCTATGGAGAAGGCCGATTGTGGGGTCTGATAGACGGCGCCGCTTTTACGCCGCGGCAAGAGGCGGCATCAAGCTTTCTCTCGCAAAATCGGCACAGCATCGATACGCTTCTGCGTTACAAGGAGAATGGCTGCACGATTGAGCTAGTAGGCAAAGAAAAGCAGAAGGGGCTTGAGTTGTATGTCCTCGAGTTGACGGACAAGGATAAGCAGAAGACGAAGTATTACATCAGCACCAGGACTCTTCATGTACTGTGGCTCGAATATGAAGATACAGGAGTGTCAGGCAAGCCAGTGAAATTCACGCGCAAGTTTTCCGATTATCGCTGGGCCCAGAGCACCCGGGTTCCTTACCGTACGATACTATTAGAAGATGGACGGCAAACGCAGGAGACCCGCATCCTCAACGTAACCTTTGGCGTAAAGGTTGATGACTCACTGTTTGAAAGTCCTGACGCATAGAGACTTGGGCTTTTGGTCTTTGGACTTCGGTCTTAGAATTTTGGCCTCGAGCGTCGGTATCAGGTCCTAAGCCTTTCTTTCATTTGATTAAACGGCCTGGCTTCACGAAACAAACTTCAAAGGCCTCAGCCCAAAGACCAAAGACCAAAAGCCCGTTGTTTTACGGAACTTTTTGGCCCGTAAAGCGTGTACAACTTCGTGCGACTGTTGTCTTCTGGCGCTATAATCGGGTCGATGGCCGCTCAACAGTCGCTCAACATTAGCCGCGACCAATGTTCCGAGAGGGGAGAGTACTCGTTAACTGCGAGTGAGAGCCTACCTGCCCTGATGGACACGCTGAGTTCTATCGATGAATTGACTTTCTCGACTGCCATGCGGCAGGAGGTGGTTCCCGACCGGGCGTCGGATCATGCGCTGCTGGAAGCAACTCGGACCGGAGACGAAGATGCATTTGCGGAACTGGTCAGCCGTTATCGTAATCAGATAACCAGCTACATCTATCGCATGACAAACGACTATGACGGCGCAGTAGACCTGGCACAGGAGACATTCGTGAGATTGTACCGGGCCGCCGATCGGTATCAGACGACGCACGCGTTTTCGACCTACATCTACCGGATCGCAACCAACCTTGCGATCAGCGAGTTGCGGAAGCGAAAACGGAGAAGGCTGATATCACTCACGGGTTTCTTTCAGCCAAGCGATGGCACAGAAGCGCGCGAACTCAACCCGGTTGACGAACGCCCTCTTCAGGACATTGAACTGGTGGATGCGGAACGCCGGCTGGCTGTTCAACGCGCCATCGCCACTTTGCCCGAGAAGTATCGGGCGCCCTTAATTCTGCGAGATGTCGAAGGGCGGAGCTATGATGAGATCGCGCGCATTCTGGATACAAGTGAAGGGACAGTGAAATCCCGTATCAGCCGAGCGCGAAGCTTTCTGCGTGAAAAAATGAGAGCGTATTTCTAGTGGGAGTCTTATGAGAGTAAGTAATTGCAAGTCAAACCGTTTACAAATAGAAGAAGCAGATTTGGGTCGCCAGATGAGCCCGGAGGTTCTCGCGCATCTCCGCGCCTGTGATGAGTGTCAACTGTTTTTTGAAGAGCGGTTGAAACTCCGACAGCTTGTCGCCGGGCTCGGTACTGTGGAAGCCCCTCCAGATTTCAATGTTCGCCTGCGAGCGCGCCTGGCTAACGTTACGGCTGAACGCCGTCGTGGCATCGTCCCGATCAACTTTTCTTTAAGCGTTCCCTCGATGGTCGTAGCCGCGCTGCTTTTGCTGGTCGGACTAGGCGCCGGCGTGCGTTTACTCAGCGGCGATAAAGAAGTTGGACCTGTAGCAAGTAATACGCAGCCCCGTAGTGATTCCCAATCGAATCCAGCGGAACCGTCAACTTCTGGTCAAGAAAATGGCGCTAAACCGGCCATAGGAGCAAAGCAGCCAGGACCGGTGGTGGTTCAACCTGCTCCGGCAACAGTTGTGGTGAAGAAGACAATCCCAACCGAGATTCGACCACGAACGGCGGTTAAGGATTTTAGCAACACACCAGCTCCGATTTTTAGACGGGAAGACTCAATCGCGAGCGCGAACGAACTGCCCATCTTTCCCATTGGCGCAGACTACCAATCCCTTCTCGTTTCTCTTGATGATGGCAGCGGAAAACCCAGAACGATCTCACTTCCCAGCGTGAGCTTTGGCTCACAACGAGTGCTAAAACCGGAGCTGGCCAAGACTGCTAATGAAACCAAAGGAATCTGGTAAGCCGTGGAAATTGCAATGAAGGTTACAAGCAAGATCAGTCTGATTTTAGGCCTGGGCCTTTGTGTCGTTGCGACAAGCTATGCCCAGGTGACGCCCCCGCCCTCGTCACCACCAAAACCAGCGAGCCCCCGAATCTCGACGCCCGTTGTGGTTGAAGGCCGGCCATTGACTCCGCAGGTTGTCACTATTCTTCATCGCCTGAATGGGTTAAAGATGTTCAGACTGCTGTTACGGTCGGACGACCAGGTTCGGGCAATCACTAAGCTCGACGAGGCGTTTAAGTTAAAAAGCGAGGTCCATACAAACGTAATTGCCGGATTGGTAATGGAGGATGGGACCATAGCTGCCTGGCTTCCGGAAGCTGAAGCCGAGTTGGTCCATCCCCTTTTGCCGATGGCGCCGCCATCTCCCCGAATACCGGCGCCGGCTGAACTGCCGGCCCTAGCGCCACCTGTAGCGACCCTTGCACCGAGTCGTTCCACTCCCTCTTTTTTCGAGCGTCCGGATCTCACGGTAATTCGAAGTACTGGACCACGAGTGACAGCTCAATACGTTGGTCTGGACGGAATAACAGGTCTTTCAGTTCTGAAGATCAACTCTCGAAACTTACCTCAAACTCCAGATGCTTCGGAGGAGGGGATCGTTATTGGCCAACGACTGCGCCTTCTTGGCCCTGAGCCCGCCCCCCGGCCGGAGACTTCAGCCGCGACAAGAAGGGTCTACGTCCGGATGGGAGAGATCGACGCCAAAGTAACCAGGATTAACCGTTCGCCATCAGGCGGCCTTGCCAATGTGAGGATCAGCTCGACAAGGTTGACGCCCGCAAGTATTGGCGGAATTGCGATTAACGATGCTGGGGAAACCGTTGGCATTGTGGATGCGGTCGAAGGGATTGAAGCCTCTGTTTTGCCGTCGGCAGTGGTGCGAACTGCCGCTAAACGAGTGCTCGAGCGCCAGGCAAGCGTTCCGCGGCCCTGGCTGGGAGTTCGAGGTGAGCCAGTATCAGCGATGGCTGTGGATCAGATACTGGGGCGTGGTTGGAAATTGGCAGAAGCGGCATCATTAGCAGAGAAGCAGCGTGGAATTCTGCTGACCTCGATCGCGCCTGGAAGTCCGGCAGCCGTAGCTGCCCTGCAACCTGGAGATGTCATTCTTCGCGTAAATGAAGGCGAAGTCCGCACTGCCGAAGACTTCTCGTGGTTGCTTCAAGAAGCTGGGCCCGGCAATTCAGTGCGCTTTACCATAATGAAGCCGGCTAAACCCATGCCCGAGTCAGTCGACGTCAAGTTAAGTGAGTCGTTCGACTTTCAATTCTCGTTGCGTTTGTTCGACAGTTTGCAGAAGCAGGCCCGAGAACCCGGATCGTTGTTGGCCTACGGCATTGAAGCTGTGGCGTTGCAGCCCGCTGTTGCCGCTCGGCTCGGCGCCAATGGCGGACTGCTTGTCGTCTCTGTGAGACCCGCCAGCACGGCTGCAAAGGCTGGTTTGCGTTCCGGGGATGTGATTCAGGCCATCAACGGCCAACAGCTTCGTGCCCCCGGCGAATCTCGCTTTCGGTTCTCAACGCGACCCGGAGCTAGTCACACTTTTGAACTCGTGCGCGACAAACAGAAGCTGACACTCACTTACGTAACCAGTGACCCTGCTAGCCCATCCGGAAACGAACAATAATTGCTCGGAAGATCGAGCCTTCTCTGGGGGCGTACGGCTTGTTTTCAAGCCATCGCCCCTTCCCGCCTCTTGTGGTAATCTAAGCCCACTTTAACGCTCGTCCAGCCTGACAGAAGAACCGGATCCAGATCGAATGGTGAATCGGGCCGTTTCGCGGTACCACGCTCTATTGGCAGAGAGGGATCTTGAAGAAGCATCGCGCGCCATGCTCGACGAAGGACTGGAACGTGCGAAGTTGATCTTTGGCGGTCGCCGGCTATCACCCTATCTTCGCCCCCATTTTGTTTTCGAGGAGGATTTCGCTCGCGTAACTCGAGCTTGCGAAACCGTTTGGTCGGCAATTCAAAAAGTCAAAGATGCAGCCAACAAGGACCCGACAATCGCTGACGCCCTGGGGCTTACAGAGATTGAACGCGAGTTGACAGCTATCGAGCCGGGGTACCGCGCGGTCTCCCCAACTTCCCGCCTTGATTCCTTTCTAACGGATTCAGCCTACAGCTTTGTTGAACTGAACGGTGAGAGCCCCGCCGGTATTGCGTATGCCGACGCCGCATATGAGATCTTTTCCCGCCTTCCCGTAATGCAGCGCTTCGCCGAGACCTACAGTTTGCGACCACTCTATGGACGGGCGTTCATGTTGCAGGTGCTGCTCGAGTCATACGAGGAGTTCCTTGGTCGCAAGCCCGACAGCTCGCCGCGGATTGCTATCGTGGATTTGAAAGGATTGCCTACGCAGAAAGAGTTCGAGTTGTTTAAAGAGTTCTTCGAAGGCGAGGGTTACGCTTGTATTATCTGTTCACCTGAGGAACTCGAGTTCTCGAACAATCGGTTGCGGGCGGGGCAATTTGAGATCGACATTGTTTATAAAAGGCTCCTGGTCAACGAGTACCTTCCAATCATGAAGGAGCATCCAGCCCTGCTCGATGCCTATCGCGCCGGCGCGATTTGCATGGTCAACAGTTTTCGCTCGAAGCTGATCCATAAGAAAGCTATCTTTGCCGTTTTGACCGATAAGAAGCGCGCCGGCCTTTTCACTCGAGTGGAACAGGATGCGATTCGGCAACATGTGCCCTGGACACGGCTCGTACGTGCCGAGAAGAGTGACTACGGCGGTGAAGCGATCGACTTGCTCGAGTTCATCGCCTTGAGACGCGAACTGTTGGTGCTTAAGCCGAACGATGAATACGGCGGTCACGGAATCACCATCGGATGGAATACGGATGAGATTGGCTGGTCTGAGGCTATGCGCGCCGCACTGGTAAACGGTGACTACGTGGTTCAGGAACGCGTGCCAACCGCACGCGAAACTTTCCCGGCGCTAAAAGACGACGGTACAGTCGAATACGCCGAGCAACTGGTGGATCTTGACCCATTGCTTTTCAACGGGAAGGTCGGTTCGGCCTTCACGCGCCTGTCCTTTACAGAACTCGCCAATGTAAGTTCCGGCGGAGGCATGGTACCCACGTTTATTATCAGTGAAAAGGCGTGAATGAAGGCGTACAATGTCAGAAAAGTTGATTTCACTATTGAGGAGAGCTTCCCGTGGCTGACGAGTCCGATGAAGAGAGTACGTTCCAGGAGGAACGCCGTCGCTACTATCGTTCGCGACTGATTGTGGACGTCCACTACGATGGGCATGATGCTACTGGGGTGGCCAGTACAAAAGACATCAGCGTGGGCGGCTTCTACATGAACACGCAGGCCAGTTTGCCTGAGGGCTTGCTGCTAATGGTCCGCATACCAGTGGCTGACGGCAAGCAGGTTGTCGCAAAAGCGGAGGTGGTCTATAGCAATCCGGGCCATGGCGTGGGCGTGCGCTTTCATGGTTTGAGTGAAGAAGATCGCGCCCTGATCGAGCGGAAAGTCCGCAGTGACTGACAACGCTTCGCCGTCTCTTAGGCTCTCTTGGCGTCAACTTCGCGGTGATATCCGGTGGGATTTGACCGGCAAGCTAGCCGGTTTGTGGGGCGCGCCGAGTGACGGAGACGCTTTCGAGTCGCTGGCAATCGACAAGCAACAGGCCCTACTCTTGATCCTTGAGCGGATGAGTGCCAGGAAGCTCTGGGACACTGTGCGCAAGATAGATAACGTCTACGGTGAGGGAGGAGTGGGCATTCGTTTTACGGCTTGGCCTCTGCTTCAATCGAAACTCTTGCGCAGCCCCGATTTCACGCGATTGTTTGCAAATCATAAGGATACGACCGGCGGCTTCTATGAAAAGGGCAGGGGCGAAGCCGTACTTCATTTCCTCTTTCAGGAGGGCGAGCCGCGTAGCTGGTACGTGCATTTCGACCTCTATAGCCCGGTTCATTCAGTTCGAAGCGCCGCGCAACATCTGCGTCACGAAGTAATTGCGAAGGTGCGGCCGGACTGGAGAATGATCCGCCAATGTCTGAAACGTTGAGCAGGTTGCCAGAAGAAAAAGGGCCGAATTTCCCTCTTGTTTAGGGCCCAGTGACAAGTGGGATCACGAAGGAGCAGAGATGTTCGAACAGTTTACTTTGGGAATTGAGGAAGAGTTCCAGATCGTCGATCCGGAGACGCGTGAGTTGCGATCGCATGTCGTCGAGATACTGGAGGAAGGGCGGATGCTACTCGGTGAACAGATCAAGCCCGAAATGATTCAATCAATGGTTGAAGTTGGCACCGGGATTTGCCGCAACATTGATGAGGCTCGCACTGACATCACGCGTTTGCGTAGCATTATCTCGAGTCTGGCGCGAAAGAATGGGCTGGTCATCATCGCGGCCTCGACGCATCCGATCTCCCGTTGGCAAGACCAACAGATCTTTGACGATGAGCGATACGAGTTGCTCGTGCAGGAACTGCAAACGGTTGCCCGCTCACTCCTGATCTTCGGCTTGCACGTACACGTGGGCATTGATGATCGCGAACGTGCGGTTCACATCATGAACGCGGCTCGTTATTTCCTACCGCATGTACTAGCGCTTTCCACCTCTTCGCCCTTCTGGATGGGCCATAACACAGGACTAAAATCATATCGTACCGAGATCTTCAAGCAATTCCCCCGTACCGACATTCCGGACCATTTCGACTCCTACAGTGGGTTTCAACGTTATGTTGACCTATTGATCAAGACGGGGTGTATCGACAATGGTAAGAAGATCTGGTGGGACATTCGCCCGCACCCCTTTTTCCCGACGCTCGAGTTCAGGATCTGCGACATACCCACTCGAGTCGACGACACGATTGCCATTGCAGCCCTCTTTCAGGCAATCGTGGCCAAACTCTATAAGTTGATCGACAAGAATCTGGGCTTTCGCCTCTATCGAAGAATGTTGATTCAAGAGAACAAATGGCGGGCGGTCCGTTATGGTCTGGAGGGCAAGCTTATCGACTTCGGCAAGCAGAAAGAGGTACCCGTGCGCGATCTGATCCTTGAATTGCTGGAATTTGTTGATGAAGTCGTTGATGAACTCGGATCCAGGAAGGAGATCGAACACATCCATCAGATCCTCGCGCGCGGAACATCGGCGGACGAGCAGCTTCAGGTTTATGCTGAGACAGACGATTTGAATGCCGTGGTCGATCGCCTGATAGAGAGGACAATGGTGAATGTGCCTCGGAGAGCCCAGGTGGATCTGGCAGCACCGGTCACATCAGAATCAACCATCTCGAAGTAAGTCATTCTCGCCGGCTTTGTGGTCTGCGTCGCAGCTCTCGAATGTTGATATTCGCACACTCCTGCTTGCGCTGAATCCAGCGGGCACTGCCTCTGGTGATGCTTAGAATGTCAACGGGTGGACCGACGTATTCGCTGCGGCTGGCAATCGCGATCTCCAGCAACCGACGCACTCCGGCTGCGAGGCCGTCCTGCCAGAAGTCTGGCGCTTCTTCCGCGAGTCCGTTAATCGCCTCCTTCTCACCCAGTATTTTGGTCACCACCTCTGACTGACAGTTTGCGAGACAATCATCCTGTACCACAGTTATTCCGAGTGTCTGCGGAGTGATCTGCGCGGCCCTAAACTCTCTGACAAACACGAGTGGTTTCCCGGCTTCAAAGCCCGCAACTACGATTCGGAGAAACGGCCTGCCGACAAACCGCCTCTCGAAAACGCGGGGCGTCTTCTCCTTGATGTAAAGCAGTTCGCTGAACAAATATTGAGTTAACTGGCCGGTCAGGATAGCCACCCTCTCTGTTGCCGGCGCCGCAGGTCTTAGCCGCAGTGCCTTGCTGACCACCTGGTCGAGATTGAAGCCGGTATCCGGATTCCGGAAGAAGCCCTCGAGCCCAACGAAAAGATTACCCGCTTGAAGAATCTTGCAAACCTGCCTGCCAGTATCGGTGCCGGCCGCATCCGTCACTTTACTATCGGCGCCGATAACGATCTCATTTGCGGTGCGCACCACGACAATAGTTGTGGCCTGCACTGAGGGGACACCCGTCGTAAGCATTATTAGAACCGATACCATGAGGGTTTGGTTTCGACGCACGTTAGTCTCTGGTTGATGACGGCTTGGCTGCTTTTACCGTTGCGCTCACAGAGGTAGTAATGCCACAGGATTCTTGCTGCTACCGACCGAAACGGTCGCCAGCGTGCCGCAACACGCGAAAGTTCTTCCGGGGATAACCGGATCTGCCGTTTGCGGATTTTTGTCGCGGCGATGGCCAGGGCGAGGTCGCCAGCAGGCCAAACATCGGGCCGTCGCAAAGCCATCAATAGATAGATATCTGCACTCCACAGGCCGATTCCTTTCACCTCCATCAGTCTGGTCCTAACGTCGTCATCGCTCAGACGAGAAAGCGAGGCGAGAGAGAGCCTTTGGGTGACAATGGAATCAGAGAGGTGCAGACAGTATGCGGTCTTCTGTCGGGTGAGTCCCAGGCCTTTCAAGTGGGTCTCCCCCAACGCGAGAAAACGCTCGGGAGTGAAGGGTACAGTGGCGTTCTTAAGTCGCAGGAACATCGACTGTGCAGCGCGCAGTGAGACCTGCTGCTCGAGGATTATCTGAAGTAACGTCGGAAAGCCCGGCTGGCGCGCCCACAGTGGTGGGGTGCCGTGCTTCTCTAAGATGCGGGCGAGATCTTTATGCTGGCGGGCCAGGTGAAGGGAAGCCAGCTTCAGCGTTTCCTTTGTCAAGCGGTGGTTCAATGCTGATGGTCCGTGGTCCGTGGTCCGTGGTCAATGTTGGTCCGTGGTCCGTAGTCCGTAGTCTGTTGTTAGTACTTCGTTGTCGGTCGAACCTTAACCCCAACAAAGACGTCTAACCAGGGAACCAACGGACCACTGACCACTGACCACTGACTACGGACCAACTTATTTTGAATCGCTGATCATCACGACGTCGTTCATCACCATGCCCCTCGACACAGCGAGATACTTTCCGTCAGGTGACCAACTGTGGAAAAAGATTTGATCGTTCTTAAAGTCTGTGAGTTGCTGCGGAGCGTCGCCGTTTACAGGCTGGGCCCAGATATTGGTGACGCCGCCACGGTGATCCAGATACGTGATTGACCGGCCATCCGGATGCCACTGAAGTACACGGCCAGTCGTGGCAGGGATATCAAAGGTCCTCGAGGGCGCGTTGCTGTTGAACGGCATGATTGCCAGCTTACGCTGCCAGTTTGTCTCGTCGTCAAAAAAGAAGAAGGCGATGTGGTTTCCGTCCGGCGAAATCACCGGAAAATCCGCATACTTCGCACTCACCTGCACGGGTTCGCCGCCATCTATCGAGACCTTCCATAAAGTCCATTTTGCGGACTCGTACTTATCAAAAATGACCCATAGTGAATCCGGCGTAGTGGACGGAAAGGAAAGCTTCCCCGAAATCAACTGCACTGCCCCCGAGCCATCAATATTCATTCTCCAGATGGCATGTTGTCCTGTGCGATCCGAGACAAAAACGATATAGCGACCATCGGCAGTGACCGTGGGGAATACGTTTGAGCCCGTATTGGCCGTTAACTGCCGCTGATTACTGCCATCGGCATCCATGATCCAGATGTCGGGACTGCCACTCGCATTCGAGGTGTAGACAATTCTTCCTCCCGGGGTCCAGACGAGGCCCGTCCCGCCGTTGTATTTGCTTGAGGTAAGCTGGGCGCCGGACTTGGGATTTCCTGCGGCGTCGGTAACCCATATATTTGAAAGTTGGTCCTTCTGAACGGTCGTCAGAACGCTCGAGTCGGCAGTAATGCTGATGCTTCGATAGTCATTCAAATCGTTGGTAATGCGACGCGCTTCTCCTTCAGGGTAGGAGAGATGCCAGACTTGCCACAATCTTGATGTCTGATCCTGAGCGGTCATTACCAGTCCGCTGCCGTCACTAAGCCACTCGGGCTTCCCGATGCCGAGCCAGCGCTGGGTCGAAAGGCGGGTGACCGCAGCGTCCTGAACGTTGATTCCCACCAAATTCATGAAATAACCGCTGTCATCGTGGCTCTTCAGGGCGGCGGCAATAACTCTATCGTCCGGTGACCATGCCACATCACTAAAATACTCGGGAGCTTTCCGGCTCAACAATTTCTGTTCATTACTTCCATCGGCATTCGCGATGTAGAGATCGCTGGACTGGTCGGGTGCATTCCAACGCAGGTAAGCAAGCTTCTTTCCGTCAGACGACAGAGCGACGGCAGGTTCGACCCGGTCGACAACTTTTCTGGAGTTTCCTCCAAGAGTTGGGACCTGATAAAGCGATGCTGGTTGACCGGCTGCGGCCATTGTGAAGTAGACAAAATTACCGTCGCGTGAGAACGTCAGACCCCAGTACTGGACCTCTGACGGAGCCACAATTTGAACGTTACTTGATGTGGCCACCTGGCGGATCCAGAGACTTTGCCGCCCTGCCTCGGTAACTACGTGGACCACATAATTTCCGTCTGGTGAGATGGCAGCACCATTTGAACGTCCGGTATTAGTTAACCGGCTGATTCTCATATTTTCGAATGGCGCGGCGGCGCTTGCGCGTCCGAGGGAGCCATAGAATGCGAAGGCGATAGCGGCAATGATAGCGATGATTACAACTGCTGCAATGAGGGCGCCGGTTCGGTGGCGGTTAATCTCGCCCATTATGTACTCAGCACTTGAGGTCGAGCGTCCGCTGGAAGTTGCTCCAGAAATCTGGGCCTGCGGTTTCGTCTGTTCTCCGCTGAATGTTGGAAGTTCACCGTCGTTGGAAGGCAGGGACCTGCCAAGCTTGCTTTTGAAATCCAGTTCTTGCCGCAGCCTGCGCAGATCGACTGCAAAGTCTCTGATAGTCTGGTAGCGCTCGTCCCGGTCTTTTGCGAGAGCTTTCTTTACGATCCACTCGAGCTCGAGCGGAACATCAGCAGCAAAGCGGGCCAGCGGCGCAGGTTCGCGTTCGAGAATCGACACGATGACATCGCCGCTCGTGGCGCCCTCGAATGGCGTACGGCAGGCGACCAGCTCATAGAGCACGACGGCGAGACTCCAGACATCAGTTCGGGCATCGATGTCGTGCGCGCGAACCTGTTCGGGTGACATATAGGCTACCGTACCCATAACGGCGCGTGGATCCGTCTTGACTGGGGATATGGTCGCTGCTTCGGTATCCACCAACTGAGGCTCTGTCAATTTCACGAGGCCAAAGTCGAGCACCTTCACATAGCCGTCATGCCGCAGCATGATGTTTTCGGGCTTGATGTCACGATGGACGATGCCGGCCGAGTGCGCGGCAGAGAGCGCTGCACATACTTGCAGGATCACATCGATCGCTTCTAGGGGTTTGGTTGGGGAGCGAGCCATTCGCTGGCGCAACGTTTCACCGTCGATGAACTCGGTGGCAATAAAGTGTCCGGCGTCCGCGTGTCCTATCTCATAAATGGTCAGGATATTTGGATGATTGAGAGCAGAAGCGGCGCGAGCTTCCTGTTCGAAGCGCTGAACGCGATCTTCGTAGCGCGTCATCTCGCCACTCAGAAGCTTAAGGGCGACCGGCCGATCGAGCCGGACGTCCCGCGCCAGGTAAACCTCTCCCATACCGCCGGCGCCGATGGGAGAGCGAATTTCGTAACGTCCGAGGAGGGTTCCCGCGGGTGTTGCCATATCTTTATGTTACGCGTCGAGCCGGGCGCTAGTTTCGTGCAAATCCTACCCGTGCTGAACTGGCTTCGATTCGGTCAGATGCTAACTGAGAAGAGGGCAACGAGCAACCGCTTTAACCAGTTAGCAGAATGCCGGATGCAAGCGCCGGCGGATCGCCAAAGAATGTTGGTAGAACTACGAAGAAATGATTAACTTAGTTTGCTTGATTCTGTTGGACGCTTCAGCACAAGTTAAATGAAAAAGCTCATAACCCTTTTCGTTCTTGTATTACTGTCCCTGCCCATACTTCAGCACTCATACGCTGAACCAGAATGGACGTTGACATGGAGTGATGAGTTCGATTCTCCAGCGCCTTCACGTGTCGATCCTCGCAAGTGGACGCTCGAAACAGGTGGGGCAGGCTGGGGTAACAACGAGCTCCAGTTTTATACGGAACATTCGAGAAATGCCATTGTGGATGGTAAAGGCCGGCTGGTTGTTATAGCCCTTAAGGAGACTGCTGATCGCAAGTGTTGGTACGGTAGATGCCAATTTAGCTCTGCGCGGCTTATCACAAAGGGAAAGTTTGAACAGAAATATGGAAGAATTGAAGCTCGAATCAAGCTTCCCTATGGACAAGGCATCTGGCCCGCCTTTTGGATGCTGGGAAATAATATCGATGCTGTTGGCTGGCCCTCTTGCGGAGAGATAGACATCATGGAAAACATTGGGAAAGAACCCTCGACTGTCCATGGAACTATTCACGGGCCCGGGTACTCGGGTGCAAATGGAATCGGGGGTGCTTACAAGTTGGAAGAGGGTAAGCGGTTCTCAGACGAGTCTCACGTCTTCGCAGTGGAATGGAAACCAGGTGAGATACGCTGGTATGTGAATGGCGACATGTACCAACGGAAAACCGCTGCTGACCTACCGCCTGACGCCAAGTGGGTATTCGACCATCCCTTTTTCATAATATTGAATGTGGCAGTAGGGGGTAACTGGCCAGGTGGGCCAGACCAAACGACCAGGTTCCCGCAACGGATGGAAGTAGATTATGTGAGGGTGTATACGCGGTCGTTTACTAATGGGCGAATGGTGGGAAGCAACTTCCTCTGGGAAGATGGCACAGTTTCAGGTGTGGGTCCCATCACTGTGAGTCCGAATATGCAGACCTTGCAATCGGCAGACGATTGATGGAGGACGTGATGAGTCGAGCACGAGAGCGTCGTTTTGCGGGGATCAGGCTGGTTCAGGCTGCTTACAACAGTCGTTCCCTATCTCTGTATACCAAGCAGGGCTTTAACACTCGCGAGGCCCTTTCGTTGATCGGTGAGGAGATGAGAGGGATTACCCGGACATGCTCAAGACGACGAACGCGACAATGCTAGCATCAGGAAGTTCTCAAATAGTATGCGGCCATCGCGCGATTCGTTTTGATGTTCCCAGCGTGTCCTGGTCTTGTTCCAATCTTCAAAGGACTTTTCGAGATGAAATTGCACCGAATAAATGAGTTGCTGCTCGGTGCGTTTGACCATCATCTGGTTGCGGCACATGTAGGATGTAGCCAACAAATCAAAGCCCTCCGGAACACGGTCGAGCTGTAGCCCGTGATTCTGCCATACCCGTAAAATGCGAGCCTGTGTGGTGTAATCCTGCCAGAGACCTGAATCCGAGTCTTTAATCCCCTGAAAAATCGGATCGTCGCTGTTTGTGATTCGGATGAATCTGTACTGATATTCATGCGGGCGACTTTCCCGCTGCTCATGTTGCTCGAGTCCGTCTAGCGTTACCACCTGGGCGTCGAAACTCATGCCCACCAGTTGGTGCCCGCCGCAGATTGCCAGTACCGGTATAGTGGTGGCCCGAATAAAGTTTCTGAAGTTTTCAAGCAGGTCAGGATTATAAAAATCAAAATCGCGAAGCGTACCACTTAGAACTATGGCATCGGGCTGAAACTGATCAGCTGCCGATTTCAGATCCTCAAGATGGGTTACCTCGGTAACAGGTTCCCGGACCAGCCGATCGATGTTATTGAGAATGTTCTCGATCGCCATCGAGGCGATCTTCCGCTCTTTTTTGAGTTCGAGGGCGGTTGATTCACCCCAGACGCTCCGCGCAGTATCTGAGATGTCCCGCTCATCCCGCAAGAGGTTATCCACAACCAGCACGCGAGCTTGCTCGATTCGTTTCTCAATCGGCTCGTAGCGGCAAAACGTTCGTTGGTTAAAGGGGAACGGAAGCGGCTCACTGGCGTCCGAGCTTAGCTCTTCGATTGTTGAAGTTTCTTGAGTTTGCTGTGCCATGTAGTCTCTATTAAACGCTCAATTCTTCGAGTTATTCCGGGGTTGCTTTGTATTCTGTTTAAATTGCGGGCTGGTTGGCCCAGAGCCGAGCCCAGCCACCTCAGTTCGTAGTTTAGCAATTAGCAGGCCACGAATCCGAGCGCGGAAGGCATCGCTTCTGTCTGCAGCGATGTGAAGAACCAGCAGCAGCATGCGATGCCATGACGATTCAAGCTCATCTGCGAGACTCGAAACCAAAGTAATGTCATACGGCAATGCGACGTCCTTGCAGCCGGCGCGGGCAAACACTGACAGATAACGCGCGGTTGGCAGATCGGGGCACAGAAGCCTGCGGCGCGCCACTTTTAATTCTACGCCGAGCAGCGAATGCTGAATCTCGATGCGACTATTCGGCTTCAAATCCCCGAAATGGTAGGCGCGAGTGCGCATTTTGAGAATTCGTTCGCAATAGATACGCGGCAGCCAGGCCTCCCTCATTTGAGTTTTGACTTTTTCTGCGTAATCTGCGGCAGTCACGAGGTTCTTTTGGCTCAATCCGGGCAACGACGAGGAGCTATCAACCCCCTAACGCATAGAAACGGAACTCACGGATCTGGTCTGCAAGGCGTTGATTACGCGGCCCGGAAAGATTCCCAAATAGAGAACCCCGGCAACGGTAAGTGCAAGGGCCAGCGCAATGCTCGCGGGAATCGGCGGGGGCGACCAGGCAGTTGTGCGGCCACGGAAAAACATCACAATAATGAGGCGCAGATAGTAGTAGGCGGATACCGCGGTGTTCAGCACTCCGATAATAACCAGCAGGTAGTAACCCTGCTCCAAAGCAGCCCGGAAAACAAGGATCTTGCCGATGAAGCCGGCTGTCAAAGGCATCCCCAGCAGGCTGAGCATGAAGAGCGCGAGCGAGAAAGCAAGCACGGGGGATTGAAAGCCAATACCATTGAAGTCCTCGACCGCTGTGCGGCGGTCCCCGCTGCGAGCTATCAACTGCACCACAGCGAAGGCGCCCATATTCATCAGGGCATACGTCAGTAAATAGAAGACGACTGCGGCGATGGCGGCATTACGCTGATCGACATCGGTAGCTGCGGCCGCTGCCACAAACCCCACTAAAGCATACCCCGCGTGTGCAATCGAAGAATAGGCGAGCAGGCGTTTCACGTTGTCCTGAGCGATGGCGACAACATTACCAACAGTCATCGTCAGGATCGCAAGAACCACCAGCACCTGGAGCCACGTCGTATGCAACTGGTTGGCTATGGCGGGCTCGGCAGTCGCAACGATGAATGGAAAACCGAATAGAAACACTCGCATGAAAGACGCGAATCCAGCCGCCTTGGGGCCCGCTGCCATGAACGCAGTGACTACCGTGGGAGCGCCTTCATATACATCCGGCGTCCAGATGTGAAATGGCGCCGTGGCAATCTTGAAGCCGAAACCAACCAGCAGCATTGCCGCCCCAGCAAACAGCAATGGGGGATACTGGGCATCATTAAGCCTGGTAGCAATCTCAGCGATATTCGTGGTCCCCGGAAGGCCTGCAGTGGTTGCGGTCCCGCCATAAATCAGGGCAATGCCATAGAGGAGAAAGGCCGACGAGAACGAGCCCAGAATGAAGTACTTCAGCGAGGACTCGTTGGCGCGTACGTCGGTGCGCCTGAAGCCGGCCATTACGTATGTCGCGATAGAAAGTATTTCAAGACCGAGAAAGATGATTACCAGGTCTCCGCCGGAAGCCATCAGCATCATGCCCACCGTCGCGAACATGAGCAGTGAGTGAAACTCCCCTGCGGGAAGCCCTTCGCTCTCGACCCAGAAAATTGATACGAGAACAGTGAGCGCCGAAACTATCAGAAAGACCAGGGTAAAGCTCAGACGCATTCCATCCAGAACAATCATTCCGTTGAAGGCCTGACTGGGGCCGGACCACGAGCCCCAAAGCCAGATTGCCGAGATGCCTCCGGCGAGCAGCCCTGCGATCGACAAACCACCGGTGAGCCATCGTTGGGTGGGTCGCGCGAATGCATCGACAAGCATTACCACGACCGCCACGAGAGCGACAATCAACTCGGGAAGAATCAACGCAAAGTTGACGTCCGGCGGTGTGTACTGAAATGCGATAAAAGGATTCATAAATTATCGGCCAAACTCATTTTCGGCATCGACTTTCTGGTTCTTGCGCCCACGGTCGAACGGTTTTGCCGCCGCAAAGGAGCCGCCGCGTTGAGGCAGGGCCACACGCGCTCTTACCGCTTCTACGGCGCCCTTCGATCTTTCGAGGAATGGTCGCGGATACACGCCCATCACCACCATCAAAACCAGCAACGGTAGGACTAGGCCGATTTCTCGAGCATTCAGATCCCGAAGCCCGGCATTATTCGAGTTGACCCTGCCAAACACGACTCGCTGTAACATCCACAGCATGTAGACGGCAGCCCAGATAACTCCGGTGGCAGCCAGCATGGTCACCGTCCAGGATCTCGCGATAGCATTCGAGGTCCAGGCGCCTACCAGAATCAGAAACTCACCAACAAAACCGTTCAAGAACGGCAGGCCGATGGAAGAAAGCGATGCGATTACAAAGAAGGTCGAGAACCAGGGCATGGGAGTGGCCAGTCCGCCAAAGTCGTCGATCATTCGCGTATGGCGGCGCTCATAGATCATACCGACAAAGAGGAAAAGAGCGCCGGTGGAAACACCGTGATTCAGCATCTGATAGAGCGAGCCCTGCATGCCGAGTTCAGTGAAAGAGAAGAGTCCGAGTACGACGAAGCCCATGTGGCTCACGGAAGAGTACGCGACCAATCGCTTCACGTCGGGTTGGACCATTGCTACCAGCGCGCCGTAGATAATGCCGATGATTGCAAGCGTAATCATGATCCACGCAAACTGGCGGGACATTTCAGGGAAGAGCGCCAGGTTGAAACGCAACAGGCCATAGGTACCCATCTTCAGAAGCACGCCGGCCAGAATGACAGACCCCGCAGTTGGCGCCTCAGTATGCGCATCGGGAAGCCAGGTATGCAGCGGAAAAAGTGGCACCTTGATGCAGAAAGCAAAAGCGAATGCCAGAAACAGCCAGAATTCCGCCTGGGGCGACAGGATGATGCCTCCCGATCGCATCGATTCGAGAATGACGATGTAGTCGAACGTTCCGTAAATGTAGTAAAGAGCAATGATGCCGACGAGCATCAACAAACTTCCCACCGCAGTGTAGATAAAAAACTTCACTGCGGCATAGATCCGTCGCTCGCCCCCCCATATGCCAATTAAAAAGAACATGGGAATGAGCGAAGCCTCAAAGAAGAGGTAAAAGACAAGCAGATCGAGGGAGACGAAGACACCGATCATCGCCCCTTCAAGCAACAGCATAAAGACGTAATAAGAGAGTTGCCGTTTCTGAATGCCGGTCCAACTCGAAAGAACTGCGATGGGCATCAAAAGGGTCGTGAGCAATACTAACCAAAGACTGATCCCATCGACGCCGAGGTGATAGTTGGCGCCAATCGCCCCTATCCACGGAACATTCTCTTCGAAGCGAAAGTCGGTCGTGCCGGCGCCAATACCACGAATCAGTAATAATGAGAGGCCAAAGGTGATAATTGTGAAAGCAAGCGCAATCCACCTGTAATTGGATTCCCGGCGAGTGGGAAGAAGACTGTACGCCACTGTGACCAGCGCGCCGAGGACCGGTAAAAGGATTAGAACCGTGAGAAAGCGTTGTTGCATTATTAACGCACCAGACCGAGGGCATAGCCTCCAAAATAGGCAAAGATCCCGATTAGTATCAGCGCTCCTACAAGAATGATGACTGCATAGCCACGTACAAAACCGGCCTGCAAGCGCCGGAGACGTTTACCGGCTTCAGTAACGGCCCGGCCAAGAGAATGTAAGAAGCCATCGATGACTCCAAGATCAAAGAGCTGCCAGAGTCCTGCGCGTGATCCGGCCTCGATCGGCTTTATAATTGCAGCATCGTAGGCCTCATCTACGTAGTACTTCTCTTCAAGCATCTTGGGCATCTTCAACAGCGGCCGCTTTCTGAAGACCCACCACCCGATGGCAATCCCCGCCAGCGCTATTACTACCGAGACCAGCGTGAGCAGGCGTTCCTGCCGTATTTCTTCGGGCGAGTGAGCATGTGCCGCATCGCCAGCGGGAGCCTCATGCCGAATAACCGGCGGACTCTCGACCGATTGCTGTGGCGATTCCTGTTGGGCCTCTCCGGCGTGCGCAGTGGCCGGCACTGGGTGGATTACACGCGCCAGAGTTTCTTCAATGTAATTTACTGGGTGGTCGCTCACGAGCGAGCCCAGCGCATACGAGACCCCAAACAATCCGCCGACAGTCGAGAGGATCGCAAGTACAATCAGCGGGATTTTCATCACCCAGGGGGACTCATGCGGCTCATGATGGCCATGAGGTTCATGATGAAGCTCTGACGAGGTGTCATCCTGGTGAGGCTCCCGGAAACGTTCGGTCCCCCAGAATGTCATCACCATCATCCGGGTCATGTAAATTGCGGTTAAAAGCGCGGTCACCGCGCCGATGCCCCATAGCACACGCGCGTATGCAGGGTTGGGAAGCATGAAGCTGCTGGCGCTCCAGGCCTTCCATAGAATCTCGTCCTTCGAGAAAAAGCCCGCAAAAAATGGAACACCGCAGATTGCAAACCAGCCAATCATCATTGTGATCCAGGTGACGGGCATGTATCTCTTCAAACCACCCATGCGGCGCATGTCCTGCTCGTGGTGCATGCCGAGAATCACTGAACCCGATCCAAGGAATAGCAACGCCTTAAAGAAGGCATGAGTTACGACGTGAAATATCGCCGCCACAAAGGCGCCAACGCCGCAGGCCAGGAACATATAACCCAGCTGTGAAATCGTCGAATACGCGAGGACCTTTTTGATATCGTTCTGAGCCAGCCCAATGGTTGCCGCAAAGATCGCAGTTGCAGCGCCAATGATCGCAACAATAAACATCGCGGTGGGGGCGTGGGTGTAGATCACAGAGCAGCGAACGATCATGTAGATGCCCGCTGTCACCATTGTTGCGGCATGGATCAGGGCCGATACAGGCGTGGGGCCGGCCATCGCGTCAGGGAGCCATACATACAGCGGGATCTGCGCGCTCTTACCTGCCGCCCCAATAAAAAGAAGCACTGCGGCAGAGGTTATGCCGCCGGCAAAGATGGCCTGCCAGGTAAAGGGATCCACGCTCATGCCGGCGATGATTTGAAGCGCGCTGTCTACTCCATGAAGAGGTTTTTCAAAGAAACTGATCGAGCCTGTTAGGTAGAAGACGGCCATTAAACCCAGGACAAAGCCCCAGTCGCCAACCCGGTTGGTGATGAAAGCTTTTTTGGCCGCATCGCCGGCGTCTTTGCGATCCAAGTAGTAGCCGATCAGGAGATATGAACAGAGCCCCACCCCTTCCCAGCCAACAAACATCAGGAGAAAGTTATCAGCAAGGACCAGGGTCAACATCGCAAACATGAACAGATTCAGGTAAGCGAAGAAACGATAGAAGCCGCTGTCGCCGTGCATGTAGCCGACGGCAAAGACATGGATCAGGAAACCAACGAAGGTCACAAAGAGGGCGTAGGTGCCACTAAGGCGATCGAGGGCAAGACCAAAGTCCGCGCGAAACCGTCCAACCTCGATCCAGGTCCAGAGATGGTCCAGGATCGGTTCAGTAGAGCGCAGTGCCCCACCAGGCTTGAAGCAGAGGTAAAAAGCAATAACTGTCGAGACGCCAACGGCTGCGCAGGCAACAATGGCAATAAATCGTTCGTTGCGGACGCGCCGGCCCACGAACCAGTTGATCACAGCGCCGGCAAGCGGCGCAAAAATGATCAAACTAAGAAGGTTGGAATCCATGATTGGTCGGTAGTCAGTAGTCAGTAGTCAGTGGAAGAACAACTGACCACGGACAACTGACAACGGACAAGGTTTACATTTTCAAAATGCTGGCGTCGTCGACGTCGAGCGATTCGCGGTTGCGAAAGATTGCAATGATTATCCCTAAACCAACCGCGGCTTCCGCTGCCGCTACCGTCATAACGATGAACACAAACAACTGTCCCGTGACGTCATGGAAAAAACTCGAGAATGCGACAAAGGTCAGGTTCACTGAATTAAGCATTAACTCGATACACATGAACATAGCGATCACGTTTCGCTTTATGATGACACCCACTACGCCGATCGTAAAAAGAATGGCGGAGAGTACCAGATACCAGGAGAGTTGCGGTTCCATATAAAAAAATCAGCCAATTGCGCCCGGGCCACCCGGTGGCTCGTCGGCCCGTTCCGAGCGATCGGCGGCTTTGGTCGCCGGAGATGTAGGCATCGCCAAAATCCGAGCGCCAGTTGGAGTTTGTTCTTCTCGTGAAACCAAAAACGAGCGGCGCGCGAGCGTTATTGCCCCGACCACAGCCATGATGAGCAGAATCGACGTGATCTCGAACGGCAGGAGATATTTTGTGAAAAGCCCAATCCCGATTGACGCGGATAATCCCGTATCAGAGACAACCTCTCGGGGTGTCAATGGCGATCCGTGCACCGAATAGAGAATAAATGCCACCTGAGCAATCAGGACCACAGCCAGTCCAAAGGCGGTCGGCACAAGAAAGACAAGCCGCGTGGGACGCCGCACCTCCTCCTCAACATTGAGCAGCATGATTACAAAGACGACGAGCACCATGATCGCCCCACCGTAAACGATGATCTGAACCGCGGCAATAAAGGGGGCTGCCAGTAAAAGGTAGAGACAAGCCAGGGCAATGAACACTCCAATCAACGAGATCGCGCTGTAAAGAGGGTTGCGCTGCACAACTACAGCAATCGCACAACCAATTGCTAAACCTGCGAACAGTATGAAGAGAAGCGCTAACACAATCTTAGACCACTCCAAAAAGTGCCAGTGTTGCCGTAATCACAATGTTCAGAATCGCAACCGGCAGGAGAAACTTCCAACCGAAACGCATCAACTGATCGAAACGAAAACGGGGCAGGGTCCCTCTGAGCCAGATATAAAAGAAAAGAAAAAGGATCACCTTGACCAGAAACCCAGCGGCGCTGACGACTCCGAAAAGGAAGGTCCCGCGGCCAAAAATGGCTTCCGCAAACGGGACATTCCAGCCACCCAGAAAGAGTGTGGTCGCTAGCATCGAAACGGTAAACATGTTGATGTACTCGGCCATAAAGAAGAGGGCAAACTTCATTGCGCTGTATTCAGTGTGAAAGCCGGCGACCAACTCGGTCTCTGCTTCAGGCAGATCGAAGGGAATACGGTTAGTCTCTGCGATGGCCGAGATCAAATAGACTATAAAACCGATGGGTTGGAACCAGAAGACAAACCATCCCAGGCCGTACCAGCCTGACTGTGCTTCGACGATCCTTTGAAGGTCCAGAGTGCCGGCTTGAAGAACGACACCGACAAGCGCCAGGGCCAGTGACAATTCATAAGAGATCATTTGTGCCGAGGACCGCAGCCCGCCCATCAAGCTGTACTTGTTATTGGAAGACCAGCCGGCCAGCATGATGCCGTACACACCGATTGAGGCCACGCCCAGAACATAGAGAAGGGCAACGTCGAACCGGGCGATCACTAGTTCGATGCTCCGGCCGAGGATGGGGATATACATTTCGGGGCCGAACGGGTACACGACGATCGTCATGAGGGCGGCCATCGTAATGATCACTGGAGCCAGAAAGTATATGAAGCGCGTTGATTTGTCCGGGATAATATCTTCTTTGAGAATGAACTTGAGGAGGTCGGCAAAGGGTTGAAGCATCCCGCCTGGCCCAACCCGGTTTGGTCCGAGGCGGCCCTGAATGAATGCCAGAACCCGGCGTTCGGCGAGGACGGTGTAGGCCACAATCAACAGGACAACGGTGAAGGCAATCGTGATTGCCACCAACTTGAGCCCCACCTCAATTAGAATATCCATCGACTAAAGTTGTGATTTCGAATGGGATCTCTGATTCAGTCCTGGCTTCAGCAGACTTCTGGTCCTGTCAGATCGAAACCCAGGAACTCAAACGCTTTTGCCCACGGCCTCCCGGCGCAGATCAGCGTCCACCGTGATCTGGTAGAGGGGCGAAATGTTAACTGTTTCGGGCCGCGGATTGCCTGCGGCAAGCAAATGAAATTGCGGAACCTTGTCTGTAAGCGTGCCGATCTTAAAGAGTTCGTGGCCCACTTCCGGAGTTTCCCATAATTTTTCGCCCGCATCCGGCATAGCTGCGACTGCATTGCGCAGGGTGTTCAGCTCGGTCGAAAGATCCCGTTCGGCAACCCTTGCGTGTTTGACCTGGACGGGTTTCGTCTCATCCTTGAGCAGGGGATAGCGCAGTCCGGCGTAGGCGGGAACACGTTCCGCGATCTCGCTGAAAACAGCACTCGCCGACAGCTCGAACCCAAAGTCAACGCCCAGTTCACGAGCCAACTGAGCTGTGATCATCCAGTCGGCCTTGGCTTGGTTGACGGGTTGTATCGATTGCCGCACCCGTTGGACCAGACCGGTATTGTTGGTGAACGTGCCGTCAATCTCGGCAAACGATGCTGCCGGCAACACCACGTCGGCAAAGCGGGTCGTCTCAGTTTCAAAAAGTTCCTGGACTACCAGAAAATCAAGCTTCTCTAAAGCGGTTTCGCTTGTCCCCAGTGTGTCCTGCAAAAAACTTCCGGCGATATATATTCCATGAATCGTCTTCCCAGCTTCAGAGAGCATTTGCGACGCAGTCATTGCGCCGCGCATCATGCCCATGTCATGAGCGCCGATGCTGTTGTTGAAGAGCGGTAGCGGATGCAGCAAAACTCGCCGTGTCGAGCTGCCGAGTGTAAAAGGCAGTTGCGCCACAACTGCCTGCGCTGCCGGGCTCAGTTCGCCTCCGAACATCACAATCAAGTCGCCCTCAGTCAGTTCGATAAGTTGTCGCAATGCCTGAAACTCACTGGCCTGGATACCCATCGCGCGGCTTGCGGCCTGAGAACTGCCGGGATCCGCCAACGCCAGCACAGCAGCATCAAGGGTTTCGGGCCGAATGTGAACGAATTGTGCCGCCTGCTCGACGAGACGAATTGGCACGCTGTTAACAACGAGTAGCGATGCGCCGCCATTCCGCACGGCCTGCCGAATCTGTTTTCCTGTCAGTGGCTGTAATTCTTCCGGCTCTCCACCCAGCAGCAGAATGGTCTTAGCGTGCCGGATGTCATGATGGGTAGCGAGTGGCGCGCCCAAATTCTCAAGAAAGGGTGAGAGGCTGAAAGCATCATCGGAGACGAAGTTATCCGTTCCCACCAATTCCGTCGCAAATTTATGCAGGATGTATAGTGCTTCGTTAGTGAGACGCGGGCTGCCGACTACGCCAATTGAGCTGCGGCCGTACTTCTCGGCGAGCGTGTCGAGATTACGGGCAACGTGCCGGATCGCCTCGTCCCAGGTTGCGGGCAACAACTTGCCATCCTTCTTGTAACGAATCAACGGCGTGCGCAAGCGCTCTTCATGATTGACAAATGGGTGTCCAAAACGTCCTTTTATGCAAAGAAATTCCCCATTAATTCCGTTGACATAACGGTCTCGAGCGACAATCCGCATCAACTCGCCGCCGCGCGAGCCTAGCGACATCTGGCAACCGTCAGAACAATAAGTGCAGGTCGATATTGTCTGAGCCAACTCCCATGGTCGCGCCTGATGCCGGTAAGTGCCATCCAGCAGTGTGCCGGTGGGACAAACCTCGATGCAGTTACCGCACTGGGAACAGTCGAGCCAACCACCATAAGTGCCGATCACTGTGTTGGCGCCGCGGCCGCCTGCCTCAATCGCGTCCTCCCCCATCCATTCATCGCAGACGCGGGTGCAGCGCTTGCAGAGGATGCAACGTTGAGGATCGTTGGCAACCATTGGCGAGAGATACTTTTCCGGATGATAGTTTTTACTCTCGGTGAACCGTTCCTCCAGGCCACCCCAGTCAAAGGCCATCTCCTGGAGTTCGCACTCGCCGCCACGATCGCAGACGGGGCAATCGAGCGGGTGATTGGCCAGCAGAAACTCCAGCATCGCGCGCTGAGCTTTCTCGATCTCTTCACTTTTGGTAGTGACGACCATACCGTCGGTGCAGATGATCGTGCAGGAGGTTTGAAGCTTTGGCATCTTCTCGATGCGGACCAGGCACATGCGACAGGAGGCCTGGAGTGCGAGATCGGCGTAATAGCAGAATGAGGGAATATCGAAGCCTTGTTCGCGGCACACATCGATTAGACGCGCACCTTTGGGCACGTTATAGTCTTTGTTGTTTAGAGTGACCCTGATTGTCTCGGTCGACATGATTCTTAACTCTAGTTACTGCTGTCCGCCCACCGATTTTCTCGCGTGCTAAAAACGCGACTATTAAGAATTGGTATTACCGTTTGACGCCAGCCTGCGTTTGAAATCTTCAGGAAATCTCTTAATGGCGGACTGAATAGGCCAAGCCGCGGCATCACCCAGTGGACAGAATGACTTCGCTTCGATGTTGTCGCATAGGTCCAGCAACAGTTTGGCATCGCCTGGGCGACCTCCACCTTTCTCAATCCGCTTAAAAATTTTTACCAGCCAGTCGGTGCCTTCGCGGCAGGGTGTACACCAGCCGCAGGACTCGTGCTTGTAAAACTCGGTGAGGTTCTTGGTAGATTCAAAAACATCGACGGTTTCGTCCATGACTATAAAGCCGCCCGACCCAACCATCGAACCAGCGTTTACCAGTCCTTCATAATCCATTCTCACGTCTTTACCGATAATGTCTATGGCACTCATGATATAGACAGACGAGCCTCCTGGAATAACCGCCTTCAACCGCTTGCCGTCGCGCATCCCGTGACAGTCTTCCATGATGAACTTTTCCATGTCGTCATAACCCATGGGCAATTCGTAAACTCCCGGGCGATTGACGTGGCCCGAGACTGACCAGAGCTTGGTGCCGCCGCTCTTCTCGGTTCCCAGTTGTTGATAGGCCTCGCCGCCCATTTTGATGATGTCGGGTACTGCAGTAAGAGTCTCGACGTTGTTGACAACGGTAGGACAGCCATAAAGACCAGACACGGCAGGGAAGGGAGGCTTCATGCGGGGGTGGCCCCTCAGCCCTTCGAGTGAACTTAACAGCGCAGTTTCTTCACCACAGATGTAGGCGCCGGCGCCAGTGTGTGTGTAGATCTCGCAGGTAAAAGCGCTGCCCATGACGTTTTCCCCAAGGAGTCCGGCTGTGCGAGCCTCAGCAATCGCTTCATCCATGATATCGATGAGGTACTTGTACTCGCCGCGTGTGTAGATGTATCCAACGTGCGAACCGAGAGCGTAGGCGGCGATCAGCATACCCTCAATCAGAAGGTGGGGATCGCGCTCCATCAGGTAGCGATCTTTGAATGTACCCGGCTCGGACTCATCGGCGTTGCAGACAACATACTTTGGCTTGGGTGAATCTTTTGGGACGAAGCTCCATTTCATTCCCGTAGGAAAACCGGCGCCACCCCGGCCGCGCAAGGCAGACTTCTTTACTTCGTTGATAACGTCGTCGGGGGTCAGGGACTTTAGAACCCTGGCTAAAGCTTCGTAGCCCCCGTGTTTTTTATACACCTCGAGCCTCCGCGAGTTCTCGAGATGAACGCGGGCAAGCTGCAAGGGTTCGCATCCGATAGCGCCAATAAACATGATCAATCGTAAAGGTCTAGGGCAATGACGCCAGAATCTGGTCTACCTTCTCGGGAGTAAGATTCTCATGATAGTCGAAATTTATCTGGAACATTGGCGCTGTCCCGCAGGATCCAAGACACTCGACTTCCGAAAGCGTAAAGCGGCCGTCCGCTGTCGTCTCACCCGGCTTGATCCCCAACTTGTCCGCACAATAGCTGGTGATTTTGTCTGATCCCAGGATCTTGCACGACAGTGTTCGACAAACCTGAATGTGGTACTTGCCGATCGGTGCCATGTGGAGCATCGAATAGAAAGTCGCGACTTCCCAGATGTCGGTAATGCGCAGTTTCAGTCGCTTTGCCAGGTATGCAACCCCGGGGGGATCCAGATACCCGCGCTCGCGCTGCACAATAAACATGAGAGGTAGAATTGCGGAACGCATGACCGGGTATTTGGCGAGATGGCGATCTATCTCCGCTTCGACTTCGGGGGAGAAAGTGTCGATCTCGTCCTGAATTCTCACCGGCTGCGAACGAGGCCCAATTTGAATATAGGTCATATAAGTCTTATAGGTCCTATAGGCCCCATACCCCTCTTCCTACCTATCAATCTCTCCCAACACGATGTCCAGCGAGCCGATGATCGCAACAACGTCAGCAATCATCGAGCCTTGTGCCATCTGCGGCAGCGCGGAAAGGTTGACAAAACTAGGTCCCCGAAAATGCACGCGACTAGGTTTTGGTCCACCGTCGGATCTTACATAAACGCCCAGCTCCCCTTTTGAAGCCTCGATCACCTGATAGGCCTCTCCCGCTGGAACATCGAATCCTTCGGCGACGATCAAGAAGTGGTGAATGAGCGCATCCATGTGTGTCTTCATTGCTTCGCGATCGGGCAGCACTACCTTTGGCGCATCCGCCTTGACGGGACCTGGTTTAAGTCTCGAGAGGGCTTGGATCACGATCTTGTGGGACTCCAACATTTCCCGCATGCGCACCAAATACCGAGCCCAAACGTCACCATCAGCTTCCGTCGGTACTTCGAAATCATACTTCTCATAGCTGGTATAGGGATTGACGTGTCGCAAATCCAGATGGACGCCGCTGCCTCGCAAGCATGGTCCCGATAGACCCCAATCGATGGCGTCGGCTGCGGAGATCTGGCCTACTCCCTGAGTTCGGCGCTGAAAGATTCGATTGCCCGTGAGGAGCTTGTGGAACTCAGCGTGCGCCCGGGGGAAATCGTCGAGAAACTGCTGGACGCGACGCTCGAAGCCCGCCGGCAGATCCATCATTAGCCCTCCGATGCGGAAGTACGAAGGCGTCAAACGGCCACCGGAAGCTGCCTCAATTAGGTTAAGAATCTTCTCGCGTTCACGAAAGCAATAGAAGAATATGGTCATTGCGCCAATGTCCAGCGCGTGCGTTCCCAGCCACACAAGGTGCGAGGCGATTCGCTGCAACTCACACATCAGCACGCGAATCGTTTGAGCCCGCTCGGGAATCTCCAGATCGAGTAGTTTCTCAACCGCCATGACATAGGCGAGGTTGTTTCCAAGCGGATTCAGATAATCCATCCGATCGGTGATGACGATTCCCTGCTGGTACTTCTTATATTCAAAGAGCTTCTCCATTCCCGTATGGAGGTAGCCGATATCGGGAATCGTATTCACGACCACCTCACCATCGAGCACCAACTCGAGACGCAGGACACCATGAGTCGAAGGGTGTTGCGGCCCCATGGAGATCGTCATCAAGCTATCGAGCGGACGATCGACTACCTCAAACTGAGGTGGAATGTTGGTTGTTGTTCCCATCTTCCGATTTTCGATTTGCGATTTTTGATTTGCGATTCGAGCAAAATCGCAAATCAAAGATCAGAAATCAAAAATCAAGTGAGGCTGTACGGTTCATACCCACGCAATGGGAAGTCCTTGCGCAGTGCATGCCCCTGCCAGTCATCCGGCAAGAGGATTCTTCGCAGATCAGGGTGATCATCGAAGATGACTCCAAAAAGGTCGTAAGTTTCTCGCTCGTGCCAGTTGGCGGTGCGCCACACGCCGGTCACCGTCGGCACATGAACGTCATGCTCATAGAGGATGACCTTCAGTCTGATGCGGTGATGCAACGTCGTCGAAAATAGATGATAGTTGACCTCGAAGCGCGGCTCTTCCTCCACCCCGCGGTCAACCCCACAGATGTCTGAAAGAAAATCGAAGTTAGCGCCGGGCTGAGACTTCAGGAAAGAGCAGAGTGCGACGATCTGATCGCGCGGAACGATCACGGTCACTTCGCCGTTCGCCTCGATGACCTCGATAACCCATTCCGGGTGCTCTGCCTGCAATGACTTCGCCACACGAGAAGGAGACGACTTGTAATCAGGACTCCTGGCGTGGTCCGCGGGATTCTGCGCTGGTGAGAATTGTTCGTTGTTTGCCTCAGTTGTCATCGATGACCCGCATCGCAGTTTTTCCTAGGAAGACCGGCGGCGCTCGTGTCGCGAAGCAATGGTATAGGGCCGCGATTCGGGGGTAACGGACTCTCTTATCGTTGAACCATCGGTAACCGGAAGCGTGCCCGGCCTGAAGGCTTCGCGGGCTTCCTCTTCGGGAACGTCGCGACGATCGCGAACCGATTCCTTCATCACCTTATCCTGTAGCATCATCACGGCATGAATTAGCATTTCCGGTCGCGGGGGGCAACCCGGAACATATACATCTACTGGAACGATCTTGTCTACGCCCTGAACGATGGCGTAATTGTCAAAAACGCCCCCCGAAGTCGCGCAGGCGCCCATCGAGATTACCCATTTAGGTTCTGGCATCTGATCATAGATGCGCCGGAGTACGGGGGCCATTTTTCTTGACACTCTTCCCGAGACGATCATGACATCAGCCTGACGAGGGCTCGCACGAAATACCTCCGAACCAAAGCGGGCTAGATCGTTGCGGGCTGAAGTCGCGTTCATCATCTCGATGGCGCAGCAAGCCAGACCAAAAGTTGCCGGCCAGAGTGATGACTTCCGCGCCCAGTTGATGAGCGAGTCCAAGCGGCTCGTTAATACTTCCGGCAGAGCTTCAGCAATTTTGTTTTCGAGACCCATAATGATTGCAATCAAGCTGCCGTGCGGGTCTGCTCGCGTCCCGCGCGATCCTCGGGCAACAACTCGGGTTGCTCCTTGCGAGCGCCTTCATTCCAATCCAGCGCCCCTTTCTTTAATACATAGATGTAGCCTGCAAACAGCAACGCTACAAATACCATCATTTCGACATAAACCAGCGTTCCCAGATCGTAGCCCGGGCTGGCAAGAGTCTTAAAGACTACCGCCCAGGGGATCAAAAAGATTACTTCAATGTCAAAGATGATAAAGATCATCGCGATCAGGTAAAATTTAACTGAGAAACGCTCACGAGCCGATCCTACCGGATCCATGCCACATTCATAAGGCATCAACTTCGTTCTTGTTCGCTTTCGTTGTCCGACCAGTTGCGAAAGCAGAATGTTGCCCACAGCAAATCCCGCTGCGACAATGAACATCAGTAATATGGGCAAGTAGTCGTAATGACTAAACGACATTCGCGGGCGACCCTTCTCGCACTTCAATTGTCAACTGATCTTCGGACGTTACGCTCACGTCTTTCGATCGATTGAGTATAGATTGAGAATCATTGTACAAGCCGAATCGTAGTCGAACTGATCAAGGGTGTCAAGCAAGCCAGTATTTGAGGAATCCCGCGAAAAAATGATGATTGACCGTGCAAAAATTACTGTGCTACCGTTCGCCTGACCTCACTCTAAATGAGTTCATTAGGGGTGTGTATAGTTCAGCTAACGACGGAATAGAACAGAGTGATTACCGGTTACAACACTGACGTGGAACATGATGGTGTTATCTATCATGTGCAAACGGAAGACAAAGGGATCGAGTCGCCAATGATCCTTTCGCTCGTCTACTCCGGAGGCGCCATTCTGGCCAGCAAGCGCGCAACCTATGAGGATCTGATTGCCGCCGGTTTTGATGAGCAGGTGTTGGCCGAACGGCTAAAACGACAACATAGGTTGATCTGCGCCGCCATCCATGCCGGGCGAATTGCAGACCTCAAACGCATGGGTGGCGGTGAAGCTGCGGCTTCGACAGCTCCCCCCAATGGTCAGGAAATACCCGTTCCGCCTGAGATTGCCGTGCCTCCTCTACCTGAGCTACCGGTTGAAGTGACTGCGACCTCCGGTCAGGAAGAAGTTCATCCTGTAGAGCCGCCCTCTGCCCAGCCTACTTTCGAAGTGGTCGCCACGCCCCTCGAGGAAGAACTGCTCTCATCAGCTCAGCCGACAGAGCCTCCGGCAGATGAAATTGTGACGTCGATCGCAGATGAGCTTCTCTCAGTGTCTACTCCGATTGAACCGCCCGCCGCTGAGCCACCGGAAGAGATAATTGTGACGACCATCGCGGAGGAGATGCTCTTACAAGCTCAAATGCAGGCACAAAAGATGGAAACGCCCAGCGGAGAACCTCCTCGGGAAGTAGGAAGTCCTTTTGGGGAAGAATCTCCGGCGGCCTCGCAGTCGCCAGTATCCGACTCTCGGCGTGAGTCACCTTTAGGAGAGTCGCGCCCAGCGGATGAGGGCTTAACGGTCTCTTTGTTGGACAACGATGAGTTCCAGTCGGGGGATAAGCTGGTGCTGCGAGTCATGGTCGGCCAGCATGCGGGCGCTAACTTTAGGCCGACGAGTGGCGCACAGGTTTCAGTCAAAGTCCTCGGCACCACTTTCCGGCCCGTGATCCAGACCGTTAAGACTGGGCAAGATGGCATCGCTATCGTCCCGACACAGATTCCTCATTTCACCTCCGGTCGAGCTGCAATACTCATTCGCGCCACGGCCGGCGCCGAAACCACTGAGATCAGGCGAGTAATCGTCCCCGCTCAATAAAGATTAAAGAGGACAAGCTTGCGCATTCAGGTGAACGGTGAGTATCGAGAGGTTGCTCATGAGACAACCCTGGGTGATTTGATTGCTCTCTTTTCATTCGCTTCAGACCGCATTGCCATCGAGCATAACGGCGTCGTGGTTAGACGTATCGACTGGTCCACCGTGAGACTGGAGGAAGGTGACCGTGTCGAGATTGTACACTTCGTCGGGGGCGGCTTTTGGAAATTTGAGCTATCATAATCGCAGTGATGAAGAACTCGTGATGAGTAATGAGTGATGAGTAATTAGTGATGAGTATTGCTATGTCAACAGCAGCGTCGGGCCGAACCAGCGAGTTTCAGATAGGCGGTAAGTCTTATGCATCCCGCTTAATCATCGGCACTGGCAAATATCGCAGCTATGAAGAGATGAAGGCGGCGCACCGGGCCTCGGGGGCTACCATGGTGACGGTTGCCGTCAGACGCGTTCCGCTCGACCGCAGCGCGGAATCCTTACTTGATCACCTCGATCCCGAACTCCAGATCCTGCCTAACACGGCGGGGTGCTACACGGCCGAGGAAGCCATTCGCACGGCCCGGCTGGCCCGCGAAGCTCTGCAAACCGAGCTGATCAAGTTGGAAGTGATTGGCGATCAAACCACCTTGTTTCCGGACAACGAGCAGACACTGGAAGCAGCGCGCGTGTTGGTGAAGGAAGGCTTTGTGGTTTTGCCTTACTTCAATGATGATCTCATCATGGCTAAAAAGCTCCTCGATGCTGGCTGTCCCGCGGTAATGCCGCTGGCGGCTCCGATCGGCTCGGGACTTGGAGTGCAGAATCCCGCGAATTTGCGAATCATGCGTGAGCAACTGCCGGAGGCGACGATAATCGTCGATGCCGGCGTGGGTACAGCCAGCGATGCGGCAATCGCTATGGAATTGGGCGCCGATGCCGTATTAATGAACACCGCAATTGCGGAGGCGCAAGATCCGGCGAAGATGGCCGAAGCGATGAAGCTTGCGATCGAGGCCGGGCGCCTTGCGTATCTTGCCGGGCGCATGAACAAGCGTCTATATGCCAGCGCATCGAGCCCACTCACCGGGGTTGTGCGTTAGTATCGATATCATTTCTTAACCGACCAAGAAGACGATCCCCGAAACGAACGAGATTCCCCGAAAGAGCTCATACGAATAACCACTCGAGGTAAAGTGGGCCTGAGCGGAACACGGTGTTAACCCAACTGCACTGTTCCGAGGTGTAGGTGGCCCAACAATGAAATCAGCTACGTTGCTTTGTGTGTCGCTGCATCCGCTCGCGTTTCGCTTGACAGCCGTCGTACTGCCGGGACTAGCGGTGGGCCCGGTTCCTTGAAAGCAGCTCGCTGCGCTTCCATAACCGACAAGATCGACAATCGTCTCTGAAGAAGGACAAGTCCCACTGAGCGCCGTAGTTGCATTCACGAGCGCGACCTTACCGGCTCCCGCAGCCATCGCAATGCTTCCCACGGAATCACCGGCAGGCAACGTTGCGCCATTATTGCCTCCTGAACCTTCTTGAATGAGATAGTACTGTCCTGGTTGAAGAGAAAAAGCTGCTAGAGGAGTTACCGACCAACTCAAGCCGGTCGCGCTGCTGTATTGTATGGACCAGTCCGCGAGATCCACTGCCGTAGTTCCCCGATTAAAGATCTCAATAAAATCATTCCTCAAAGGCGCTCCCGAGTTGCCACCGCCACCGTAGACCTGACTGATCACTACGGCAGCGCCAGCCGTTGGCGAGGGCGATGGCGATGCGCTTGGTGAAGGCGAAACACTTGGGGTCGGGGAGGGTCCAGGAGTTTGCCCCGGCGTTGGAGCACTGTTCAGATTTTGGGGATCGCTCGGAGTCGTCAGGAGAAAGTCATCAAAGTTATCATTCGTGTCCTGAGTACTATCATTTGGCCCTCCCGGTTTCCGTTCATAGCTCTGATTGGCGTCACTCACCAGCGGAGCTAGATGCATTCCTTCTCTAAAAGCAGAGGCTGGCGCCATACCCACCTGATCGACGATTGAATCGTCAGGCAGAGTCAGCGCAATCCCCCCGTCGTTACTGATGCCGCTTGTATAGGGTTGATCTCCGGAGACCACGCCGGTATATCCCACCGAATTAACCGCCAGAAAATGGCCGCGTGCTGGAATGATCACGCCTGTGGCGATCGTCATTCTGTTAGTAATGGTTCCAGTGGCGCTGGACCCCCGTATTTTCCAGCCACCTATCACGACGGGCTGATCAGAGTTGTTGTAAAGCTCTATAAACTCGTCGCTGGCGCCACCTGGTCCCCGTGTGCGGAATTCGCTGATCACGACTGGTGGCATCGGAACTGGTGAAGGTGAAGGTAATGGTGATGGCGAGGGCGAAGGCGATGGTGACGGAGTTGGGCCAGGCGTTGGAACCCCCGTGGGACTCGGCGAAGGAGTCGGAGTAGGAGTTGGAGCGGCCTTCACCGTTAGGGTTGCGGGGGTTGAGTGCACGCCTCGCGCTGAGGCAGTGATCTGGCTTGTTCCCGGTGCGACCCCTCGGACCACGCCGTCGTTCGTAATTGTGGCTACAGAAGAATCACTCGAGATCCACTTGAAAAGCACGCCAGATAGCTCCTGGCTGTTCTCATCGAACGCAAGAGCAGCGAACGACAATTCCTCGCCAGCCGTGACGATTGCCGATTCAGGAGAGATTGTAATGCGCGAGATGGCTGGCTGAGACAGAAAAGCGCTCCCATCCACGCGAGTACCAGGACTGAAGAGTCTTCCATCACTGCCAGTAGCCGTTTGATGCAAAGCATATGGGCCATCTACATCAGGCGCACGCGTCAACGATTGGTTCTGATCGCCCCGCAGTCCCGTGGCGCCTCCATAGCCAACAAAGTTAATAGTCACGCCGGTGGTGTCTCGTAGAGTCACGATACCGCCCGAGTTCAGCAATGAAAGCCCTCCGGCGGAGGCCTTAACGACTGGGGCACTCTTAAAGCGTGGATCGGCTGGATCCGGATTGCCCCCGCCAAAGACAACGATCGCTGTTCCTGCGGGAAGGATGGTTCCCAAAGCGAATCTATGCCGCAGCGAATCGGTCGGTGCTGTTGCGCTGCGCGTCATCAACTGAAAGCCACTGATATCGAGGTCTCGACCGGTTGTATTGACTAACTCAACAAATTCGTCGTGACTCGAGTCGCGGACGCCATCGCCATTCGCGTCGCCACTTAGACCGTCGGGTGGATCGATGAGTATTTCGTTAATCATGATCTCCCGTAGAGGACTCCCGGAGATGGTGAGCCCAATCTGATTGCTATTGACTCCTGCCGCAGTGAGCACTAAAGCGACCGCACCGGCGCCACGCAGATCAGGGGGAATGTGGATGTGAATCTCATCAAGGCCGGGAAGATCGGGAGACCTCAAAACCGTTTCGGAAGTTAGTGACTGGCCGCCGACCGAAACAGACACGTTGCTCGCATTCCGGACGCCGGTAGCAAACAGTGTCAACCGAAGCCTGCCATCACTTGGATCAAAGGGCCCGGCTGCGAAGGTGTCGGAGTTCAAAGCGATCCCTTCGCCGCGTCCATCACCGGTCGTAGTGAATAGACCAGGACCGACCGCGGCGATCTGGATGCTCCCAATGGAGCTAAAGCCATCGGAGTTTGTAACGATCACCTCTGTTGGACCAGTGCTCGTCTCTGGTGGAACGACAAAGTTAACTTGAGTAGGCGAGACAAATAGTAACTGAGCAAGTTGGCCTGCGACACTTACCGTAGTTCCAGTCAGCGAGCGTGGAAACGATTGATCGAAAAGTCGCGTGGCCTGCTTGACATCGTTTGCGAGAGCATTGCCTCGCGCCACCGCAATGCTGTCCGGGGCAATCGGTTTGAGCGTTGCCGGCTCGTTACCCAACGCTGCCCCATTCAGGACAGTGAGTTCGCCGAACGCTGCACGCGGAGCCAGGGACAACAGATAGATCTCGCTCTTATTCGCATGATCGTTGTTTACATCAGGATCGGAGATAACCCTCGGAAAGTTGAAGACGGCCATTGAACCATCGTCATTGAGAGAAGCAATCACTTCGGCCGTGGCCCGCGCGGGTGCGCTTGTCAATTTAGTAAAAGCTGCGGTCGGCACATCGTACAGATAGAGTTCGACGCTGTTGTCGCTGTTCTGCCCGATGACAGATCGCCGAGTCGCGAAAGCTATTCGTTTCCCATCGCCACTAATCGTTGGATTAAGAGAAACATCGGTTAGGCGCGCGCCCAGAGAAGTGATCTGATGGACGCGCCCGGTGCTGCTATCGTAGAGATACACTTGCGTCTGGCTCTCGGCCTCTACTGCCGCGTAAACGACACGCCGACCGTCATCGCTGATGGCCCGACCGGTGGTCAAAGACAGTGAGCCGGTAGCAATGCGATCAGTGGCGCCTGTAGTGAGATTGCGCAGAAGCACTTCCTGTTCGCCTTCATTTTCGCTGAGGTAAGCGATCCGCGAGGCGTCACCGCTGAGTTTTGCATTTGTGGCGCCCACAACGCTCAGCGAGGTTGTAATCTGAGTGAAACGCGCGCCTTCAACATCGAACAGGAATATCTCAAAATTCTGATCGGCGTTCTGGCCCACGAGGTTCCGGTTTGACGAGAACGCAATCCAACGACCATCATCGCTGATCGATGGTTGGAAGCTTCCATCACCCAGCCGTGTAGTATGGTCATCTGGAGTGGTTTCAGTAACCTGCTTAAGCTCGCTCCCGTCAAACAGGTAGATTTCTGAATTGCGATCTAAATTTCGGCCGATCAGATCCTCGGCTGAAGCAAAGGCGATGCGCGATCCGTCCTGAGAAATGGCGGGGGTGACGGCGCGCGAAGTGGCGATTCGAGCAAATGTTACCGAAGAGCCTGCAACATTGGCGCGAAAGGCCCGGAAGCCTGGACTCTCTCCGGCGCCAGTCAGGTCTCCTGACGATTCGAAGGCGATTTGGGAGCCATCCCCGCTGATCGAAGGATTGAGGTTGACTATCTCTTCGCTCGTTGTGGTGATTCGTAGAAGGGGAGGTGCTGTTTGACTTAAGCCTGGGCTAAGCAAGAAAGAAAGAGTGATCAGTAGGACGAAACAAAACGTCGTGAGAAACGTGAGTCGAAGCATGATGAGGTTGCTCCTTTGATATTTGGTAGATCTAGTGAGGCATCATTCTAACGATCTTGCCGCTAAACGCAAGCCATTTCACATCCTTCTATCATCCCGGCCACCGCTAAAATAACGGTCCACAACCGCAATCAAGCTCTGTAGGTTCTCATCAGTGCGAATCTGAGAATCCACGAGGACATTAATCTTTGCGTCAACATCCTCGAACCGTTCAAACGTTCCCTGGGCAAGCCGGAGGACAACGTCACTTGACTGGGCCATAGCTTCGACAGTCTGGGACACAACATCACTTGTCCTGGCGACTACTTCGACAGTTTGGGCCACAACTTCACCGGTATGGGACAAAACTTGTTCGGTGTGGGCTTGTGCTTCACGCAATTGTTGCATATCAGAAGCAAATTGCGCTTGCTGCTCAATAATGAATTCCATTCTTCTTTCGAATTCTTCGTTGCTCATGGTGAGGTTCCTCCCAAAATAATTTTGCGCCTAGTTTAGCTTAAGAGCATTAACACAAACAAACCAAATACTACTTAGAAAACACATCTTTCAGCCTGAAGGATAGTTTGATAACCTCTAGTAAAGGTTTTCTACAATCAGATGGTTTGGATCGAACAGGAGGCTTCACTAATGAAAATACTCATCAGTGGGTCACACGGATTGGTCGGTTCGGCGTTAGTGCAATCTTTGGAGACTGCTGGTCATGAGGTGGCCCGCCTGGTCCGTCATGCACCTTCAAACGCCAATGAGATCGAGTGGAGTCCCGAAAGGTACAGCATTGCTCTGGCGCGCATCGAGGGCTTTGACGCTGTGGTGCATCTCGCCGGTGAAAGCATCGCCGACGGTCGCTGGAATGAAGAAAAAAAGGCTCGCATCCGCGAAAGTCGCATTAAAGGCACAAAACTACTGAGCGAGTCCTTCATTCAGCTCTCACAACCTCCTGACGTGTTCATCTCGGCCTCGGCAATTGGTTACTACGGCTCTCGGGGCGACGAAGTTCTGACTGAAACAAGCCAAGCCGGTGAGGATTTTCTGGCGGGTGTAGGTGTTGACTGGGAGAAGGCAACTGCACCGGCGGCTGAGAAAGGAATACGAGTAGTGAATCTCCGCTTTGGCATTATCCTCGACGGCAAAGGTGGGGCTTTAGCAAAGATGCTGCCGCCGTTTCGCATGGGCATTGGCGGCAGGATTGGTGACGGTAAACAGTGGATGAGTTGGATCGCACTGACAGACGTTATTGGAGTGATTGAATTCGCGCTTTCGAATAAGGAGATTCAGGGACCTATCAATGTCGTCGCGCCGAATCCCGTACGCAACTCGGAATTCACAAAGACTCTTGGCAAGGTTTTGTCGCGTCCGGTGTTTTTCCCGGTCCCGGCCTTTGGGGCGCGGCTGGCGTTTGGCGAGATGGCCGATGCGCTTCTGTTATCAAGCCAGCGCGTAGAACCCGCCCGGCTTAAAGAAGCAGGATACGTGTTTCAGTTTCCGACGCTTGAAGGGGCGCTTCGTCACGCGCTTGCTGAAGCGCGTTAAGTAAAATCTTTCCACGTCTAGTATTGTGCGCCTCAAGAGAATCGGCGAGAAACAATGCGGCTTACTGAAGCACGTTTTTCGGGTTGCATTATAAATACGGCTTGACACATGTGTCTGGCGGGCGGTAGTATCTTGTCAGATACGCACAGGCGTATACGACATTCTGGATGTGAAAGGGAAAGGTTTATGTCAGAAGGAATTGTTGAAGCGGTGCGGTCGCGGTACGGAGCTACTGCGTTGAGCGGTCTCTCAAGTGAGCAAGGCGGGGTGCGGGCTGTCGCTGAAGCCTTTGGATACTCCGCCGAGGAGTTGTCATCCATCCCGGCCGAGGCGAACATGGGCCTTTCCTGCGGTAACCCCACAGCGACTGCCAATCTGCGCGCAGTTGAGGTGGTGGTTGATCTCGGTTCGGGAGGCGGTTTGGACGTGTTTCTGGCCGCTCAGAAAGTCGGACCAACAGGTCGAGTGTTCGGGATAGACATGACACCGGAGATGATCGAATTGGCGCGACGTAATGCGGCCCGCAGGCTGGCCGAAGGTGCGCCCGACAATGTCGAGTTCCACCTTTCCTCGATCGATCGGTTGCCACTGCCGGACCACAGCGTCGACTGTATCATCAGCAATTGTGTAATCAACCTGGCGCCAGACAAGCCCGCTGTGTTTCGTGAGATGGCCCGTGCGTTAAAACCCGGAGGCCGAGTGGCGATCAGTGACATCGCGCTGAAGCAACCACTGCCGCAGGAATTAGGGGATGACCTGCTGGCGTACGTGGGCTGCATTGCCGGAGCAATCGCTGTTGAAGACTACCGCCGCGGCCTTCAGGAGGCGGGCATCGCCCACGTCGAAATCATCGACAGCGGCGCCGATCTAAATGCCTATGGAAAGATCGAAAACCAATCCGGCTGCTGTTCGCCTCCGATGGCCACTCTAACCAAAGACCGGGAAACATCAGGATCCTATAGCTGCTGCGCGCCGGAACCCGTGACAACCGTTCACTCCGAATTACATGGCAAACTGGCGGAGCTCCTGCAAAGGTATAACGTCAACGACTATGCTGCCAGCGTGCGCGTCTTTGCCGTTAAATCTGAAGGTTAATCTGAGTTGGTGCGGGTCACTCGACGTCCAGAGGTGGCCCGCCCTCAGCTCTTTTGTCGAGATAGACTGTGAGTCGCTCCCTGTCCGTGTCGCTCATCTGCATAATCGACGCCCCTATCAGCCACGTCGGTAGGCCACGTTCCTTTTCAAGGTGTACGTGACTTACCGTGCTCACTACCGCGTCAACCGGCCCGTTCGGAAGTACGATGCTCACCAGAAGTATTCGACCGGCCTGATCAAACTCTTCCGGCCCGAAGCGCAGCCCGACAAAAGAGACCTCCAAGCCCGTGCTGCTGATCGTTTCACAATGGCCCCGCACGGGTTGCGAGAAAGTCAATTTGTCTTTGCCGGGTTCCTGTTGGCCAAGACTGATAGTAGCGGGTAGGTGGGCGTGGTATCTGGGTGCGCTACGCCGGTTGACCGATTTCCCGGTTGACGGCGTGCGTATAAAGCGGCCGAAGACGTCGAAGCTTCTGAATTCCAGCCCACAGTTATTGCACAGTAACTCCTGCATTCGGGCCAGGCGATAGAGAATGGTCGAGTCTTTGTAGCCGCGCTGAATACGTGTGCTTTCACAACGCGGGCATTCCATTACGAGTACATGCTACCAAGTTTTTGGCGGGGCGGCGCAAAAACTATTTCGAACCCTTCTCAATTAGCTCAGATCTGATATTCTTAGCTTCTATTTCCCCGGATGTAGGCGTCGCGGATGCGATTTTGGCTCGTAGGTTCTTCGCAATGCACCTGTTACTGATCTCGGCAAAGCGCGCCTGCGGGCGGCTTGCGCCGCTGCTGTTCCTGTTCCTCGTTGTCAGTCCGACTCTGGCACAATCTCTCGATATAACGACCCCTTCCCCTGTTCGCACGAATGACCTTGTCGGAGAAATAGCTGTCCGCGACATTGGCGATTCTCGTTTGACCAATCATTACTACGCCTTCGAAGCGAGGCCTGGGGATCTCACAATCACGGTCGAGAGCCGAAATCTCAATGGCGATATTGATGTGTTTACGGCCGGTGGCCTTCGCCCGCTGCTAAAGTTCACGGTCTATGCAGAGGTGCCCACTTCTATTACGAAGACTGTATTTCTCCGGAGAAGGGAAGAGCTAATTCTCAGGGTACAGGCCCGGTCACCGAACGATGATGAAGGGATCTATCACGTCAGATTTGGTAGCACTTTTGAGCCGGCCCCCGGAGCTTTACTGGCAGAGGCAGATCCGGCTGAAACAGAGAAATCCCAAATCGCGGAAGGAAGGGGCAAGCGCGTCAGTTCCGTCGGAGCGCGCATTGAAGAGCCTCCACCTCCTGCCGAAGAAGTCGCCACAGCTACACCTGAGCCAACCCCGAGTGAGGAAGCTACCCCGGAACCTACTCCATCCGAGGTCGTAACGTCACCTCCCGAAGCGACACCAGCAGACTCGCCGGCGCCGGAAGTTCCTGTTGAGACTGCCGAACCCCGTCCCGGGCGCGCTGCCCGCACACCTCGAGGACGCCGCGCGGCAACAAGACGGGGAACCGAGCCGACTCCCAGGGCCAGCGAGAAAGCTGCCGAAATTGTAAAGGAAGAAACAAAGGTCGCAGAGGAAACCAAGGGAGAGGCGGAAGTCGCTGGCGTTTCAAAGACTGAAGAGAAGCCGGTAGAAGATGTCGAACCAGCTACGACACCGCCAGCGCGGGGCGTCGCGAGAAGACGGACGCCGCGACAGCCGCCACCACCACCCGAACCTGAGCCGGAGATCGGTCCACGTTTAATCATTGAAACGCGCGCTGGCGAACGAATTGAACGCTTTATGAGTACGATTCGCCGTGTGACAATCGAACGGAATCAGATCGTAGTGGTCGGCAGGGACGGGAAGATCGAAAGAACGTTGCTTTCAGATGTAATCCGGATGTCGATCGAACCTTGATCCACTCCCGCTTCACTCACTTTGCCTTTAACGTGGCGAGACGCTCACGAAACTGAGACAGATCAGCGTTATTTGGGTCGACCTTTTCCAGGTTGGCAATGGCCCTCTCGGCATCTGTCGCATTGCCGCGCTGTAGTGCCGTAAATGCGAGACTGGCCAGCACTCCCACATCATTTGGTTTCTTTAGCAGTGCCGCCTCATACCATTTCTCCGCAGTTTCGTAGTTCTCCGCATCTAGATTCACGCGGCCCAGCGCCACAATAGCTTCGTAATTGTCGGGTCTGATTTGGTTTGCTCTCAACAGGAATCCGATCGCATCGTCATAGCGCTGAATTTGGTAATAGAGTTCGGCTGCTCGCATTTGGGCTTCAAAATTGTTCGGCTCACTGCGCGCTTGGTCTAGCGAGGCAGTAACTTCGGCTTGCATGCCCGCCGGATTAGCTGCACCTGCACCTGGAGAGCCTATTGGAGGATGATCCGCCGGCAGATTTTGGCTGCCGGCAATTGGGACAGGCGCCCCCGGTCCGTAACGCTGATTCATCGAGCTGGCAAACATGAATCCAACAATAAAGCCGAGCAACACCCCAATGATCGTGAACAATATATTCTCCCTGGTCATAATCGTGTCTCAGTTAGCACCGCTACGCAGTGCCTGCGCGCCCTTGACTCGCTCAGTAACTGACTGAGTAAGCTCCGAATCTGCCGGTAATCGTTTCAACAGTTTTTCCCAGTGGACCACGGCCTGGCCGTAGTCTTTCGCTTCGAATGCAGCACTGCCGGCGAGTTCCAGCGCCTTCGGATTCTCTGAGTCCAGTTTCAGGGCCCGTTTGATCAGTTCAGTTGGCCGGCCTTGAAGCGTCTGTCCATTGGCCATCGCCAAAGTGAACGCATAATCGGCCCAAAGGTCGGCGTCGTCAGACTCAAGATTTGTCGCTCTTTCGTAGGCCTCGCTGGCTTCACGATATCTTTGGAGCGCCGAGTACGAACGAGCCAGCATGGTCCATCCTTCCGAGTCTTTCGGGTTCTGGTCCAATCGCTGCCTCAGCGCCGCAAGGTTAGCTTCAATATTCTCCTGCGAGAGACGCTTCGAGCCCGGCTGACCTGCTGCGCCAGCCTGCCGGACGGTTGCAGGGGCTGCTGAGATCGCGTTCTGGTTGCCGATTCTCAGATAAAGCCCTACTGCCAGCAACGGCAAACTCAGCGCAATCACGTAAACCAGGGCGTTGGCCGGAACTGCATTCCTTTGCTCCTTCTTGTTATCGTCCACCGTTGCAACTTCCTCGAGTAGACGTCGTTCGATCTCGATCCGATCCAACTGGTACTGTTCTTCACTGACAATGCCGTTCTGCCGGTCAGACTCGAGCTCAGCAAGCTGATCGCGATAGACGGCAAGATTCGCTTCACGCCGATCTCCTTCTGACCCATTTTCAGTCGGGCGTCGCAGCAGTGGGGGCAGAATGAACCCCAGCGCAATCGCGACAAAGCCGGCGCAAATGAGCCAAAAGGTGATCATGTCACTTCCTTTCCAGGCTTTGAGCGCAGAAGTTCCTGGGCGCGACGCCTTTCGTCGGCAGACAGTGGCTGATCGGAAATCATTTCACGTCGTTGTTTCACGTACTTATATAAGACTGCGAGGCCAACCAACAGGAGCACGAAGGGACCGAACCAGAGCAGATACGTAGCCGGCTTGAGTGGTGGCCGGTAGAGTACAAACTCGCCATAACGTTGGGTTAGAAAGGCAATGATTTCCTGATCACTCTTTCCGGCCTTCATCTGCTCGCGGATCTCACGCCTGAGATCAACTGCCAGGCCGGCCTGCGAGTCTGCCAGAGTTTCGTTCTGACAAACGAGACACCGAAGCTCCTGCGAGAGCTTCATGAGCCGCTTCTCCAATTCCGGATCGTCAGCCATAGGACGGGCCTCTTGCGCAAGTACTCCGAAGCTTGCCGCGTAGACTAGTATCACTGCCAACCCAAAACGTTTCATCTATTGAGCTCTCTCACCAATGGGAGAATCTTGTCATTTATAACCCCTGCCGTTACCGGTCCAATGTGTTTGAAGCGGATGAAGCCCTCGCGGTCAATAAGGAAGGTCTCGGGGACAGCATAAACTCCGTAGTCGATGCCGACGCGCCCTTCGGTATCGGCCACACTCAGGATGTAGGGGTCGCGAAATTCCTGGAGCCAGCGCAACGCCTCCTCACGCTTGTCTTTGTAATTAAGCCCGTAGACGGGAACTTCGCCCGAGCGCGCCAGTTTCAAAAAGAGCGGGTGCTCTTCGCGGCAGGAGATGCACCAGGAGGCCCAGACATTCAGGAGCCAAACCTTGCCGCGCATTTCGGCGGCAGAAAATGTACGCGACGGATCGTGTAATTGTGTGAGCTGAAAATCGGGCGCTGGTTTGTCAATCAATGGCGACGGCACTTTGCGCGGATCGCGGCCAAGCCCGATAGCCAGGAAAGCTACAAGGACAACGAAAATTCCCAGTGGGATCACATAACGTGTCATGATTCTTTAACCGAAGCTGTGGCGAGCGCCGGGGCTGGCTCTTTCTTAGTGGATTCCATTGCGGCGCGTTCTTTCTGAGCGGCCATCGCATAGCGTCGATCCATCACCGCCAGTCCACCTCCGAGCGCCATCAAAATTGCGCCGCCCCAGATCCAACTAACAAAAGGTTTATAGTGCACGCGCACACTCCATGCGCCTCCGCTCAGAGGCTCACCAAGCGAGATGTAGAGGTCTCGAAATAGCCCGGTGTCGATTGCGGTTTCGGTCATCACATTTTCCGATGCAATATAAGAGCGCTTTTCCGGGTACATGGTTCGGTGCGGCAATCCGTCTTTGGTAATCTGGATTTCGGCTCGCGCCGCACGGTAATTTGGCCCAGCAATATCAGTTACCCCGCGGAAACGGAAATCATATCCGCCGACGTGCACGGTCTCTCCCACTGCCATGCGGACATCCTTTTCCGTTTCGTAGCCGGTAACCAATGTTACTCCGACAATGAATACCGCGACACCAATATGAGCCAGGTGCATGCCATAGTAACTGCGACTTTGCATCCGGAGTTTTTGGAAAATGCTGAACTGACCCGAAACACTTCTTAAGCGATCCCGAAGATTCAAGGCGGCTGTGGTGACAATCCATAAGGCTAGCAGAAGTCCCAGGCTCACCAACGGTTTCCATTCCGCCAGCACCAGCGGTAGAAGCACGGCTGTGATTGCGCTGGCTGCGAAGGCCCAGCGCAAGCGCACGGCCAACTCAGGGAGGCTGGCTTTGCGCCAGCGGGCGATTGGCCCAATTCCCATCAGAAGAGCCGTTGGCACCATCAATGGCACAAACACGCTGTTGAAGTACGGAGGACCGACCGAAAGTTTTCCCATTCCTAGAGCATCAATAATTAGCGGGTAGAGCGTGCCAAGCAACACCGATCCTGCGGCGACAGTAAGGAGCACATTATTTGAAAGCAGCAGCGATTCGCGTGAGACAACGTCGAACTTACTCCCGAGCCCCACTTGTTTAGCACGCCATGCGTATAAAAATAGCGAGCCCCCAATGACGATTACCAGAAACGCCAGAATAAAGACGCCCCTTTCCGGATCTGTGGCGAACGCATGGACCGAAGTCAGCACACCCGAGCGAACCAGGAAGGTTCCCAAAAGGCTCAGCGAGAACGCTGAGATAGCAAGCAACACGGTCCAACTCTTAAAGCCGCCGCGCTTCTCCGTGACAGCTAGTGAATGAATCAAGGCCGTCCCCACCAGCCATGGCATGAATGAAGCGTTCTCGACTGGATCCCAGAACCACCAGCCACCCCATCCGAGTTCGTAGTAAGCCCACCAACTGCCAAGCGCAATGCCCAGTGTCAGGAACACCCAGGCGACAGTGGTCCAGGGTCGCGACCAGCGCGCCCAGGTGGCGTCAAGCCGGCCGCTGATCAAGGCCGCGATGGCAAAAGCAAAAGCTACGGAGAATCCTACGTAACCCATATAGAGCATCGGCGGGTGCGCTACCATGGCCGGGTCCTGGAGCAGGGGATTGAGATCGCGTCCATCAACCGGGGCCGGAAAGAGACGGTCAAAAGGATTCGAGGTCATTAACATGAACAGCAGAAAGCCGATGCTGATGATGCCCATGACACTGAGGACCCGAGCGACCATCTCCCTTGGCAAGTGCTTGCTAAAGAGAGAGACGGCAACGGTCCAGAGGGCAAGCATCAGGCTCCAAAGAAGCAGGGAGCCCTCGTGCGATCCCCATGTGGCTGCGAGGCGGTAATGCAGCGGCAACCGCGTATTCGAGTTGGTGGCAACGTTCAGTACCGTGAAGTCATTGACGATGAAAGAATAAGCCAGACAGCAGAACGCAATGGCTACAAAGATGAATTGTGCCTGACCGGCTGGGGCTGCCAGGGCAATCAAGGACTGGTTGCCGCGCGCGGCGCCAATCATCGGAAAGATTGCCTGCGTGATCGCCAGTAGCAGGGCAATAATTAAGGCGAATTGTCCTATCTCAGGAATCATTTTGGTTCTTTGTAAGTTTCGAGCACTGTTTGTGTGAATTCGTGGATTGTCTCTTCTTGGGGGACCAGAACGCGATCTACGAAATCAAACAAAGAAACACGAACAAAAAAAATCGCTATTCAACCATAGTTTGCCCGGCTTTCTGTGCGTGCTCAATTGCATCACCCGCCTCGGGCGGCATGTAGTTCTCATCGTGTTTGGCAAGCACTTCATCGGCATAGAAGACACCATCCTCGCCGACCTTACCTTGGGCCACACAGCCTTTACCTTCTTTGAAGAGGTCGGGCAGGATTCCCGTGTAGACCACCGGAATGCTTTGAGCCGTATCGGTAATCGTGAACTTTACCGTAAGGCCATCTCCATCGCGTTTGATGCTGCCTTCCTCGACCAGCCCGCCCACGCGAAATTTGCGACCAATCGGCGCTTCTTTGGCAGCTACCTGCGACGGGCTAAAAAAGAACACAAGGTTGCTTTGAAAGGCATTCAGGGCGAGGGTTGCGGCCACTCCCAGAGCAGAAAGGCCGAGAATAATAAAGCCGATTCGTTTATGACGCTTTTTCATCAGTTTCTTTCCCCTGGTGATCCATCTGGGCCAGCAATGACCGCTTACGGCGCATTAAAAGCAGAACCTCTCCTCCGATGGCAATGGCTGTAATGAGATACGACCCCCAGACGTAAAAGCCGTAGCCACCCATGTGGAATATTTCCGAAAGTCTCATTTCAAGCTCCTGCCTCGGCGATGCGCGCTACATTATGCTCGCGCTCGAGAATTATGCACCGCACTCGCGCCAGCACCACTGCCACCGAATAGAGCCAGCAAGCCGCAAGCATGATCAGCATCGCAGCCAGCATCGGAGGCGCGATTGTGGGTTTTTCAAGTATGCGAATTGACGCGCCCTGATGCAGTGTGTTCCACCACTGCACTGAAAAATAGATGATCGGCACATTGATCACTCCGACCAGGGCGAGCACCGCGCCGGCTCGATCGGCTCGGCGGTAGTCTTCGATTGCGGACTGGAGCGAGATGAAACCAATGTATAAGAACATCAGGATCAGGGTCGAGGTCAGGCGCGCGTCCCAAACCCAATAGGTCCCCCAGGTGGGTTTGCCCCACAACGACCCCGTCACCAACGACACGAAAGTGAACATCGCGCCCGTTATCGCCACGGCTGATGCCATCATCGAAGAGAGCCGCGCATTAAAAGCCCATCCAATACCCGCATATACCGCCATCAGCACGTAAAGAAACATTCCCATCCAGGCTGCTGGCACGTGGATGAATATTATCCGGTAAGCATCGCCCTGTTGAAAATCGGTGGGCGCGATTACGAATCCCACATAAAGGCCAACGATAAAAAGAATCGCTGCCGGGATTGCGAACCATGGGATCAGCTTCCCTGCAAGCGGATAAAAATTTGCCGGCGATGCGTAACGGTACCAGTTTATCCTTCGCTTACTCATTTAGACAATCAGACCTCATTCCAAAGAAATTCGCAGACCAGCTGCTGTTGCCCACGGGGCGAAGACGAGTGCCAACACCAGCATTGCTCCCAGGAGTGAAAGATTTGCTTGCGGACTCGTTCCCATGATGCTCGCTTCGACAGCTGCAGCGCCAAAAATCAATGCTGGAATATAGAGAGGCAATACCAGTACCGAAACAAGCACTCCGCCCCCACGCAAGCCCAGGGTAAGGGCTGCGCCAATCGATCCGATAAGAGACAGGATGGGAGTGCCGATGAGCAGAGAAGCGGTCAGTACCAGCAGAGTGTCCTGCGGCAAACCAAACTGAAGGCCAAGAAGCGGTGCGATCAATGCCAGGGGTACTCCGGAAACAAGCCAAAGCGCAAAGATCTTGGCCACGACGAGCAGGTAGAGCGGCTGTGGCGTCAAGAGAATTTGTTCGAGTGTCCCGTCCTGATAATCGTTCGCAAACAAGCGACCCAATGAGAGCATCGAGGCTAGCAACGCAGCGACCCACACAACTCCGGGGGCGATAGAGCGAAGCAAATTCGTCTCCGGCCCGATTCCCAAAGGAAAGAGGCTGACGACAATTACAAAGAAAAAGAGCGTCGAGAGCACGTCCGCCCGGCGACGCCATGCGAGCGTCAGATCGCGCCACACTAACCAGCGCATGATCGATAGAGTCGCTTTTGCGCTCACGATGCAAGTTCGAGCCGCTGAAACGAACCTGCGGATAGATCGAGTTCCTGGTGTGTGGCAATAATGGCCATACCGCCGCTTTCGAGACGTTCTTCAACAATTGACTTGATAAGTGCGATTGCGTTCTTGTCTAAAGATGTAAGTACTTCGTCCAGGATCCAGAGTGGAGTTTTGCAAACCAGAAGCCGTGCCAGCGCGAGGCGGCGTCGTTGTCCCTGAGACAGCAGCCGCGCCGGCAGCCTCTCGCGTCCTTTAAGCCCCACCTTATCGAGAACCGAACTCGCTTCGGTCTCGCTAACATCGATGCCGGCCAACCCGCAGGATACGCGCAGGTTTTCGCTGGCTGTCAATTCATCTTTGACCCCATTGCGATGGCCGATGTAGGTCATAGCTGCGGAATATTCCTCACCCAGCGAGCGAATGTTCGCACCTTCCCATCTGACCTCACCTTCGGCGGGTTCGAGCAAGCCGCAGATGATTCGTAGCAGGCTGGTTTTGCCCGAGCCATTCGCGCCCTGCACCTGCAAAAACGAGCCAGGCTTGAGCGAAAACTCGACGTTGCTAAAGAGTCTTCGATCGCCTCTGACGCAACCCAGGTCAATAACCTCTAACACTACTTCCGTTGCTCCCAGGATGTAAACAAAATAGACAGGCTGGTGTCGCTTCTACTCAATACCGATGATGGGATGATAGCCGAGAGCCGTTGCGGTTGTCATGCGCACGCTATCCATACTACTGCTGTCGTCTGCGGAGTCTGCGGACCATTTCAGGCGGCATCTAACTTTACCAGTCGCTCCATTGGCTTTGTTAGCGACCGCCTCGTCCGAATCATGTCCGCCCACAGATCACCAACCTCGGCAATGCGTTGCGCCATGTTTTGCAGCTTAAAAGTCCGCGGGCCAACGTCGCCGCGTTCGAGTTCCTGCCATGTACAGGGCGCTGACACGGGAGCCTCAGGCTTGGCGCGCACAGTGTAAGCCGCAGCGAAAGTGGCGCTGTAGCTGTTCCGTCCGGTATCGATAAGAATGCGCCCGCCACGGTCAGCTTTGCTGAACTCCTGCGTCAGATTTTCCGGATCGCGTCTGACGAGAACTCGCCCAACTGTGTGAGCAAACCGGGCCACCGTCCCAAAGTCAGCCTTTCTGTCAAGCGGAACTGCGATGTGAAAACCCTTCGACCCTGAGGTTTTCACCCAACTTGGCAAGCCCAGTTCAGCCAGAAAGTCTCGGAGATTGAGCGCGGCGGCAGATAAGATCTCGAGTTCACCCTCGTTTGAGGGATCCAGATCAAAGACGCAAATGTCCGGGTGGTACAGATTCGGCGCCCGCGAGGGCCAGACGTGAATTGTGATGCTGTTTTGGTTGGCAAGCCAAAGCAGCGATCTCGTGTCGTTGGCAATTGGATGGTTGACCGTGCCACCGTGCTTAGGAACTTCGACACGTTTGAGCCATTTTGGAAAACCCTTGGAGACGTCCTTTTGAAAGAAGCCGGGAAGCCCGATGCCGCGGTGATATCGCTCCATTGTGATGGGCCGGCGACGAATGTGAGGCAGCATGACGGGCGCGATTTCTCCATAATAGGAAGCCAGTTCGCCCTTGGTGATTTCGTCCTCCGGGAAAAGCACCTTTTCCGGATGCGTGATCAAGGCCCCTCCCTCACTACGTCGCGTGCTGCTTTGTCGGTGCGGATGCCAAGCAACCGCGGATGCCGCAGCTTCCCGTGAACAGTCCATTCAATGAATCCGACCTGCACGACGATCTCCGGTCGCACCCAGTGAGCGCGGATGCGCGGCAGTCCGACAGCTCTCGTAAACGGCGACTTTGAAATCTCGATTCTATCGAGCTGTGCACGCAGATCCAGAAGTAGCTTTGTGTCGAAACCGGTGCCAATCTTTCCCGCGAACACGAAGTCTTCATTATCGAAGTACCCAACCAGCAGCGCCCCAAGACCAACGCGTTTGCCTTGTGGATCCGTGAAGCCACCGACAACGAGTTCCTGCGCCAGTTCGCACTTCATCTTGAGCCAATGCGGCGAGCGGCGCGGTTCGTAGAACGAATCGCGTCGTTTGGCAATAACCCCTTCCCACCCCTCCTTTTTTGCCCGCTCCCATGGCAATGGATCGTCGAGCAGTCCGACTGGCACGAGTGGGGCACGGAGGGGCAGCTTGCTTAACAATTTCCGGCGTTCATCGAGGGGCATTGACGCTAGGTCCTGGCCATTGAGCCACATCATATCGAAGACGTGATAGACGACTTTGCCGGTGCCCCAGGTGATTTCGCCGTCGAGGATCAGATCATTGACAGGCAGCTCTTCAATTGCCTGGGCAACAGAGGGGATGTTTTGCGGCAGTCGATTCCGCGAGAACAGGTTAATGTTCGCGCCGTTTTTGAAGGCAAGCAGGCGGATACCATCAAATTTCCGCTCGAAGATCCAGTCCGCGTGAGTGAATCGTTCCTGTGTGAGCGTCGCCGCCATCGGCACGAGCCATTCAGGAAACTTATTGGTCTTTGGATTGCGTTGGCCCGGCGGCGCTTTGGTCCGTTCTGTGCCCATTTCACAACTATAGCGATCTCACCGCCATTAAAAAAGATTCTATCTGGCGTGAGTAAGCGCGACATGAACTGTTCCACGAAAGTATTAGGGGAACACACCGAACGCAACTTGGACGGGATGCGCTACGACGCTTGCTGCATTTCGGCTTTTCAGATAAAAACATTGCATCCACTTATGAAGTGTTACCCATTCACCGCCATAGTCGCCCAAGATGAGATGAAACTCGCACTCATCCTTAACGTTATCGATCCCTCAATCGGTGGCGTGCTGATCATGGGACATCGAGGCACCGGAAAATCCACCGCAGTTCGCGCCCTCGCTGGTCTCCTTCCGGAGATCACTGTCGTGCAGGGTTGCCCTTATCACTGTAACCCACCAGACGTCGAAGCCGGCAAAAAGAAGGAGCGTGCTCGAAATAGGGCAACCAACCGAGCTCAAAGTCTCTGCCCAGACTGTGACCGCCGGCTCGCGTCGGGAGAAAAACTTAAACCTGAACGCACTGCCATTCGCGTCGTCGATCTGCCCCTCGGCGCCACCGAGGATCGCATCTGCGGCACAATCGATATCGAACGGGCTCTCCAAACCGGAGTTAAAGCGTTCGAACCCGGTCTACTCGCGCGCGCAAATCGCGGCTTTCTTTACATCGACGAAGTGAACCTACTCGAAGACCATCTCGTCGACCTGCTGCTCGATGTCGCGGTAACCGGAATCAATCGAGTAGAACGCGAAGGTATCTCGATCGAACACCCTGCCCGATTTCTCTTAATCGGGTCGGGAAATCCTGAAGAAGGAGAACTGCGCCCGCAGCTTCTCGATCGCTTTGGACTCCATGTCGAAGTAACGACTGAGAATGATCCTGACAAGCGAGTCGAGATTGTGGAGAGGCGAGACGCGTTTGAACGTGACCCGGAAACCTTCAATCAGACATTTGCAATCGATCAAGATCAGGTGCGCAAGAAGATCACACGCGCTCGCCGCAACCTCGAGCATTTGACTGTGAAACGTCCCCTGCTCAGGCAGATCGCCCGACTCTGTTCAGAACTTAATGTCGACGGTCATCGCGGCGAACTGACGATCATGCGCGCGGCGCGGGCTCTCGCAGCGTTTCGCGGCCGCAAAGAGGTAAAGCCTGAGGACGTAAAAGCCGTCACGGTGATGGCGGTCGGTCATCGGTTGAGACGTGATGCACTCGAGGAAACCTCGGGCGCTGCCAGGATTGAAGAAACGTTAGAGCAGGTATTTTCAGAATCGTCGAAACAACCAAAAGGCGGCGCCGACAACAATGACAGTGGTCAAGGCAGTAAGTTGCGAGTGGTGGGCCAGAGAAGCCCCGAGGGAGAGATAGGCTCGCATTCGAAGTTCCAGGCATCTCTGCCCCGAACGTTCGAAAGTAATGAGAGTCAGCTTGAGATTCCAAAGCAGGCTGGAGTTACAGATTTATCGAGCCGACGAGGCCAGTCGAGTGGAAAGAGGCAGATGGTGTTTGATAGCAAGCGCGGAAGATATTCGCGTGCTATGCGAATCCCTGAGGCCAGCTCCAGGGTGGCTGTTGATGCAACGTTGCGGGCCGCCGCTTGGCTTGGACTGAAGAATGACCCCAGGCGCGTCAATAAGGAGGCGTTGCGTTACAAGCGGTTTGCCCGCAAGAGTGGCACGCTCTTTATTTTTGCAATTGATGCGTCAGGAAGTATGGCAATCAATCGTATCAATCAGGCTCGCGTTGCAATACTAAATCTGCTTCGAGAGTCATATGTCAATCGCGACCGGGTGGCAATCATTTCTTTTCGCGGTCTCGGCGCGGAAGTGGTCTTGCCGCCTTCGCGCAGCATTCTGCGGGCTCGGCAGGCGCTTGACTCGATCGCCGTTGGTGGCGGTACTCCACTCTCCGCTGGCTTGGCATCTGTGATCAGCCTGGTGAAACGGGAGCGAGTGAAGGATGGCAAGTTCATAATGTTGCTCTTTACTGATGGGGGCGCGAATGTTTCCGTCAAGGAGGGGGCGAGTAACCGACGAGAGTTGATCGACGGCGAGGTCAGGTTCCTGGGCGCCGCACTGACGAAGGCTGGGGTTAACACGGTGGTTGTCGATACGCAGAACCATTTCCGCTCAACCGGGGCCGCTCGCGAGATCGCGGAAAGGCTGGCTGCTCGTTATATAACGCTGCGCCCGGCCGCCGAAATCGTGTAGTTTCAAACACGATACAAGCAAAAGAAACGAACTGGATGGCTACTGATCAGAAAGAAGACAATCTGACCAGCGAGGAACGCGATCGACGCGTGCTGGAGATTCATGAACAACTGGTCGAGATCGAGCAGCGGTTGATCCCTACTGGTCTGCATGTGTTTGGACGCCCTTCGGAACCGGCCGAGCGAGCAGACATGTTGCGGATGATTGCCTCTTTTGATCGACCGGAGGCGGGCGCCCGTGCTTTACCCGACATTGTTGCCGAAGGTTTGGGACTCTCGAGTTACAGTTCTCTGGTAAAAGAAGAAGACAAGATCGAGGCGCGTGAACTGGTGGATACGATCGTCGCCAAAGCGATCCACAGCTTTCTGGATCAAAGCGTTGACGCCGCGCTTGAGTTACTTGCCAGACATGCCTCAGTCGATCCCGAGACTGCGCGGCCAATGTTTTTGTTGCTTGAAGAGGTTTCCCTCCAATTGCAAACAAACCTCGAGCAGGAAGCATTGTTGAAAGCATTGCGTGGCGAGTACATACTGCCCGGTCCCGGCGCCGACATTGTTCAGAACCCGAAAATCCTTCCGACGGGTCGCAACACTCACGCAGTTAATCCCTATCACGTCCCTTCACCGAGTGCGTTTGCGCGCGCTGAGCCGGTGGCCCAAAGCCTGTTGGAGCGCTACCGGTACGAGCATGGACGCTATCCGCAGGCGATGGCGTTGGTACTGTGGGGTTTGGACAACATCAAGACGCAGGGCGAAGGTGTGGCACAGGCTCTTTGGCTGCTAGGCGTGCGACCGGTACGCGATGCTCTGAACCGCGCCACCGGAGTCGAAGTTATTTCGTTGTCCGAACTGCAGAGGCCGCGCATCGATGTGGTGATGACGGTTTCTGGAATCTTTCGCGACCTTTTTAGCCCGACAGTCCAGTTGCTCGATAAAGCTGTCCGGGTGGTTGCCGAACTTGATGAACCCTCGGAGATGAATTATTTGCGCCGTCATGTGCTCGAGCAGATTGAAAGTGAAGGGGGCGGGTTTGACGAGGCTGCCGTCCGGGTCTTTTCAAATGCGCCGGGCAACTACGGCACGAATGTGAACTTTATGGTAATGGATTCGCAGTGGGAGCGCGATGAGACGCTTGGCGATCTGTTTGTTACGCGGAAATGTTTTGCTTACGGCCGGGATTCGCAGGGGCAGGCTATCGAGGGCAGGGAAGCGCGAAAGTCCATGGACCGGGCGTTGGCGCGCGTCGATGCCACCTATCAGAACATTGATACGTTCGAGATCGGGATCACGGATGTGGACCACTACTTTGAATACCTTGGCGGAGTTTCAAAGGCGGTCGAGAAGCGGGCGCGGGCGCGTCCATCGATCTACCTTTCAGACTCGCTTTCGCGCGATGCGAAGATCAGGACGCTGGAAGAGACTGTTAGTCTCGAAACGCGGGCGAAGACGCTGAATCCCAAGTGGTACGAGGGAATGTTGAAGCATGGGTTTCGGGGGGTCGCGGAGATTGAGAATCACGTGTCCAATACTTTTGGCTGGAGTGCCACGGCAGATGCGGTCGATGATTGGGTCTACACGGACGTGGCAAAAACGTTTGTGCTGGATGAAGGAATGCTCGAGCGATTGAAGGCTCTCAATCCGGATTCGGCGCACGCGCTGGTAGGGCGATTGTTGGAGGCGCACGGCCGCGGCTACTGGGATGCTGATCAAGAGACCGTCGAAAAGCTGCGTGAGGTATTTGGTGATCTTGAGGACAGATTAGAAGGAGTCGCCTAGATTTCTTTCGTGTTGCTTAGTGTGATTTCGTTAAAAGCGGGATCCACGAAATCACACGAAGTAACACGAACAAAAAGAAGAAGAAGTGAACGTTACGGTTCTATACATTGGATCGAGCTTGCTGGCGCCTCTTAAAGATGCGGAGCGTGAGATTAACCGTGACTGCAAGCTGGATCTGCGAATCGCCGCACATAACTTTGGCGCGCCATTAAGCGCCGACGCCTGGTCCGCAGTAAGGGGCGATTTGGCTGTCGCGGATATCGTGTTCGTCATTCACGTTATGGATGGCGAGAATGCCGCGTGCCTTATCCCGGCGCTCGAGGAATTTCGCGACCGGCATCGGGCTGTTATCGTCATCAACTGCATGCCCGATCTGATGCGCCATACACGCATGGGCCGTTTGGATGCGGAGCGATTGTTGGGCAGGACGAGCGAAGGGGGGACAGGGAGACCGGGGCGGTTAAGAGTCGGTTCCCAGCCAAATCGCTCACTGGGTCTCCTGAGCATCGTAGGTTCATGGGTAGGGAAACAGGTTACCCGCGCCCGCAGTTCAAAAAACGGTAAGCACGGAGAGACCCGATCACAAGGACATAGTCAATATCTAAAGTTTATCGACAAGTTACCCGGTATCCTGAAGTTTGTGCCTGCCGCGGGAACACTCCGCGATATCAAGCACTACCTCTATATCTTCTGCTATTTTCTCCAGCCGACACCTGCAAATATTCGCGCGATGATCCTTTACGCGCTAAAACATTACGCCGCCGACAGTAAACTCAGGAAACTAGAGATACCCCAGCCTGAAACTACACCATCAATTGCCATCTACCATCCGGCAGCCGACGGACTATTTGAGGGTTTTGCCGAATACAGGAAGTGGTATCGAAAACACTGGCAGCGGCTTAACGTCTCTGAACAAGTTGCTAATCGCGTCCCGCTGGAAGCTAATCAGACTATCGGGCTGCTTTTGATGCGGCCACAGGTCATCAGTAATACGAGGAAACATTACGACGCGCTAATCGCCGCAATTGAGGCAGAAGGTTTGAGCGTAATTCCGGCCATCTCAACGCTGATGGACAATCGGAAAGCCTGTGAGAACTTTTTTCTAGAACCTGCAAATCCAAGAGATGATCCTGAACCGTTGACCTCAAAAGCACGCGTGAGTCAGGTGGTTTCGCTAACTGGCTTCAGTTTTGTTGGCGGACCGGCGATGAATGATAGCGAGGCGGCTGCGGAATTTCTGAGCGCACTGAATCGGCCTTATCGCTCGGCTGTGAGTTTAGATACGCAGACGATCGAGGACTGGGAAGCGTCGCAGACGGGGCTGAATCCCATTCAAGCAGGCATGCAGATCGCGATTCCTGAGATCGATGGCGCGACAGAGCCTTTCGTTTATGGCGGCATTCAAGCAAAAGGTGTCGAACCCATGGGCCTGGACGACCGTTGCCACCGATTCGCGCGCCGGCTGCGACGCTGGAACCGACTCCGGACAGCTCCGCGCAGCGAGTTGAAGCTGGCTTTGGTCCTCTTCTGCTTTCCTCCGAACAAGGGGAATATTGGGACGGCGGCGGATCTGGACGTATTTCCCAGCGTCTGGGACACACTCCTGAAGCTCGAACAGGAGGGCTACAGCGTTGCGCTCCCTGCGTCAGCGAACGAGCTAAGGGCGCAGCTTTTGAAGGGAAACTCAGACAGGTTTGGTACGACTGCGAACGTGGCCTATCGAATGAACAAGGACGAGTTACGCAGGGTCTGTCCTTATATTAGAGATGTTGAATCCGAATGGGGGCCTGCCCCGGGCCGAATCAATTCTTTTGGGGGCGAGCTTCTGGTTCAGGGACTTAGCCTCGGGAATGTCTTTTTGGGGATTCAGCCGACGTTCGGATACGAGGGCGATCCGATGCGGCTGATGATGGCTCGAGGAGGGGCGCCGCATCATGGCTTCGTGGCTTTCTACTCCTATTTGACAGGAGTCTTGAATGTGGACGCAGTTCTTCATGTGGGAACTCATGGCGCGCTCGAGTTTATGCCGGGGAAACAGATTGGATTGTCGAGAGAATGCTGGCCGGACAGGCTCATCGGCGAGCTGCCCAATATCTACCTGTACAGTGTGAACAATCCCTCAGAAGGATCGATTGCGAGGAGGCGTTCGTATGCGGAGTTAATCTCGTACCTGACGCCGCCAATCGAGAACGCCGGACTGTACAAAGAATTTGCAACTCTTAAAGAGATGGTGATGGCGTACCGGCAGGCTGGCGACGATTTGGAGCGCTCGAGACTATTTGGCTCGATTGAAGAATTGAGTCATAACTTGAACCTGGATAAAAAAACGAAAAAACTCTCTTCACCTTCTCCGCTCCCGGTTGAGTAGCATGGAACTGATCATTCAAGGATTCGTTTCCGGAACTCAACAGAACTTACTCGGTGCTTGAAGGCTTCAACACCATTAATCATGATTACCGGGATGTCCTGTCCGTAGCGCTCAAGAAGTTCCGGGTCAGTCTCGATATTTATCTCTTCGAGGGTGTATTTATCCGTACACCTTGCGCTGAGAATGGCAGCCTTCGCCTCGTCGCAGAGGTGGCATCCTGGACGTGTGAAGAGCACAACTTGAGCTTTGTTCATAAGATAACAGTTTTTAAAAGAGTAAATTTTCTTGCCAGTCAATTGTGAATCAGGGTATAAATACCCCAACCGAGCCAAAATTATACTTTTTTTGAATGGCACGGCGCTCTTCATGTTAACGCTAATAATTCGATCCAACTCGCAGAGAGTGATCCCTGCAATGCGGGGAGTTGTATAGTCAGCCCTCTGCTATTTAAGTCGTAGTGTATCTTCGAGAGTGTCCAGCTTTAATTCGACCGCATTGCAGATTGTCACTTCCGGAGGTTTGCATTAGTGGATAGTCAGGTTAATCAACAGCAGCCTGTACCGGAATCGAGCAAAACATCGCCACCGGGAGCTGCCCCTCCGTCTTCTCCGCAGCGGCCTGCGCCACCGGGGAAGATGGCAGCGCCACCTGCCGGCAGACCAGCCGCCGGCCCTGTAGTCGACAGCAAACCCGAGACGCCAGTAAACAAGATGCGACGCCGCATTGTCTGGGCGACGGTTGCGGGATTCTTGACGACCTGCTTTCTGATGTTCGTCCGGTTTTTTCTCCCGCGGGCGATCTTCGAGCCGTCGAGCGTCTTTCGCATCGGTTCCCCAAACGATTACGCGCTTGGCGTCGACACAAAATGGCAACAGCAGTATCGCATCTGGGTTACTAAGACTTCCGATCGGCTTTTTGTTATTTATGCGGTTTGTACTCACCTCGGGTGCACGCCCGATTGGAAGGCCAGTGAGAACAAGTTCAAATGCCCGTGCCACGGCAGCGGTTACGATAGTGAAGGGATCAACTTTGAAGGCCCGGCGCCTCGTCCTATGGATCGCGCCCACGTCGAGATAGACGCCGAGGGTCAGATCGTTGTAGACCTGAGCCGGCTTTACCTATGGCCTAAAGGCGAAACAAACGAGTTCGAGGAGCCTGGTGCTTATATTCCGCTGTGATATTAGTCCTGGAGACCGGACTTTCGTGAGAAGTGTATGGAGCCAGAACGTCCCGATCAGAAAGATCCAAAACAGATAACCAGCGGTAAAAAGGCCGACACGAGTCTGGTCCAGAGGGTCCGCGAAACCTCAACTGCGCTTAAAGATCGTGCGGTGGATGAAGCAAAGACCTATAAGGACCCGAAAGAGACACAACTTTGGAAGTCGATCTTTCGTGTCTCGCATGACCGGTCCGATCCTCGGAACCGCTCTCTCTCGATCCTTTCAAACGTCTTTCTCCACCTGCATCCCGCAAAGATAAATCGCGATGCCGTGCGCTATCCGTTTACCTGGGGGATGGGCGGAATCACGTTTTATCTCTTCATCGTGCTCACGTTTACGGGTGTGCTCCTGATGTTCTATTACCACCCGACTAAAGCCGACGCGTTTCGC
>DATKDA010000026.1:0-13159 GCA_035512935.1 Pyrinomonadaceae bacterium | reverse complement strand
ACCTTGGCCAGTACCAATTAAGTATCGTTCCGCCCCTCCGAACGGCGCCGAGATTTCATTGTGTTCATCCCTAATCCATAAACATCTCACCCCTCCCGGGGTGAAGAACCATAGAAATCCAGGGGGCATGTGGCATTTCTTAAACGGTCGATCTACCACGTTACTCCACTGGCTTCATTGCCCAAGAATCGCAACATGATGAATCGACGAGAATTCAACATCAGTTTGTTGGTTTCTGTTCCCGCGCTAGCTTGGAAGCGATCACAGTCGCCTTCACAGCTTCGCGTCAACGGTAATCGCCTCAATACACACCTGACCGAACTCGCCCAGTTTGGGAAAACCCCCGAAGGTGGAACACATCGCCTTGCCTATTCTGAAGCTGACCTGCAAGCGCGCCAGTATGCCATGAAGTTAATGCGCGAGGCTGGGTTGGAGGTCACGATTGACGCAGCCGGCAACATCCTGGGAAGCCGCCCGGGAACGGATGGAGCACTAAAGCCTTTAATGATCGGATCGCACATCGACTCTGTGCCTCAAGGAGGCAGCTACGACGGACAGGTAGGTTCGATGGGGGCCATCGAGGTGGCTCAGACGCTGACTGAAAACAATGTAAGACTGAGACATCCACTTGAGGTTGTCATTTTTCAGAACGAAGAGGGCGGGACTATCGGCAGCATCGCTCTCGCCCGGGGCTTAACGGAAAAAGATCTAAATCTCGTCACCAATAGTAAGAAGACCATTCGCGAAGGGATTCGCTTCATCAGCGGCGATCCCGACCGACTCTCCACCATAGTTCGCAAGAAGGGCGACATCGCAGCCTACGTCGAGTTGCACATCGAACAGGGCGGCATCTTGCAGAACGAGAAGATCGACATCGGCGTCGTCGAAGGAATTGTTGGTGTCTATTGGTGGGATGTGACGGTTGAGGGCTTTGCCAATCACGCCGGCACGACGCCTATGGACCAGCGACGCGATGCTTTACTAGCGGCGGCGAAGTACATTGAAGCTGTGAACCGCATCGTCACCTCGATTCCCGGTCGTCAGGTTGGGACTGTAGGAAAGATTCAGGCTTTCCCCGGCGCTTACAATGTCGTACCGGGTAAAGTCACCACCAGCCTGGGCCTGCGCGATCTCGACGCTGCTAAGGTAAAGATGATCTTTGAAAGGATTCAGGCTGAAGTCCGCCAGATTGAAGCGGCAACCGGCGCCAAGTTTGAACTCAATCAGACCAACGCCTCGCCCCCAGCGCTCACAGATCAGCGTGTTCAGCGCCTGATCGATGACTCGGCCAAGCAATTGGGACTTAGTACAAAGCTAATGCCGAGCGGCGCCGGTCACGACGCCCAGGAGATCGCGCACCTTGGCCCAGTGGGAATGATCTTCGTGCCGAGCCGGGACGGTATCAGCCACAGTCCGCGCGAATTTTCTAAACCTGAAGACATCATCAATGGCGCAAACGTTATGCTCCACACATTACTAAGACTTGATGGGATTTACGGATAAGGAGAAACATTATGCAGACAGCAGAGAAGTTAGCCAGCAACGCACCAAGTAGCTTGAATGAGTATGACGCAATAACTAAGACGGTCCAGACGTATATCGATGGCGGCAAGTCGGGCCGCGGCGCCGACATGAAGCCCGCCTTCCATCCCGACGCGACGATCTTTGGTTATGTCGGCGCGGACTTGTTCGCCGGACCCATCCAGCAGCTTTTTGACTGGAATGATGAGAATGGTCCAGCGAGGGATCTCGAAGCGCGGATTGCGAGCATCGATATCTTCGGAACGATCGCCACTGTGCGTCTGGAACTCGACAACTGGACCGGCCATCGATTCACCGACGTGTTTACGCTGCTCAAGGTTGATGGTGAATGGAAGATCATGAACAAGGTCTTCTACCTGCACCCATGAAGGGAAGTCCGAGAGACTTCAGGAACCTCTGATTGAGTTGGCATAGGCTGGGCTAACTCAATCTATGTAGCTACGAATTCAGAGGAAGTCACGTAATCCCCTACACGGCTGCGTAGATCATAAGTTCGTGGTTTACTCGCACCGAACCGGACGTCAGGAGAATTGCTAAATCAGTTTTGTCGTGCTGCATTACTCGGTCCGTGATGAGAAGGAGAACATATGCCAATCACTGCCTTCAACAGCTTCACCGACGGTCTCGATCCGTCTCTAAGGAGCCGCGAACACTTCATTACTAACATTGACTTGGAGGATGACCGTCTCTGGGTGCCTTACGCGGATGGGGTCTGGTTTCAGCCCTGTTGCTTTAACGTTACTTCCGGTGGATTCAGTGTAATTCTGAAAGGTCTCCCCGGTGCCATGCCGGGAACGCATTACCACGTCGGTACCGTTCGTGGATATACGATGCGTGGCCACTGGCGATACTTGGAGCATGATTGGGTGGCAAAGCCCGGGACGTTTATATACGAACCCGCCGGGGAGGCTCACACCCTGGTTATCACCGAGGACTCACGGGAACCGGCGATAATCTTTTTCACAGTTGAGGGCGGCCTCATTTATCTGGACAAAGCGGCGAATGGCGGCTTTGCAGCCTACGAAGATGGATTCACCACTCTTGAGCTGACTCGTAAGTATTATCGCGAGGCCGGTCTGGACCTGCGAGAATTGGACCAGCTCGTTCGCTGATTTGACGACGGCTTTTGCAGTAGGAACAGGTAACACAATAGGAAGAAGAGATGAGTAACTTAAATTCAGTGCAAGGGGTTTACGATGCATTTGCTAAAGCAGACATTCCGGGAGTGCTGGGCTTTTTGAGCAGCGATATTAACTGGACGGAAGCTGAAGGATTTCCTTACGGCGGAACCTACATTGGCCCCAATGCAGTGTTGGAAGGCGTGTTTATGAGGCTGGGGACAGAGTGGGAGGGTTTTGCTGCGGTACCCGAAGAATTCATCGATGCGGGAGATACCGTTGTTGTTTTGGGTAAGTACAGCGGAAAATACAAAGCTACCGGCAAGAGTTTTCAAGCCAACTTTGCTCATGTCTGGAAAGTGCGAGACAGGAAAGCAGTCCGGTTTGTGCAGTACGTAGATACGCTGATCGTTCATCAAGCACTACAGCCATAGTCTTAGGCTCTCCGCGCTATCAAAGAGAATATAGGCAACCCTGAAAGGGTTCGCCAATTCCAGCCCAGGGTTGAGCTTTGAAACCCTGGGGACAAATCGCACGTTGATGACATGCAACCCTGAAAGGGTTCGCGAATTCCAACCCAGGGTTGAGCTTTGGCAACCCTGGGATCACGAGCGTCTCTTGGACCAGACCCAACTCTACAAGGATCGTTAACCCTGAAAGGGTTCGCTAATTCCAGCCCAGGTTTGCTTTGAAACCCTGGGGAGAAGTTGCGCGCGTTTGTATTGTCAACCCTGAAAGGATTGCGACGGGCTATAGGATTAACGTGATCCCAGGATTGCCAGAGCCTAAGCGAACCCTTTCAGGGTTGCGTTAAGAATCTTTGCAAACTCTCACCCAGGGTTTCAAAGCAAACCCCTGGGCTGAAATTAGCGAACCCTTTCAGGGTAATAGAGTATGGCCCGTGCTTTAAAGGTCTGTGATAGAATCCACACGTTCTTTAAAACTAAATCAGGAGGGCCGCCTCACATGGCTCCATCTCTCTCACGTCTTTGGACGCACCTCATCTTCTCTACCAAAAACCGCTTCCCCTTTCTTAGTGACGAGACGATACGAAGAGACATGCACGCGTATCTGGCGACGATGCTGCGTGAGCATGATTGCGAAACACTAATCGTCAACGGTTGCGAGGATCATGTTCACTCACTTTTTGCGCTTTCGAGAACTCATTCCCTTGCTTCAGTAGTTAAAGAAGTCAAGCGCACATCGTCTGGATGGGTTAAGGAGCTTTCACCCAAGTTCTCAAAGTTCTCTTGGCAAGGCGGCTATGGCGCGTTCTCCGTAAGTCAATCCAATCTAGAGAATGTCATTAGATACATCGAGAACCAGGACGAACATCACAGGCGAGTCACGTTTCAGGATGAATACCGTGCATTCCTCAAAGCCTATGGCATTGAGTACGATGAGCGGTATGTGTGGGATTAGCGCGTCACGTTGGGTATCCCCGCGTTACGTTTCGTTATTGAATACGATGAGCGATACGTTGGGATTAGGCGTGCGGGGGAATAACCCGGAACGGGTTCGCTAATTCCAGCCCAGGGTTGCGCTTTGGCAACCCTGGGATCACGTGGCAATTTGTTATTCGACGTAACCCTGAAAGGGTTCGCTTAGGCTCCTGGCAATCCTGGGATCACGTCATTCTTATAGCCCGTCGCAACCCTTTCAGGGTTGACAATTCAAACGCGCGCAACTTCTCTCCCCCAGGGTTTCAAAGCAAACCCCTGGGCTGGAATTGGCGAACCCTTTCAGGGCTGCGTTAAGGATCTTTGCAACTTCTCCCCCAGGGTTTCAAAGCAAACCCCTGGGCTGAAAGCGAACCCTTTCAGGGTTGCGTTAAGAATCTTTGCAACTTCTCCCCAGGGTTTCAAAGCAAACCCCTGGGCTGGAATTAGCGAACCCTTTCAGGGTAAGCCAGCCCAAAGCGGCAAATAGTGCATCGCAACGATTTCGTGGTATATATGAAGGACTCACTTCGCAAAAAATACGAGAACATAATGAATAGACTTTGGTCCATGTTAGAAACTAATCACACAATAAAAAACAGCTACATTATTTTGCGCCTGGCGGGCCTGGCGTGTGCGCTGTTGTTAATGTCACTCTCCGGTAACGGGCAGCAGAAAAACCCTGGCTCCCAAGACATGGTCTGGCCGCAGTTTCGGGGGCCGGAATCAAATCCTGTGGGAATGCATGCGCGACTCGCCGAACGTTGGTCCAAAACCGAGAACGTCGAGTGGTCCCAGGAGATCCCGGGTCGCGGGTGGTCATCGCCAATCGTGACCGGCGGTAAAGTGTACTTAACCACCGTAACCACCGACGGCAAGTCAAAGCCTCCGCAGACCGGCACCGAATACAGCAACGAGTACGTCGCGGAACTACAAAAACAGGGACTCTCGGACGAAGAGGTGCTGAAGCGAGTAACCGAGCGCGACATCGAGCTACCTAATGAGGTGATGCTCCACTACTTCCTTTATTGCCTGGACTTGAAAAACGGCAAGGTGGAATGGAAGAAGGAGTTCCATACCGGGCGTCCGCCCGGCGGCCGTCACCGCAAGAACAGCTTTGTTTCAGAGACCCCGGTGACTGACGGACGGCACGTTTACGTCTATGTGGCCAATCTCGGGTTATGGGCGTTTGACCTGAAAGGCAACCTTGCCTGGACCACGCCACTGGAAGCGAATCCGATTTATCTCGAGTTCGGAACGGGAAGTTCGCCGGCACTGGCCGGGAACCTGCTGGTGATCGTCAGCGACAACGAGAAACAGCAATACATAGCCGCCTTCGACAAACAAACCGGCAAGCAGGTCTGGCGCACAAATCGAGACCTTGGCGGCAAGGGACAGCCAGTGCAGCGGTCAGGATGGGCTACACCATTTGTTTGGCAGCACGCGCTGCGCACGGAGATCGTGGCTGTTGGACCAGGAGAGGTCGTTAGTTATGACCTGGCCGGGAAAGAATTGTGGCGTATGTCGGGAATGTCAGCGACGCCGATCCCCACGCCCTTCTCATATGATGGATTACTCTATATCGATGGCGGTCGAGGACGTCCGTTGTTTGCGATTCGTCCCGGCGCTCGAGGCGACATCTCTTTGGAAAAGGATCAGACCTCGAACGAGTACATCGTTTGGTCGCAAGCGCGCGGTGGGACCTATCTGCCGTCGCCTGTGGCTTATGAAGGAGCCGTGTACGTGCTGACTGAGACGGGAATCCTCACTCGCTTTGACGCGAAGACTGGAAAGCAAACTTACAAGACACGGGTTGACCCGATGGCAACGAATTTCACGACCTCGCCGTGGGCCTACAACGGCAAGCTGTTCTGTTTGAGCGAGGAAGGCCAGACGTTCGTGATCGCAACGGGCGAGGAATTTCGGTTATTGCACGTGAATGAACTGGACGATATGGCGCAGGCGTCTCCAGCGCTGGTGGGTGACCGCGTGTTGATACGAACGGAACGTACGCTTTATTCGATCCGCCGGAAGACGTAAATCACTGCATTGCTGATTGTCGATTGCGAATTGCCGGCGAGACATAGTCATCGCCTCACATCCAGCGGCGAAGCCGAAGCCTCGTTAGAAATTAGTCTAGACAGGCAATCGGTAATGTTCGGAACGCGCCTGCAAACTTCTTTTTTGGGGGCAAGATGCCTCTTTGGGTTCTCAAACAAATGACGGCCTCTCTTCACCTCGAGGTGGATTGGTCTATATCACCGAGCCCCTGTCAAGTCCCCAACCCAGTGCGGCAGCGACTCTAATCTCATTAACACCTAACTTCAGTTAGGTGATCCGGAACGGCCACGAGTTGGAAAACCGTTTCAACGGTTTATGCGCAACGATCGTTGTTCTACCGGACGAGCGGCGAACCGTTGAAACGGTTTCGGGAAGGGTTGAGAGGGCCGTCACCTAACTGAAGTTAGGTGTTAATGAGAGGGAGTTGAGCGGTTTTTGTCAACAATTGTCGCAGACTCCAGCTACTCCCTCCCGAGGTGGATTTAGCTTCGCGGCAGGCTATTTCTATTAGGTCGAAATTGAAACTCCCTCGGCTGAAGCCCGAGGGTGTCAATATAATGCATGGAGTTGTTTAGAGCGGGTTTTCTTATCACTCAAGGGCCTTCCTCAACGCTGCTCTAGCGAGCAGTCGCGTCGAATCCAACGTCGGTAGAGGAGTGTCGTCCGGGCGCATGATCAAAGGTAACTCTGTGCAACCGAGCACAACTGCATCGCAACCACGAGCCTTCAATTTCTCCGTAACTTCATTAAAGTAGAGCCGGGATGTCTCAGAAAAGTTGCCGTTAACCAGCTCCTTCAAGATGATCTCATTCATCTTTTTTCTATCGGCCTCGTCCGGTATTTCGCTCTCTATTCTGTATTCTTCTAACGCCTCGGTGTAGACAGGTCCTTCCATCAGATACTTCGTCCCCAAAATGCCGAGCCGCTTGTAGGCTGAACGTTGGGCATCTTCCGCGACTGCTTCGGCGATATGTAGCCAAGGGATCGGGGACTGCGGGATCAAGTACTTGAATGCCTGGTGGGAAGGTGTTAACAGGGCAGATGGCGAAGTCGGCTCCAGCTTGCGCGACCTTCTGCGCGGATGCTGTCAAAAGCCTGGCTACCGTTTCCCAGTCGTTTGCACGAATGTGGGGCATGTATCTGGCCACTGGCATCGTGTGCAAGGTTATCTCCGGATGGTTGTGCTCACCCATAACGGCAGGCGCCTCCAAACAGATCGTGCGGTAACACAGGGCCGCGCCCTCGGCAGTGCCTGCCACAATACCGATGTGTTGGGTCATAATCTGAGCGCCTCCGTTCTTATGAAGATTGCTTGCCGGAACTCTAATAACAACTGAAGGACAGCCGCTTCCTCATTATGGCTGAGAGTTCGTGTGAATTCGTGGATCGTCCCCGTCGTTTAAGATCGATCCACGAATTCACACGAAACAGCACGAAACACTCCACCACCTAGCTGAAGCCTTCAAATCATCTGGGCTGCCCGAGTTGGTGTACTGGTCGTCGGAAATGCGCACGACCTTCCCTTTTGATTTCTATCAACCGCCCTAAAAGCTTAGGAAGTTCTCTCAGATCCGGATCCGGCACGGTCGTTGCACCTTGCTGCTGTGCCCCCAGTGCTGATTCCTCTCCCAGCAAGCTTTAGCAAGGAGTAGCAGCCCATGAAATTGACGAGATCAATCAACGATCCTTATCACAATCCCTTTCATAATCGATTTCACTTTCCGGTACATTCGCGAATCGATGAGATGCAGGCGTACACTCATATGATCTGGTTGAACGAGCAAGCCGAACTGGAAGGCGAGGCAGAGAAGAACCAGCACCCGCTAAATTGGGCACGCGCTCTCGTCCCCGCTTTCGCGCTGGTGTTGCTCGTCGTATTTTCCGCGATGCTTCTCTAATACTGTAGTGGCCCTCCGTGGCCACCCCTTGTTAATTTTTGGCGACCTTGATATGCAAGGAGGGGCGGCCACGGAGGGCCACCCCTACAGCGTGTTGGACCTGACCACGTCCATCACTTCAACCAGAACCCGACCGAGGGGTTTGCCTGGATTACGGCCCACGCTGGTGTTTACTTGCACAGCGACGGAGAGAATCGTTTTTCGCATATTAGTTCCCAAATAGAGAGGTTAACTGAGTTGCGAAATGATAATAGCAGGCTAATACTCGGAAGATTTAGACCGAAGAGAGTGTCGCGGAACCGAAACGATGTAGCGCATGCTGTCAGCTTGCGTGGTGGGGGTTAGAACCGTTTAGTGAAACCAGCAACGCCTCATGCCTGCGGCGGAGGGTAAAGTCGCTCGAACTCCGGGTTGCCGTGAAGAATTGCGAGGTCGGGATCCTGACGAGTCCACGTAGCGTCGCGATAACCCGATTCCCAAGCCTTCCTGATTGCCACCAGCGCGTCGCTTGCCTTGTTCATCGCGCAGTAGACACATGCGGCGTTATACAGAATCATCGAATCATCGGGACGCAGGACCATGGCCATGTCAGCTTCCCGCTTAGCCTCCTCGTACCTGCCCTGTTGAGAGAAATTACTAGCCAGCAATACACGGGCGCGGGCGTCCTCTGGCACCTTCTTCAAGTGCGCCTCGTAAATGGCAATCGCACGATGCGCGAAGTTGTTAGACGCATCTTTCTTTCCTAGCGCTCCGAGTGAGTTGTGAATCGGAATAATCGTGTTGTAGTTCTCACCTGCGTGCGCCAGCGCTTCTTCCATCATGTCCACGACTTCCTGATAGCGTCCGGCGGCGAAAAGGGCGCGTCCCAGCAAGTAGTAGCCGCCATCGAGATCGGGAGTGCGGTTTAATGCTTTGCGGAGCTTGTCGACGCACTCACCGTAACGCCCCTCGGCAAAGAGCACCCAGCCCTCTGCAAGTTGAATTTCCGGAGCGTCGTGGCCATGAACGCTCGCCTTCTGCGTTGCGGCAATGGCGCGATCGATCCATTGTTGTTGGCGCTCGAAGTGGTAGTAGTACTGAGCGCAGACGTGGGCTAATCCGGCATGAGCAAGCGCGAACTCTGGATCGAGTGCGACAGCGTTCTCGTACATCTGAAGAGCAAACTGAAGGTCCTGTCGGCCGACGCGACGCGCATAGTTCCTGCCTCGCAGATATAGATCATAGGCCTGTAGGTTCTCAGTAGGTTTCGCGGAGAGAGCCTGCTGCTCCTGGGGCGAGAGCGTGATGCGCAAGGCTGCAGCGATCTGCTGCGCGATCTCATCCTGCACTTCAAACACATCTTTCATCTCGCGATCGTATCGTTCCGACCAAAGCGGAAAATCTGTTGCTGCGTCGACAAGCTGAGCATTGATGCGCAAACGGGTGCCGGCTCGACGCAGACTACCAGTCAGCACGTACAACGCGCCGAGCTCCTTCCCAACCTGGCCGGCTGTCACCGATTTGTCGCGATAGGCCAGCACCATGGCTCGTGAGAATGTCTTCAGATCCTTTATCTTCGATAGCTCCGTGGTGATGTCTTCGGTAATGCCGTCGCGCAGGTACTCGTCCTCTTTCATTCCGCTCAGATTCTCGAAGTACAGCACTGCAACGGAGCGGTCCTGAAGCGTCGATGCAGCTCGCCCCCGGATTCCACTCGACTCGGCGGCACGTTGTCCGGAGGCGAGATCGCGTTTCAATCTCTTGAGCGCTGTTTTCAGATCAGTGGCGCTTTGATACCGCAGATCGCGGTCCTTCTCGAGGGCCTGTCCAATGATCCGGCCGAGCTCCGCGGGGAGCGACGAATTAAGCTGATTCACCGGCGTCGGGTCGCGGTTGAGGATGGATTCGAACACCACGGCTGATGTCTCTCCCTGGAAAGGAAGAACTCCTGTTGCCATCTGATAGAGAACGGTGCCGAAGGAAAAAAGGTCGGTGCGTGCATCGGTGATCTGTCCGCGCGCTTGCTCGGGCGACATGTACGATACTGTGCCCAGCGTGGAGCCCGCCTCCGTCAGGTCCTTGTGCTGCACTGCGGTCGGCAGCTCGGAATCAGCCTTGGCCCCGAGCGCGAGGCGATCCATCTTAGCGATCTTGGCGAGGCCGAAGTCGAGAATCTTTGCCTGACCTCGGGAGGTCACGAAGATGTTCGCCGGCTTCAGGTCGCGATGCACGATCCCTTTCGAGTGAGCGGACTCGAGTGCGTCCACGATTTGCACACCGAGGGTCAACAGCGAATCGATGTCGAGGGGGCCACGTCGAATGCGATCGGCGAGCGACTCACCGTCCAGCAACTCCATGACGATGAAATGCTCCGACTCGAATTGCTCGATCCCATGGATTGTGCAGATGTTCGGATGATTGAGAGACGACGCCGCCCGCGCCTCTCGTTGAAAACGCTGAAGCAGACTCTCGTCGCCAGCCATGGCGGGTGTCAGGAACTTCAGAGCAACGTGGCGACCCAGGTTGGTGTCTTCAGCTTCATAGACGACACCCATCCCGCCCTCGCCGAGTTGCGACGTGATGTGATAATGCGAGATAGTCCTGCCAAGCATGGGGGAGTCCTCCAAAATGATGACGATGAAAGCTGAGCGAGCATAGTAGTACACCCGGAGGCCGCGCACAAAATTGGGGCTAAGTTTATTTCGGTCCGGCCTAAAAAGCGGAACAGGCGCTGCAGTAAACCCCCAAACGGACAGTTTGGGGATCTTTTTGCAGTAGCGCCTTTTTTTTCGTCAACTAACTGGTAGAACCTGTGATGTTCGTGTGAATTCGTGATGTGGTTTCGTGGATCGTCTGTTTGGGGAGTATGCAAAAAAACGGCGACCGGATTTGGTTTGTCTCTGGTCCACCGGCGTCGGCTAACAATGAAGAGGCAGTTCCCTACCTTGAGTAGCCACGCGGTTCGCGGACGACATTCCAAATCACACCCATTCGTGAGAGCAGTCGAATAACGTATCCTGAGATATCGACCTCATACCATCGCCACCCGTGCACTGCGGCGGCAGGTCGCGAATGATGATTGTTATGCCAGCCCTCGCCCAGAGTGAGTAGCCCAAGCCACCAAACATTGCGACTCTCATCCCGCGTCGTGTTCGGACGTTTGCCCCAAACGTGGCAGACACTATTGATGCACCATGTCAGATGCCAGAGAGCCAACGTCCTCAGCACCGTGCCCCAAAGCACCCCGCGCCATCCTGCGACGAGGTAACAAAACACCGCCGTCAAGGTCCAGGGCAGCGTGAACAGTAAGCCCCGATCCAGCGCTCGCAGCCATGGGTCTCCGCCGCTAACATCTGGAACCAACTCCCGATAATCCGCACCCTCTTCGGCGTCAGGGGTCATGACCCAACCCATGTGCGCGTGAAAGAAACCCATCAGTGGAGAGTGCGGGTCACCATGCTTATCGGCAGCTTGATGGTGGCGCCGGTGTATGGCCGTCCAACGGGAAGGACCACCCTGCAAAGCGGCGGCGCCAGTCCACGCCAGCAAGCGTCGCATCCATTGACCACATTTGAAACCGCGATGAGTCAGCAGCCGGTGGTAACCGACACCAATCGCCAGCGTCGTACTTAGATACAGAGCAACGAATAAGGCAAGATCGATCGGACGAGGCCAAAACCACACGCCCAGAAGACCGGCTGAGTGTAGGCCCACGACGAGAGTGCTGTGAGTCCAATTGAGTCGCGGTAAGTTAGGCACGTACGAATCGTCGGACAGTGATGGCGATGATGATCGTGGAGTCTTTCAAGAGATTCAAGTTTCTCGAGCAGCTCTATTCTAAGTAGTGCTCATTTAATCTGTCCTTCAAGGCGGCTGGGGTGTTCTTCCAGGCGGCGATTGAGAAGTCTTTGGTCGAATAAGACGTCGGCAGACGAGCGCTCTGCCACTTCGCCTGTTTCACTTCGTAGGACCAACGGTAATAAGGACCATTCGCTCGTCTGGTGTAAAAGACAAGCTCCCCTGGGCTGGTTTCGGGCGCCTCCGCATTGATATAGATTCGCAGTCCGTTCATCCTCACTACCTTTCAGCAGATTTCCCTCAGGATTTTGACCTTTTAAATCGGATCCAGAATTGGCTCGTTTGCCGCGAGAGGCACACTACTCAGCTTGAAGGGGACCAGCCCGCGCTTGACCTCTTCCACAGCAATAGTAGTGTTTCGACGCCTCAATGGATCCACTTCGATCCTCGGCTTCGATCCCCTGCAGAGTTGTTTGTTTCTCTGAGCGGCCACCACGATTAAGCGAAATCGTGAATCTATTCCGACACCGAACTCGTTGCTATCGAGCGGCGCGCCGTTCTTAATCAAATCAGTTTCAAACATAAGATTTTCTTGTCTATCGCAAGCTTAATGCGCCTCAGATGAAGCCATGCTCGCGCATAAGCATTAAATGGCAATAACGCGTGGGTTGTGCTCGAATTTTCAGGGGGGCGTTGATTAGATTATCGGGATCCTGCGGTGAACCGAGTCACATTGCATATCACAGACGGCACAAGGACAATGACGAAAGACCAATCCCAATGTCGAAAGTGGGCATTCCAAAGAACTGAAAACAACAACGTGTTCAGTGTAACACACATACTGACGAAACCCGGCCTCGGGAAGCCGAGCGATCGAAACTTGAATCATCAACACGGCTAGTGGACCGGTGGAGCGGGCCGCCTTTTGTAGGTTTGGACTTGAAGCATCCCCACAATGCCGCGACTGTGTCAAAAATCAAAACAATACCCCAGTGCTTTTAGCCTGGGGATGTTTTAATTTCGTCCTAATAGAAAGCGTGCCCCGTTATAGATTCCCGATGGCTTTCAGCTTGGGGAGTTTCAGTTTCAAGTTTACTGTGGTCCAAACAGGTCAAAACTGAAACTCCCCAAGCTGAACGTGTGGGGGATTGCCTTGGAGGATAAGCAGAAAGTTTGCTAAGAAAAGAAGTAACGGACTCGTACCACAGAGACTCTTGACATCAATTATTCGGTGCCTAACCAACTAAAGCGACAGCTAGGTCTTAAGACAGCCACCCTCCTCGTCGTCGGCGAAACAATCGCCGTCGGCATCTTTCTCACACCG
>DATKDA010000025.1:0-30449 GCA_035512935.1 Pyrinomonadaceae bacterium | reverse complement strand
GAGCACGGAACTCGCTGTCCTCAAGTCGAACCAATACCTGTCCCTGACTTACGAGGTCGCCTTTCTCGACACCGATCCAGTTCACGCGACCCATCACTTTGGCGCCGACGGCAATCCTGTGGTGCGGAACAACATAACCTGAAACTGACAGCACCGTTGCGCTTGGGGGTCCTGCGCTGCTCTCGAGTTGGACCGTCGCTGCGGAAATAGTCTTAGGTGTTGAGAAGAAGAAAAAGTACGCCATCGCTACGAGCACGACTAAGGCACACAAGGCGAGCAATAGCAGCTTTGGTGGACGATTGCCCGGAGCCTTCGAGCTAATCGGAGAACGTTCAATCTTTAAACTTCGCAGACGACTACTGAGATCCTGCTGATCTTCCGGCGTCTTAGGGTTACTTAGCATCCTTGATCCTTAGCCCCTGAAAACTTCTCAAATCACTGTTAGGTAAACATTTACGAGGCACGCAATGCATCGACAATCTTAAATCGCGAGGCCCGGAATGATGGCAGAAGTGAACCGAACAGGCCTATTCCGAGGCCAAAAATCAGGGCCGACAACATCAAATCCGGGGTCACTCGAAAATTGAAAGCGATCTCGCTAAAAGTCGTAAAGTTGCTGGTGCCGGTCGAAATAAAGTTTAGCGGAAGCGCAAGGAGTATCCCAATCCCGACTCCGATAACCGCGATGCCGAGCGACTCCAGGATAAAAGCAGTAAGAATGCTAAGGCGCCCAAACCCCAATACGCGTAGCGCTCCAATCTCTCTGGTCCGCCGGGCCACCGCTGCGTACATTGTGTTCATTCCGGCAAAGGCAGCGCCTACCGCCATGATGAAAGAGATGAAAACACCGAGGCCCTTCAAAACGCCCGATGCTACTCCCTGTTGGTCCTCGTAGAATTGCCGTTCGGATATAGCTTTCAACTGCAATCTCTGATCTTCGGTGATTCGTTTCGCGAGGGATTCCAGGGTCGCCTGGTCGTTAACGCGCAGCAGCACCGATGTAAAGGAATCCCGCTTCGTTGCCGTCGCCAGCGAGTTGCCGTCTACCCAGATCTCTGACTCGAAAGCTTTACCGCCGGCTTCAAACAAACCGACTACCGTGTAATCCGTGGTCTGCACGCGAAACTTATCGCCAATGTCCAATCCCTGAAACCGCTCGGCAATGCGCCGGGAAACGATCGCCTCGGTTAATCCTTGCTCAAACATGCGGCCCCCTACGAGAGCAAATCCTGAACGCAGCTTCATCGACATAGGCCCGACGCCGCGGACAACGACGTTGGAACCCTGGCTCATTCCCTTCCGTGGTTTATAGATAAGACTCATAGCTTCGGGAGCCGCCAGCGGTTGATCACCCTCATGCACCACACCGCCCAAAAACTTCAGGTCGTTGAGTTTCTCTCGGGTGACGTCACTGTTAAGTTCCGCCGTGCTTCCTTCGCGAAGCACAATAAGATTCAAGGGCTCTCCACTGCTGGCGAGAGTGAGATCGATGCCCCGGGCCAGCGCCATGACCATGAGAAATACCGCGACGGTCAGGCCAATTGTAAGTGCGGTAGCCAAAGTGCTCGATTTGCGCACTGTGAGATTCCGAAAGTTGTATTTTAGAGGTAGAGCCATTATTCGGTGCTGCGCAGAGCTTCGATGATGGTCATTCCGGACACACGATAAGCAGAGTAACCTACGCTGATCAGCCCCACCAGAATTGATACTATAAAAGAGAGCAATAATGTCTGGGTGGTGGGTACAAAGGATTGGAAGTTCGGTATGTACAGGCTCAAGTCGAATGAGCTAAAGACCAGCATCGCTCCACCAATCCCGATCAGGGCGCCGATGGTGGCAACCAACAACGCTTCAGCCAGGAATAATCCGGCAATCGTCGTTCGCTGAAAACCGAGCGCCTTCAACGTGCCGACCTCCCTGGTCCGTTCGCGTACCGTCATCGCCATCGTGTTGCCCATCACCAGCAACAACGAAAAGGTGATGGCCCCCATAATCCCATACATGAATTGTTTGACCCCACCCATCATGGTTTCAAAACTCATAGCAAACTCGCGTTCGCTTTCAGTCTTGGTCGGCGCGTCCGTATTGATGAATATTGAATCGATCGCCTGAGCAATCCGCGGCACATCCTCAACCGAGTTAGCGACGAGGGTGAATGTGCCAACCTGATCTCGCGCCCAGTCCGGGAGTGATTCATTCATGTAATCGTAATGGAAATATAGGGTTTTCTCATCGCCTCCTGTTATTACACCGCGCACTATAAATTCCAGACCCGCGTTATAGATTGGGCTCTTGAGCGTAATGCGCTGGCCGGGGCTGAAACGATACAACTGGACCAGCTTGCGGCCTACTATTGCCCCCTGTCGATCGTCTTTGAATGCTTGCCACTCGGCATCGGACATCTCTAGTTCTGGATAATTCTCCCGTAGCTTGGCGCCATCGACCGCGAAATTGGCAAAGAAATTCCTTTCGTCCTGATAGATTCCTCCAAACCAGGTAAAAGGCATCACGCTCTTAACCCCGGGCACAGTTGCGATACGTTGCTGGTGGGCAACCGGCAGCGGGAACATCAGGGACACTGAATGCCTCGTCCAGAGACGTAGGGGACTGGCCTCTTCGCTGCCGCGCGAAAATTCGGTCAAAATGGTCGCCAGTGTGATAATTAGAAAAAGCGAGACTACCAGACTCGACGTCGTCAGCAGTGTGCGGCGTTTGTTACGCAGGATGTTCTTGAAAATCAGCTTAAAAAAGCTCATTGAGGCACCTCACGCACTCGCAGGCATCATGGTGAGCCAGCTTTTCGGGGGATTCCAATCTCACGCACCATATTTAACTTTCGGGAAGTATACACCCTCAAAGCCGGACCCTCAGGGGCTTTCGGTATCAACGATAATTCGCGACTAACCGCGGGCTAGTCCTGCTCTGCTAATCGAATGCTGCGAGTACTTCATCATACGCAGTTTAGCGGGGAAGGGTTTAATCTTTCCTTGAGATCGCGTCGCCCCTATCGACCGAAACGTTCTCAATGAAGGGGCTCGTCTTGCAGCGGTATCGTTCCCAACCTTGATCTTTTAAACTCACGATTAAGGGTAGCGAAGACGACAAACTGAAGTTTTATCGAACATCCGCACGATGCCTGAACTGCCAGACATTGTCATCTACATCGAAGCGCTCGAGCAACGCATTCAAGGTGAAAGGCTCGAACGCGTAAACCTTGCGTCGCCCTTTGTATTGCGGACTGCTGACCCACCAATCAGCAGCGCGGCAGGCAGAAAAGTTGTTCAACTGCGCCGTGTTGGTAAGCGCATCTGTATCAGGCTAGAAGGCAAGCTCTGGCTGGTCCTCCACCTAATGATTGCCGGCAGGCTTCACTGGCACGAACCCTTGCGCAAAGCTCACGGTAGATCTCTGGCAACTTTCGAGTTTAGTAGCGGGACGCTTTCGCTTACAGAAGCTGGTTCGCAGAGGCGCGCCTCTCTCCACCTGGTCGAGGGTGAAGCGGGTCTTCAACAGCTCGATCCCGGTGGACTGGAGATTTTCGACACCGACCTTGAGGGTTTCAAAGAAGTGCTCCTATCAGCAAACCATACTTTAAAACGAGCGTTGACTGACCCGCGTTTGTTTAGTGGAATCGGCAACGCCTAGTCAGACGAGATTCTCTGGGAGGCCAGACTCTCTCCCATTGCATTGACGCAAAAACTCAGCGCCGGAGAGGTGGAACGACTATACACGGCCACGCGCGTAACGTTAGCGAAGTGGGTTGAGACCTTACGCCGCGAAATCGCGGATGACCCCGGAGCATCGCGGGTGAACGTCCGCAAAAAGAAGATGGAATTTGGTGGTGGTAGGAACGAGAAGAAGAGTTCTGGCGCCTTTCCTGAGAAAGTCACAGCATTTCGATCCGGCATGGCGGCCCACGGTCGTTATCAACAGCCTTGTCCTCGTTGTAATGCAAAGATTCAACGCATTCGTTACGCAAGCGACGAGACCAACTACTGTCCCACCTGCCAGACCGGCGGAAAGCTCCTGGCTGACAGGGCACTGTCACGTCTGTTGCGTGGGGATTGGCCTCGGACTCTTGAAGAACTGGAAGGCCTTTCGAGAAAAGCTTAGAACTCCATGACGCCGGCACCATACAGGTGGGGACGCTACTATTTCGTGTACGACTCTAGTCTGTTCCAGTAAATCATCGCTGATTCTGGCGATTTTTCTTCACCCATCCTCTGGCATACCTATTGTTATCTTTTTCCGTGCGCACGTGCGGGCGACATCAATTCTCAAGTGAAGGTTGAAAATAATGTTCAAGAGTTTGTTCAGAAAGTTAACGGTTTTCGCGAGTCTGGTGGCTTTGACGCTCGTCGTGGTTGGATCGGCGACAGAAACCTCTGCGCAGATGCGTTTGCCGGATCTGGGCAGCCTTGGCAATGCCGTCAATGTACAGATCAAAGTCGGCGAGATTACGCTCGAGTCAATCGACTTCCAGAGACAGACTGCCAGCCTCAGCATTGGTCTCGATGTGGCTAACGGTTTAATTCCTGTCAGTCTCAAAGATTTCGACTATCGCTTGCGCCTCGCCGATCGCGATTTGATCGAGGGCACGCATCAGGGCACTTTAAAGGTAGGTGGCCGCCAGGCCTCGCGCGTTAATCTGCCGGTCACTGTTCACTTGCGTTCAATTCCTAATGTTGTGTGGTCGGCTTTCACCAATCGCGGACGATTGAGTTATGACCTCGATTCGGCATTCACGCTTCCACTCTTTATTACAGAGAAGCGCTTCGATCAGAGTTTCTCAGGAGAGGTCCCGCTTCGTTCAGTTGTAGACGCGGCTTCGATCTTGAGGGCTCGTCAGGTTAGTGAGGGCCGTTCGTCGCGAACTAGCACAAGTATCTGGGACATGCTGCCCTGGTAGAAGGACTCTTCGTTAATTTTAATTACGAAACTTCTGAGTCACCATCAAGCCGCGGAGACCGCCATCCATGATGCCGATGCCTACGCGCCCGAAATGTGGGCGCAGAATGTTTGCGCGATGGCCTGGAGAGTTCATTAGGCCCGTATGGGCGATCTCAACGGTCCGCGCCAGAGCCAGGTTCTCCCCGGCAATCAGAAAACTGACGCCAGACTCTCGCATGCGGTCAAATGGGTCGAAACCTTCAGGTGTCACATGAGCGAAATAGCCGCGAGCCAACATATCCGCCGAGTGTCGTCTAGCCACTTCCGTTAATTCCGGGTCTGGCTCGAGTGGATTAAGTCCTGCCGCTATCCTTTCCTGATTCACACGTTCTAACATTCTGGCTTCCGCGCTTGGGAGGGGCCGCGTATTCGCAACTTTGAAAGGCAGCTCGACGCGTTCCGTTGACTCAGGTTGGACCGTAAGCAGATTGAGCGTTCGAGAGATCGCATCGCCAAAGACGGGACGGAGCTCCGCGTCGAGTCGTTCGGCGTAAAGCGCAAGCCGATTAACCAACCCGCTCTCCCGGGCTCGCTCGTGCAGGCGCTCATTAAGCGGAATCGCGAGCAGCAGGGCTGAAGCAATCGCCGCGGTAATGAGACCATACGCCAGACCAGGAATCACGCCGAGCACTTTATTGAATGCTCGCTCATGAATGTCTTTTGAAAGACGCCTGAGTAGGCCGTATTCGAGCGATCGCACGATGACACCGGCCATGATCGCTACCAGGATAAAGGCAAGCGGCTGATCCCAGACATCGGACCAGAAAGCGATGGATCTCAACCAACCCGCTACTGGCTGATAAAAACGAAGCCCGGAAACCAGAATTACTATCCAGCCAACGAGATCGAGCACCCCGACGATAAAGCCACGGCGATAACCATTCAGCACGCTCAGGAGAATGAGCAGAAGGATTAAAAGGTCGACGAAGTTAAGATTCATTGGTCCGCATTCTCAGGACTGAGAAGAGGGAATCGTGGGGATGAACAGATATTATCATTAGAGTTGTGGCGGCATAAAGTGTCCGAACAGACAGAGGTGGTCTGGTTACGTCTAAACTGTCACTCCATTGGTCCAAAAAATGTCCGCTGGAGCTGAAACGGTCAGGCTACGAGGGTAAGTGATCGGGCCCCAGCGCAGCGACAGGAGGAATTACTTGTCTTAAAATGTCGGGGCGCGGTGTTCATACGTTGAAGGCGGTTGACGTCCACTCTTTGGAGCCACGGGCCTGCTAGATTCTTCACCCCGGGAGGGGTGAAATGTTTATAGATCATGGATGAACACAATTAAATCCCGGCGCCGTTCGAAGGGGCAGAACTCAACGGGCCAGTGTTCATCTAGTCTCATTCCGCCCCTTCGAACGGCGCCGGAGGGGTGGGGTCGGGGCGTCGGGCTATAGACATCTCACCCCTGCGGGGTAATCTTAAGAGCCACATCTCGCTACGACTATGAACCATACGTTTCCTCAAATTGCTTCAGGCATTGTTGGCACCGCCAAAGCCGCTCACGCTTGTGGATGGATGCTGGGTACCAGCGGAAACCTGAGCGCCGTTGTCAATCATGACCCTTTGAGTCTGGCAATGAGTCCCAGCGGCGTCGATAAAGGTGAATTGATTCCGGATCAGATCCTTTTGATTGACGAGCACGCGCGTGTGATCAGCAATCATGCAACCAGACCTTCAGACGAAAGCCCCTTGCATCTCCGCATCGTAAAGGAGCGGGGAGCCGGGGCAGTCCTGCATACCCATTCCATCTGGAGCACGCTGCTTTCCGATCTTCACGCCGGCGCTGGAGGGCTGGCAATCTCGGGCTACGAGATGTTAAAAGGACTCGAAGGGATCAGGACACACGAACACAGCGAGTGGCTGCCAATTCTTGAAAACTCTCAAGACATGATGACCCTTGCCGATAAAATTGGTGATGTTCTTGCGAGCCACCTGGCGGCTCATGGCTTTCTTTTGCGACGGCACGGACTTTACAGCTGGGGTAAGGACCTCGCGCAGGCAAAGCGACATGTTGAGATTTTCGAGTTCCTGCTCGAGGTGGTGGGCCGGACACTTTCGGAGCGTCGGCCGGGAGAGTAACCATGGCTTTTGTAACGATTCCAGATGAAGACCGAACCATAACGGGCGCCGAGGCAATTGCAGAATGCGTGGCCGCACATGGCATTGATTATGAACGATGGCTACCTGCGCAAACCGTTGCAGTCGATGCGCCGGCAGAGGAGATCCTCAGCGCCTATGCGAAAGAGATTGATGAATTAAAGGCCCGCGGCGGCTATGTAACCGCCGATGTCATCGACGTTGGCCCGGAAACTCCCGGTCTCGAAGTTATGCTGGCCAAGTTCAATCGCGAACACTGGCACGACGAAGACGAGGTGCGGTTCATCATCTCGGGACATGGTCTCTTTCATATCCACGCCAAATCCGGTTCCGTGATCGCCATCGAGGTTGAGGCCGGAGATTTGATTCGTGTCCCGCGCGGCACCATGCACTGGTTCAATCTCTGCGCCGATCGGCGGATTCGAGCGATTCGACTGTTTCAGAATACGGGTGGGTGGACACCTCACTACACGGAAAGCGGGGCGGAAAACAACTATCTACCAGTCTGTTTCGGCCGCGGCGATATAACGTCGTCGGTGCACTCGGGATTCTGAGGGATGCACCGAGTGTGACAATGATTCGTTCTATTTTGCTTGATATTGAGGGCACGACGACTCCGATTGCCTTTGTTCATGATGTGCTGTTCCCCTACGCTCGATCACACGTGAGGCAGTATCTCGAGACTCATCTCAATTCGTCAGAAGTTCTTGCTTCCCTTGTGAGGCTGAAGGCGGAACATACCGTGGATTTGGAAGAGAAACTCGATCCGCCGCCGCTGGTCAGCCAACCACGCGTGGCTGCAATCGATTCTATGGTCGCTTATGTCAACTGGTTGATTGATCTGGATCGCAAATCTCTCGGGCTGAAACTGCTACAGGGCAAGATCTGGGAGCAGGGTTACTTTGCCGGATCCTTACGAGCGCCGGTTTTTGAGGATGTTGCGCCGGCTTTAAAGCGCTGGCGACATGCCGGTTTGAGCCTCAGCATCTTCTCTTCGGGAAGCGTCCTGGCTCAGCAGCTTCTCTTCGGCCATACGAAAGCGGGTGACCTCACTCAGTTCATAGACAACTATTTCGACACGAGCACTGGACCCAAGGGGGAGATGCAGAGTTATCAACTTATTGCAGATGCTCTGGAACTGCCGGCGCCAGCGATACTATTTATTTCAGACGTCGTGACAGAGCTTGATGCTGCCCGTGAGGCCGGCATGCAGACTCGCCTCTGCATTCGGCCCGGCAATCACCCACAACCAGAGTCGAGCCATCAACGCATCGAAAGCTTCGAAATGATCTTCGGTTAGTCGCTTTCAAGGTTCCAGCCCCGGTTCGTACGTGGTAAGAAACTGGAGGAACTTTGAAACCTCGATCATGTCCTTTCCCACGAACCTGATGCTATGCGAGTCAGTACGCTCGACATTCGAAAGATAGCTGAGCACTTCTGAGGGGCGATAGTTTTTGAAGCTCACGTCCAACTGGATCGGAGTTGCGAGCTTGTAGGGCTTGAAGTCTCTGATCCTGCCTACCGCTTTCCGCACTTTGTCGCGAATCAATTGGTAAGCAACCTCAGGCATGACAGTTTTCGCGGAATGAAAGCCGGTGGACCATTTGACTACCGCCCCTTCAACATCGCCCAGCAGCTCAATAGTCTCCTTCACCACAATGTCATCTCCTGAAATCATAATTACGGGCACATTGAAATGACCGGCAATTGCCGCATTGATGCCGGCTTCAGACATCGACACTCCTTTTAGTCGTATATCGGTGAGCCGGGCGCTGGACATCGTGTGCGCACGCACCCCCTGAGGATTTGTTGTGCCTGAGTGGTACCCGAGAAAGATCGCCCCAGCAAAGGTCTCGTCGATCCCTTGCATCATCATCAAGGGCCGCGGCCAGGCACGAACAAGCAGAATGTTTCTTGGCAATTTCTCGATTAACAGGTTCTGCCCGTTGCCGTGGGAATCGCTCACGACGACCTCAGTGGCCCCGGCCTCATAGGCGGCTTCGATGGCGGCGTTTACCTCTTGCGTCATGAACTCGCGAAAGCGATTGTATTCAAAGCCCTGCGGCCCGAGTTGCTCTCCCGTTACGACACCGACTACGCCCTCCATGTCGGCTGAAATGTAGATTCTCATCTTCTTCTCCTGAGCATTAGCCTGTACGGCAATGGTGAGTGTCAAAAGCGCCAGCCAGATCGCCCCAGTTTTCATCTGCTTCCTCCCGTGTCGCTTAGCGTATAGCCTCCAGAATTCTGATCGATTCCAGGGCCTTTAAATACTCGACAACCAGTTCTAGCGGCACTGGCCCATAGATAGCGGACACGGCATCCCGAATCTCCTGAGCGTTCCGCCGGCCATCGACAAAGTTCAGAACTTCATAGGCATACTCGCCACCCGAACCGCGCGCACCTTGATACTGGAGAAGCCGGATAGATGCTTCGCGTTCAGCGCCGAAGTGGTCCGTGAAATAATCGTATCCAAAGGCAGACATCGGCCCTTTTACCTTAGGGTCCCTCCTGAAAATCACCCGTCCGTCACGTTGGGCCGGCGCAGGCGCCTGTACTCCTCCGACCAGACTTTCGAGCTTGCCGAGAAAGTCTGTTGCTTTGGTCTTTATGTTTTCCGGAATAGGGAAGAACCGGCCCATCGAGTCCACCAACATACATTCGCGCCAGAGATGAAAGCGAGTGAGGTTTGCTGCTTCCTCGGGCGCGGTCCCGGTTCGGCGTTCGAGCATCGTCGCGGTGCGACGCAGGCTGTGACTCTGAACCACATCCAGAATTGCTGTGGCGTGTTCTGGTTTCAAGTCTGCCAGAAAGTAGGCGCTCGCCGCGCCAATGAACGCGGCGCGCTTCAGCTTTGTTGGATCGACATTGGCGGGTGTATCAAAGTTTGTATGGATATAGCGATCGGGCCAGTCATTCAAGTAGATAGCGGGAATCCCAAATGAACTATCGGTGTAGATCTGATGATCGCTTCCCATCGAGAACTCTGCAACTTCGGCGAGTAATGCCTCCTTGCCTCCTTCGGGAGCAACCAGGGGGAAAGGAACACCGGTGCCTTTAGCAAAGCGCGCCGATTGCTCGTTTACAAACTGGCCAAAGTACTCAGCCACATCATTGATAAACGACGGCAGACTTCCCGGGCCGCGAGTGATGTGAAAGATGGCCTTGGTTTCAGGGCCACCACCAACCATGTCCATGTGAATGACGGCCTTGATTCGAGCGGGAAGTTCGGGCCGGCCATTAAGAAGAGCAAGCGTTCCTTCAATTTCCGGCGGCCAGATAAAGCGAATTGTACGCGCCGGTCTGGCAATCCGTCCTTCGTTGATCAGCTTGTTCAAAGTGCGAGCTACTTCGAGGATGGCAACACAGCCGCTGGCGTTGTCGTTTGCTCCTGGCCTTTGGTGGTCTAAGTGACAACTGAAGGCAATCTCTTCACCCCGCCGGACTTGATCGGCGCCCGGGATGGTTGCCGTGACCACGTCATATGAACCGGAATGTTTGCCCGCTTTTACCTTAGCCTGTAGTCGTACTTGCTCACCGCGAGCCAGTCTTTGCTGAAAGTTGCGCGCCTGCTTGAGCGAAATCATGAAAGCAAAGGTTGGTGTCTTTGCAAAGGTGTCGAGGTGGCCCCAGCGCACAAGGTTTTCATTCTCCGCCCACCACGCGGTTCGCTGGTTCTGCGCGTAGCTCACAATTCCGGCTGCGCCAAACCGTTCAATGGCAAGTTGTGCCACCGGACCAGGCTGCGCGGCTGCCAGAACAATCTTGCCGCGCACATCTTTCCCGGCATAGTCGCGTTCGGACGTGCCATTGCCAACATCGACGAGATCCGCCGTCGTCTCGCCGGATTCGCTATCCTGAGCGAGTGTCACAGGCATTGCTTCCCAGCTTGCCAACTGTGCATGCCTGGTCCATCCCTCATTCGTCTGGCGCAATTCCCAAAGCTCTGCAAACTCGGCGTCCCAGGGCGGACGAGATCTCTGCGTTCCATAGAAGAGCTTGCCGTCGGCCGGAAACTGTTCGACCCGCGCATCTGCCAGGCCGTATTGGCGCAGTTGGGCGGCGATGTGATCGGCAGCGGCGCGAAAGCCGCGCGAGCCGCGCATTCGATGGCGCCGGGCGATGTATTCCAGGTTGCGCTTCGCAGTCTCGCCTGAGAGCTCCTGCGAAAGCGCGGCGATGACAGGTTCGCCCAGTAGTGCAAAGTCCTTCGCGCTTCTCGTAAGTCCCGGGCTGGTGAATACGGTATTTGGGGTGAGAATTAGCGACAGAGTAAGGCAGCAAAGAATGGTCCGATGCACATTGTTCTCCGATCGACTGGGGATGCGTTACGGAATTAAAGATGGCTATTCTACTACGGACTGTTTGACAGCAAGCAAGGGCTGTAGTAGCGTCCACGGATATTAGGCATGCTGGTAATTTATTCGCCCACCCACACCTACGCACTGTCACCTTCAACCACTCTATTTGTGCACCAGGGGAGTCAGAGTTTTTGAAGAAGATCGAGTTACCTCCACGAGGTCTGGAAACGCTGTTTGGTGTTCACGATCAGAACATCAAGTATCTTGAATCACTCCTTGACGTGCGCGTCAATGCCCGAGGCCAGGACCTTTCCATCGACGGGGATCCCAAGGACGTCGAGACTGCGGAGCGTATACTCGAAGACTTCTCTGAACTATTCCAGGAGGGGCGGCAGTTTACAGACAAAGAATTGCGGGAAGCGTTTACCCAGATTGCCGAAGACCGTGCCTTCAGCCTGCGCGACTATTTCACCAAAGCAAGGTTTAATCCGGCCGGTAAGAAGCAAGTAGCGCCGAAGTCTGCTAACCAGCGTCGTTATCTCCAGGCCATTCAGGAAAAGGACGTAGTTTTCGGCATCGGCGTTGCGGGCACAGGAAAAACGTATCTGGCAGTTGCAATGGCGGTCCAAGCATTGATGCAGAAACAGGTAAACAGGATCGTACTCGCGCGGCCAGCCGTCGAGGCCGGTGAGAAGCTGGGATTTCTTCCCGGCGATCTGCAAGACAAAGTTGACCCCTATCTTCGCCCTCTTTATGACGCACTATTTGACCTGATTGACTACGAACGGGTAACGAAACTGCTCGAGAAGCGGGTAATCGAGGTAGCTCCCCTCGCGTTCATGCGCGGGCGCACGCTTTCTGACGCCTTCATCATTCTTGACGAGGCGCAAAACACGACCAGCGAACAGATGAAGATGTTTCTGACGCGCATCGGATTTGGCTCAAAAGCGGTCATAACCGGTGACGTTACCCAAGTTGATCTCCCAACCGGTAAACGCAGCGGTTTGATCGAAGCTGAACGCGTCCTCTCGCACCTCGACGGCATCGAGTTTATCTATTTCACCGACAAAGATGTGGTCAGGCACAAGCTAGTGCAGATGATCATCAAGGCCTACGAAGAACACTCCCGAAAGACCAACATCTAGGCTCTGTGTCCAAGCTCTGTTCGCAGGAGACTCCTGTGGCAGATGTGGTCCTGCATATGGTGGAAGTTGTTAATGCCCAGCGGAAGTTTCGAATTGATCGGCAGCACTGGCAGAAATTTGCCGCGGCAGTTCTAAAGGAACTCGACAAAGAGAATGAGGATGTAACAATCGGATTTGTTTCGGATCAACGTATTCAACGAATGAATCGCGAGTTTCGCGGCAAGGACCGGCCCACCGACGTCCTCTCGTTCCCGGGCGCGAACGATGATTTGGCCGGCAGATCGTTAGGTGATGTTGTGATCAGTGCGAAAACTGCGGCCCGCCAGGCTTCGGAAAACGGCCTTTCCTTTGAACAGGAGATTGCCCAGTTGGTGCTTCACGGTCTGCTGCACCTCGCTGGATTCGACCATGAAACCGACGGAGGCAAGATGAATCGTCTGGAACTGAGATTACGACGCCGTCTGCAAATCTGATTAGGAGGCTCGTTTGCCATTTACCATTCGCCGTTTACCATTTACTATTTGCCTGACCACCTATGGAGATTGAATTAGGGCTCACGATTCTGCTTTTGGTGGTGCTGTCTGTACTCGCGACCGTTGACATGGCCTTTGGGCAAATGAGCGACGTCGGGCTCAGACGATTGATCACAGAAGCAGAGGAACGACCTAAGGCGCGATCAACGGTCTTTCTGCGCCAAATACTTGAAAACCGCGCGCGGTTCAGTTTTGCCCTCTCCGCCACCATCCAAATTCTGCTCGTAATTGTTGCTGTATTAGTAACCTCAATCTCATTAAGACTCTTTGAAGACCATCGTTTCGTGCTGATTGTATTGCTTGCCGGACTGGTCCTTGCCGGGATATTCCGTCAACTCGTCCCCCTCTTCATCTCGGCCCACAATCCCGAAGGCACGTTGCTTTTTCTTCTACCAGTGATCAGGCCCGTTCTTCCGCTAATGGCGTTCGCCGCTGATCCCTTCCACAAACTATTCGATCGACCCCGCCGCAAAGAACAGATCCTTGAGAACGGCGATGAAGAAGACAGCGAAGATAATGGTGGCGATATTCAGGCTCTGATCGACGTAGGTGAGGCGGAAGGTATTCTTGAAGAGGAAGAGGGCGAACTTATCCAGTCGATTATCGAGTTTGGCGACACAACTGTCAGCGAAGTTATGACGCCGCGTCCCGATATCGTCGCTGTGTCCGCCAACGCGACCGTTCGCGAGGCGCGCGATGTCATACTTGAATCGAAATATTCACGTCTTCCTGTCTACCGCGATCAGATCGACAACGTTGAAGGTATAGTCTACGTGCGCGACCTGCTGCAATGCTGGCCCGAGGGAAAGGAGGCTCAACCGATCGCCTCCTTGCTGCGACCGGTATACTTTGTCCCTGAGACAAAACCGATCTCAGAGCTTCTCGAAGAGATGCAAAAAGCTCACGTGCAACTGGCGATGGTGATCGATGAATACGGCGGCGTTGCCGGGCTAGTGACGGTAGAAGATATACTCGAAGAGATTGTTGGTGAGATTGAGGATGAAGACATAGCCGGCGAAGAAGCTGAGATCGTCGAATATAGCAATGGCACTTATGAAGTATTGGGATCGACCGAGATTGGCAAGATTGAGCGCCTCTTCGATATGGAGATCGAAGATGACGACTTCACGACTATTGCCGGTCTGGTGATCAATGTATCGGGTAAAGTGCCGCCTGCGGGAGAACATCTGAATGTGCGCGGCCTGGATGTGGAAGTACTCGAAGCTGACGAACGCCGCATTGGACGGCTACGACTCAAACGCGCCGAAGAGAACGCGAACGAGTTGACTCAAAGCACCGGATGAGCCGTGTTCTAAAAGTTTTGGATAGCATTCGAACCTGGCGCTCGGTGACGTGCGAGGCCTGCGGCGGTGACTTTAACTGTGGCGCAACTCTAAAGGGCTGCTGGTGCTCCGAAATAAGTTTATCGGATCAGAAAAGAGCAGAGTTGCGGGCTCGCTATACCGGGTGTCTTTGTCGGGCCTGTTTGGAAGGCTTTGCGAGCGCCGAAAAAGATCAAGGGGATTAAGACCAGACTAGCGATCGGAGATTCATGGGCATTTTACTCAAAGTCCTCAAGTTCGACTGCTCGAAGTGTCCCGCATACTGCTGCTCAGTTTATGAGCGAGTGCAGGTTACACCGCGCGACATTCGCAGGCTGGCGGCACATTTCGCCATTACACCGGAAGCTGCGGTGGCGCGATTTACGAAGCTGTTTGGCAAAGAAAGAGTCTTACGGCGTAAGGCGGACCCGGTGCTGGGCGAGTCGTGCCGGTTTCTGGACTCTAAGACTCGCCGGTGCACGATCTATCACGCTCGACCGGCAGTTTGCAGGGAGTTCCCCACAACTTCGCGCTGTGCCTACTACGACTTACTCAAGTTCGAGCGTAAACAACAGGACGACCTGGATGTGCTGCCCCTCGTAAATATCACATTCAGAAATGGCAACCGCTAGCACCCTCACAGTTATCAGAAGAATTGTGAGGTGTGGAGACTATGCAGGAGTTTCTATCAAAAATGGTCGGCAAGAAATTGGACTTGTTCTGTGGCGGCTCGTCCAGCTTACGCGGCGAGATCGTTAAAGTTGAAGACGGAGCGCTGCACCTAAGGGACGACGACCAGAAGCTTTTCTTTGTAGCGATCGACAAGATTGTGGTCGTGTGGGAAGCACGAGATGAAGATCATCGCGCTGGCTTTGTGTCAACGACCACTGGCAACAAATAAGCGGGTCAAAAGCAAGAGCCGGCGCCCAAACTCAACGCCGGCCCTTGGCCGTCAAGGAAATTCAGAGACGTTCTATTCTTCCGCCAGTTGATCCATCATCGGCACGCGCCGAAATCCATCAATGCGGTCCAACCAGTAATCGGTAAAGCGAGAATAGATTACGCCGTGACGCCGGGAGGCGTGATAGAAGCCCTCCTCGTCGACTACAATGCCTACATGTGTAAGGTTGCTGAAGAAGACCAGTGTGCCAAAGTCAAACTCCTCGTCCGGTGATGCCGGCAAGAAGCGCTGCCACAGAATTCGCGCACTGCTGCGCTCGAAGTTAATCCCCGCCGAGCGAAATGTGCTCCAAACGAAACCGGAACAATCAAAGGCATAAGGGCCCGTCGCGCCCCATGAGTAGCGAGCTCCTAATCGTTGGTCAACGGCCACCGAAAGCAGGCGCTCGACACGGTTCAGGTTCAGGCTCCCCCGCGGCATTAGACCATTGTGGCGCTTTACCTCTTCGGTCGCCGTGGGAGCAATCACCGGCTCGTTTTCCAAAACCGGTTGTTTAGCGCCATTGAATGACCGAGCGGTCTCGAAAACCTGCCTATCACGGGGTTCGCCGGTTTGAGCATTAACGGACAGAGATATCAGAAAAATAACCGCGCACGCTGCCACGGCGCAGGGGAACAATCTTCGTAAGAACATGGAAGGGCTGACCTTCTCCTTCAATTTTTACTACTTGCTTTTGTGAGGACCTCAAGTTCGAGGCGCGCAAATACTAACGGTCGAGGCGCATCGTCACAACACGCAATGTGACTGTTTCTTGACAGATCACTTTTGTGAATGAGCTAGCGGACGAAAAGAGGTCAGAAGAGCAGCAGGCTTTCAACCCTATTTCATGGTCTTTGAGGCTTAAACCGGTCAGACTGAAAGGTTTCGAGGGCGTTGCGCTCAGGCACGCTCGCGAAAAAGCTGCCGGTATAGGGTCAGCGCAAAAAGCAGTGTGAGTGCCAGAGTCATGGGCAAGCCTCCCCTGAACTTCGGTGTTCAGTGTCGAATTGACAAACGTGATTCTTTTGGTAGCGGTTAGAAAGTTCTAATCGCAGAAGTTTTTCCGGGAACTCAGGTGGGCTGGCCGCCCTGATAGTTGAGACCAATGGTGATGATTTTCTGTAGCAACTGGTCATAGGCGACGCCGGAGTATTCCGCCGATTCAGCAAAATCTTCACCCGCTGCGATCTGAGGATTGGGATTGGCCTCGAGAAGATAGAACTGACCGTTTTCGGTCATCCGATAATCCAACCGCGCGTAGCCACTAAGGAACAAGTAACGATAGATTCGCTTTGAGAGTCGCTCGAGGGTCTTATGTTGCTCGGGTGAAAGATTTGCGGCGCGCGTGCCGACGCCCACCTTCTGCTGATAATTCGGGTCCCACTTTACCTTTAGTGTGGCAATGTTCTCGGTGCCTTCGGGAAGCTTCTCCATCACCAATTCCCAGGGCGTATAGGTCTGGATGTTTTGATTACCAACCAAACCTACATAGATTTCGCGACCCCTGATGTACTGCTCGGCGATAGCCGCAGTTTTGTTCTGCCGGTGAATAAACTCGACGCGCTGGGTCAGCTTGTCATCGTCGTGGACGATGGAAGCCTGCGCAATTCCCACCGAGCCTTCTTCACTGATCGACTTAACAAGCAGCGGGAACTTTAATCGCTTCGGACGATGTACTTTGCGATTGAGTGGAAACACTGCAAAGTTTGGCACCAGCAGGCGGTGATAGGCGAGAATCATTTTCGTCAGCGCCTTATCGTGGGCCAGTGTCAGCCCGCGTGGATTACAACCCGTGTAAGCCTGCTTCATTAATTCCAAATAACTGACCACATGCTGATCATAAAGAGGGTAACCGTGAAACTCTTCGAGCAGGTTGAAGGCCACGTGAGGCTTGTATTCCATTAAGGCGTTACCGATCACGTTCAATTGGTTATAGAGACCGATCGGATAGACCTCATGCCCCATCTTTCTCAGTGTCGAGATGACGTCGAACTCTGTCTTTACCGCTAACCGTTCCTTATCGCTTAGCCCATCAAGCGAATCCGGAGGAACAAAGTCCTCGTGGACCAGAACGATGATGCGCAGTTTCTTTCGCGGTTCGAACGTCATACGGCAATGCGATGATAACCCGAATGCAATACGTTCATTACCTGTACTGTTAAGACTATCATGACTCGCCGGCGAGTTTCGCGCTTGGGTGTTACGACGCGTAGTTGTAGTTCTTCGCAACGATCGATCATGTTCTGAAGGACGTGGTCTATGGTGTACTGATGGACGCCGGTGCCATCGGCCACGATCTGCCGGACTTCGCGTCGCACACGACGCAAAAAACTTGCAGCGCTGAGCCGTGATTTGGAATTAGGATCGTCAGAGAAGATCCGTTTTAGATCACGATCGTAATTGGCCGACCAATCAAAATCGTAGCGCTCGCGTTTGCGACGATAGTGTTGCCGCAAGGTGATCCGCAGACCTGAAAGTGGTTCGACCTTTGTTCGCGTACGATTACGCGGCCGAGAGCCGGCAAGGTCTTGCATTAGATCATCGATGTATTCAAGTTTGCGAAGCGCAGGCCAGCCTTTATAGCGTCGCCGCCACAGCGAACGAGGTGTGAGCCAGACGGCAAAGGTTTCCGCAAAGTCCTCGGCGGGGTGGGCCTGAGCGTACCAGGCCCGCAAGTGAAGCACATAGTTTCGACTCTTTGGTTTTGGTTTATAGAAATCGGGGTAAGGCTGAGCGAAGGAGCCAAACAGTTCTCGCCAGCGCCGCTTGAAGTGGAGTCGGAATGCGGTGTCAAGAGCATGGCCGGCTTCATGACGCAGGATACTCATGCATTCTTTATCGGTGCCACCTTCAACTTCGAGCATCTGCCGGCGTTCCAGCTTCATCAGGCGAGGGTGGGCAAGGTAGAACGGGATCGCAATTCCAGGCACGCCGTCCGGCGAGAACCACTCCTCGGACAACCAGACGTGCGGCTTAAAGCGAATTCCACGTTCATTAAGTTCGCGGTAGAGCCTTTTGATCTGTGGTTCCAGAAAGGAGCCTTTGATCTGAATGGGCAGGTCGCAGATGCGCATTTCGAGTAGTTGCTCGTCGGTAAGCTTATGCCAGGGGAACCGATAGCTCACTTGGCGGCGCCTCCCTTTGCCAGAGTGAACTGTCGCGCATTAAAGGGCAAAACGCCTGAAAATACCGGGGTTTGGTAGGCTTCGGAGCAGAAAACAGAGAAGGGCATTCTTTCGGACAGGGTCTCTCGCACTCGTATTTGACTAAAAGTAACGAGTTAATTGTAACGACGTTGAGTAGGTTTTTGCCAGACTCCCCGACTTCTCCAGGTTTTCTTTGTGCTCTCCGTGTCTATGTCGGGTGCTTTATGTGCACCTCAAGATGTGCACCACGAAGACACGGAGGACACAGAGCCTGAATTAGGAGTCAGATGAGTTGGTGCTTGCAGTTTTCTCCGTACTCTCCGTGACTTCGTGTTGACTTATCGTGAGACCGAAAGGACCACCGCGGAGGCACGGAGTAAGAGCCTTTATAAGTTGAGCGATGGTGCTTGCAGTTTTTTCTCGGTGCTGTCCGTGCCTTCGTGGTGAACTTACCGTGAAGAGAGGACCACCACGGAGACGCGGAAGACACCGAGCCGTATTAAGAGTCGGATGAAAGACCACCAAGGCAGTTAGTTGGATTGTTCGACCTAACCTAAAAGGTAGATGAGACAAGCGAGAAAAGACCACCAACTGCTGAGGGTGGTGTAAGAGTTGGAAGAGACCCTCGGGCTTTAGCCGAGGGAGTTTCAGGTTTGGCCTAACAGCAGTTCACTCGACCCATAAATACCCCAGGGGCTTTAGCCTGGGGAGTTTCAGTTTTGAGCTCTTCATACGACAGAACCATGCTGAAACTGAAACTCCCCAAGCTGAAGCGTTCGGGTATCTGTGGTACTAGAGAGCTGCTGTTAGGTCAAAGCTTGAAACTCCCTAGCTGAACCATGAGGGTATCTGCCGAATTTTGGACATATTCTCTGCCCTGTGGCGGATTTCCTCTAACCGAACCTTGCTAAAAAACCAAGAAGTGCCAGTGTTGTTACACGGAGCACACAGAGACCTAAGAAGTTTTGCACTCTCTGTTAATCGCGGCTAATTCTCAGACGTTATCAGCGTGAATCCGCCAAGTGGGTACTCAATCTGAGGACGGACTGTACTGCGGAGAATGTTATGTGGAAAACTGATCGTATCCTTAAGGCCATCCTGATCTTGATTGCGATTCCGATGATAACGATCTGGCTGCCCCTGATTCGCGGCCTAATGGATGGACCAACTTATGAGTGGAGCGGGAGGTACTGGGGCGTGTTATTCCGTGGCAGCGGAACTGACGGTGATTACTGGATTCTGCCATTCTTAGCCGCTTTCTCTATCACGCTTCTTTATCTTGGCTGGCGCGGCGCACGACAACCGTTTCATTGGCTCCTGCTCCTATGGACAGTTCCATTTGCTTTCGAAGCTACCTTTTACGCAGTTAGTTATCCTGAACGATATCGCTTTCGCGGCGACACGCTGGGAGTTGATGTGTCTCTTGCCTGGGTTGGACCGCTCTTCTGGGGAGGCCTGGCACTCCTTTCAACATTATGGGTAGTTCGCGACTTGCGAAGGGGTGAGCCGAGACGGGCGCCTCAGTGGGCCACCACAAATCGAGTCTTACTGGGGATCAGCCTGCTTCTCGTACCTGTGCAATTCGGTTTACTGCGATTCGGAGAACCTCACGGAGCCACTGATAAAGTCGGGGTGATACTGACGATGGTCCAATGGGCGCTTGTGAGCCTTTCGTTTGTTCCCTGGCGCAAAGGGCTTAAGAGACAGATTGAAAGTATCGGCAAGGAAACACTTGGGAATACGCGATAGAGTCTTGTGGCTAAGTAACCGGGTGGGTTAACTCCCACGTTTCAGCGATGGGTGAAAACTCCCATCCGTAGCTGATCGGATCGATGCTTTTGCCTAACGACTGACCACACGTTCGCTGATCACGAAGTTGATTTGTGAAGTTGTCCAGTCAGCAAGCTCCTGAATGCTTACGCGCTTGCTTCTGGTGCGTGTCAAAGCTGTCTGCTCGAGGAACTCAAAATCGCTTGGGCCTTTCTGTTCCGTCGAGGCAATCACTTTAAACGTTTCGTAACCAGCCGGTCCGGTTGTTTCGAACACCTCATTGAGTCTGACCTTTTCGCCTTTCGGGATCTTTATCGTTGCACCTTTAGGCGGATATAGGATCTGGATGCTCCCGTCGGGAGCAATGTCGAACAAGGTGACGTAGAGGTCGCGGTCCGACCTGTTTTCGAGTTCGAATCGGAAGTACTCGCCCTGGTCGAAAGCATAGTCCTTTTGGTTCTCGGCGAGTTGGACCACCTCCTCGCGATCGATACGGCCTCGACCCTCAGAAAAATCTCCATGGACGCGCCGCACAATGATGTTGATTGCCCCGCCCAATTGCGTAGCTTCATTTCTGACAGCCAGTAGGGCCCGTTGATTCGCAAGGTATTCAAGCGCTGTTGCAATCTTCGTAGCTGCCTGCGGATCGTTCAATTCGACAAACACACCGAAGACCGGAAGCCCACCCTGTCCGGCAATGTAATAGACCTCGCGATCAGGGCTCAAAGTTTCGGCGCCTTCGACGGTGGGAACCTGCCGGAATACGTTATTGATCTTGTCCCGCATGACCGCTACGTCCCATTCGGAACCCGCAGCTTGCGTCGTAGTTGAGCTGGGCAGGATCTCCACTCGCTGGCTGTCTTTGAGAAGATCTGCAACCGAATTACGTAACGATGCATTCGGAGTTGCGGTGCGAGTCGTCTCAATCGGCAGGACGACTCGAGTGCGCACCGATCCAAAGTCTGGAGAAACGAGGACAGCTTTTGCCTTCTCGGTGACCGTCTCGGCCGGGTCGAGTTTCACTCGTGCACTGAAGGCTTCAACCTCTGTGACGGTCCCGGTTGAGAGCTTCTTCGCTTCGCCCGCGAGCCGCGTTGCGTCGGACGCATAGAATGCAACGACCGACCCGCTTCTCAGTCCATGAGCTGTGCCTGCTTTAATGATCGCCTCACCATCTTTCACCTGATCGATGCGTATAAAGGAGTCCTCACGAGTCGCAGAACCCGCAAAGACCCGCCGGCGCAGATCTCCTTCGGCCTGCGGATGCTGTGACGGAAAGTCGATCGTGACCGCATTCGACACCTCCTCCATTAATTGCCGATAAGTTGTTTCCGGCGCAGCTCGTTCTAATGCTCTAATCAGGTGATAAGTCAACGCGCCATTCTCTTTTTCTCCCTTGATCACAGTCTTTTCATGCGCCAGTTCGTGAGGCAGTGTTGCGGCAATCGAGACGTACCGTTGATCGCGAGCGAGCAAGGGCACAACCTCGCTCTCGCGCGTTCCCGAACTATCCCGAGTCGCGGATTTCCTGGCTTTGCTTGGCGGCTGCTTGCGCGTATCGATTCTGATGCCCCGGGTTTTACCGCCGCGCGTAGGATTTCCTGAATGGCACGCATCAATGATGAAGGTGATATTGTTGGTGTACCGGCTCAGTTCTTCGAACAAATCTCGAATCTGATAATCAACGATGTCGAAGTTTTTGTTCTCAGGGTCACGGCTATCGACCGGAACCAGCGTGCTGTCCATCCCATCGGGCTTGTCCCCGTCCTGGTCCGGGACACGAGAGCCATGGCCGCTGAACTGAAAGATAACGATGGCATTTGGATTGGCCTTTGCATTCTCGATCAGGTGTTTGCGAAACCCGGCAAGAATCGCTTGATGCGTCGCTTCTTCGTTTGTGATCGCAAGAAAGTTATTTTCAGGGACTGAAAATTTCCGCATCAGGATCTCCTTCATGTCGAGCAGATCCTGCACGCAACCATCAAGCGGTGGAACATACTTGTATCGATCGATTCCGACCTGATAAACAAACTTCTTGAGTTCCTTGGCTATCTCCGGCTTTGACTGCGCCTTACTGACTGGCTGGCTCTTTGTTGCGATCTCCGGAATAAAACCGAACGAAAGCAGAATCAGAAGACCCAATGTAACGAACACCTGTCTGAAGTTCATGCCACTCCTTTCATTTCCAGTTGCCAATAAGGATAAACGGCGCCCAGTAGTATGGATGGGAGTAGGGTCTCTGCGGATCGACTTTAAAAGGCAGAAGCTCGCGTGTTGCTCGACGGCCTCGCAACTTTGGCCCGGGAAGTGTCGGAAGATGCCGCGTCTTGCTTCTCACCACCATTCAGCAGCAGAAGCTGAGCGCGTCGAACTTATTCAGCTACATCCTCGGCGACGGGTTAGAACGCGCCCAAGATCTTCTGGACGGCAGTGAGATCGAGTTTTCCATGGCCCCAGCGGGGATTAGGAACCGATCCGGTAAAAGCGTCGCGACTAACGTTTGCGGTCAACAGATTTCTTATCTCGCCATACGTCAGACCCGGCTTCTTTTGAAGCATTAAGGCAATAATGCCTGCGGCGTAGGGCGTCGATGCGCTGGTACCGTTCATCGCAACGTAGTTGCCGGTGCTGTCTACCCGCCACTGGCTTACCCCAGTGCCATCGTGGTTCTTCGCGTAGCTCGATGTGAACCATTCGCCTGGAGCCACGAACTCGGGTTTGACTTTGCCATTGCGCGTGTAGCCCGGGCTCGAATAGCAGGAAAGAGCTCCCACAGTCAGCTCCTTCCCGAGACCGCAAACATCGCCAATCGAATACAAAGCACCCTTCTGATGGAAAATGTGGTTCCAATCGTAACTGCCGACCGTGATGGCGTTGCTCGAAGTACCGGGTGTACCGACAAGTGTTTCAAATGTAACGTCATCGGGTGCAAACTCCCCTCTTCCAAAAAGGTAGAGGTTCGCCTTCATCGACTTACCGCTCTTGTTCAAGAGCCAGATACCGCCCACGCCAGGTTCGATGGAAAGCCTCGCCGCCAACTGATTGGTGAAAGGATTGGTCCAAAGACTCTTCAATTCTCCCCGCGTTTTTCCGGCTAAAGCGTAGCTGATATCTTTTCCGTCATTGCTGTCAAAATAGATAGTTAACGAAGCAACGCTCTGGGTGTTCCATTTTACGAGTTTGGCCTGACTTTCACCGGCAAAGTCCGCGCGAGAGTGAAACGTATCGCTTCCTTCGTTGCCGGCGGCAATCACGATAGCGCGACCGCGTTTGGTCATCGGGAAGCGCGCATCCAGGTGACGTTCAGCGACAAGCTGTCCATCGTGACCGCCCTTATGGCCGCCAAAGCTGCATGACACTACCAGAGGCCGCGCGCCGGCTACTCTATCCATCCATTCGACCGCGGCGTTCAGCAGGTAAGAGTTCTCGAGCCCATCAGCATCGTCTCCCTGATCGATCTTGACGGCAATTAGATCGGCTTCTGTAGCAACCCCGATCGTCTCCGGACGATTCAACCCACCGGTAACACGGTCACCGTTTCCGTTACCCGCTGCTACACTGGCGCAGGCTGTGCCGTGGCCGTTCAGATCAGCCGGCGGTATTCTTTTGGTTCCGGAACGAAGTTCCGCATTCAACTGATCCCGTGTATAGAGTGTGCCGATGGAAGCTCCGTTTGGATATGAGAAGGGCGCCTTGCTCCCAATCTTCTGCGCGTCAAAAGCATTGCTTGTGGTGTCCCACATATAAAGGAGTCGCGAAGTTGGTTGACCCTGATTATCGTAAGTAATGAAGTCAGGATGTCGAAAGTCGATGCCGGTATCCACGATTGCGATAATCACTCCTTTGCCGGTGAGGCCGCTGATTCCGCCGCGCACAATTCGATCAGGTATTTGTCTTGTCGGTGGAGTGGTTTCTCCCGATGGTGGTGGTGGCGCCGACGCACTGCCGGCCCAGTCGACCCAGACTACCTCGGGCCGTTTCGCGATAGCATCCAGAACCTCAAGAGAGTTGATAAACATGTCGGCAAAGCGATCGAATGCTGTTAAGACAGTAGCTCCTGGTTGCTTGAAAGCTACGCGAGCGGCTGCGTTCTGAAATTCGACATTGACTACACCATAGTCGGTGGTTCCCCGGGTGCCACGGCCAGCCTGGGCCACCGCGAGGCCAGCCTCTCGGCCCGATTTGGTGTTAAGAGAACTTAGCTCGACTGGCTCTACCTTGTTCCGATCGCGGGAGGCAGGAACCGCCATCGAGGCCACTGTCTGCATCGGCCATTCGTCGGGGGACTGAGACGTGGTTAGGCTGTTACTGCTAACCAGCGGCGCCGGTACGACCAGCATTGCGAGAAGAACAGAGATCAGCGCAGCCGCCGGCCAAAATCGTATTGAACCATTGGGAAACCTGGACTTAATACCTCGACGAAGGTAAAGCATAGACGCTCCTTTCAGTTTTTCCGGGGGAGAGATTTTTTTGGAGACAGCCACGGACGTTGCTGTCGTAGGCGATGAAGTGAGAGGCGGCAGGGCCAACCTCCCTCTGTCGACAAAAGGAACGGACCATACGTCCTCCTCTTGCAGCCCTCCAGAAGATTTTTGACATGATAGCGACAAGTCAGCCAGTTTTATTTCAGTTGATCAGAATTAGCGTCTTAAGAGCACGCGAGATACAGGTAAGCGGCTGGGCGAGATTCTTTCCCATTTTCCGTTTCGGGTCAAGCAGAACCTAATTAACAGTCCCGCTGTCTCTGCTGTCAGTAAAGGTGAGATCCTTTCCGCGAATCCCTGCCGTCTTCGCGTCGCGTCATGAGGATTTCCTATGGTTGATTGACCACCACTGAGGACTTGCGCGGGTGTCGCGTGCCATTCATCTCTTGAAACCCTGTATGGTAGTAGAGCGTCTCGGCCGTTCGCAGAGAGCCATCCGGCGCGAACAGCATGTACTCAACGACCGCGCTTCCGCTGTACCGAACCTTGCTTCCGAAAATCAGATTGCGAGTTGTCACCTGGCTACCACCCGCCTCCAACACCTTTAACTGAAGAATGCCCGTGTTCTCGCCCTCAAGCATGCGGCTCAATTGCTCGGCCCGAACCAGCTCTCGAATTCCTGCGACGTCCTGCCCCTGCTTATTTTGGAAGCTCGCCAGTAAAGCATCGACGCGCCGATTAAGCGATGCCAGGGCCACAATGTGGTCCACTGGTGGGTATTTTTTCTTGTCTTCAGCCGAGGCGTTAGCATAGTTTTCGAGAATTCCTCTTACGACATCATGGTAACTGTAAAGTCGGGTCAGACGCGTCAGGACCGAGGTCTCATCATTCTCCTGCCACTGGCTCTCGGGAATGTACACCATCGGGTAATAGACCTTCAGGCCAGGTTTGACCTGCCTTAATTCGTTTGAAACAAGCGCAGCTAACGCCGTCGGTTCGATCGAAATCTTTCGATTGCTGACCGTTGTGTCGGTCCGAAACATGGCGATGAGATCGATGGCTGAACCCACCAGGGCGGTTCCAATATTTGGTAATTGGAGCACTTGGTTCTTACGCATGCCGCGCATACCTTGGACAGTTTCGCGATCCAGAGGACGTTCGTCGAGAAGCCTTTCATAGGCCTCGAGCGCCGGAACCGCCTGGCTCTGAAAGAGCCGGTAGAGGACCAGGTGCTTAAAGTCGGCTTCGCTGTAGATCACTATCCGGTTGTATTCCCCAGCATTGGTGTTTACGCTACGGCTGATCTCCCTGGCGAGAGCGGAAAGAGATTCGTAGCTCAACGCCAGGCTTTCCGTTCCAAATTGGCCTTCCGATAGTTCCCGATTACTGATCTCGCCTCTAAGTCCCTTTCGGGTTTCTGCGGAAACCTCAGGTAAACCGGCCTCAACCGTTCTTCGTTTCTGTTCAGCCAGCGCCGTTCTCAGTTTTTCCATCTCGAGTTCCTGGCGTAACGCGTCAACCCTTTGATCAAGGTGACTGCCGGATTGCTGGTCACTTTGCGCGCTAACACCAATGGGGGCAGCGCTTAGTAATGTCAAACTAATAAGGCAGGGAATAATTTTTGTGATCATCGCTTAAATAAATCCTTTCGAGGACAGCAAATAAGGAGGTTCTCATTCTGTGTAATCGGGATGAGATCGAACCTGTAGGGCATTGGGTGCCGGGATGGGAACACGAAAGAGGTCGAGCACGCTTAAGACTAAACTGGTGTGAAGGGGAACGACTTTATGATCGTCCGCCGCCCTTCTTTGTAATCCTTCCTGAATAACGAGTCAAGATCTCGCTTTCGTCTGATCGTCACACCAAACCGTCTAAGCAAGACGATAATACTCATCCGAATCAGGTTGCAGTCTCGCACACCAGTGGCTCGGCACGACGATTGCCCAGTCAAACGTCGCCTCTTTAGAGGACGTTCAACAGCCGGAGGTCAGTAATGGTTTACCTACGAAAAACCTGGCTTGTTCTCATTGCCGTCGTGGCCCTTTCCGGCATCTCGTCGAGCGACGCAGCTCGGGCGAGTAATCTCAATTCGCTTGGACCAACTACCTCCACGCTCTTGCGCACACAGGCCAGGTCGCTCACATTTCAGAGCAAATTCTTTCAGATGGCCCTTACCCGAGAGCTTCGATTTGGCTTCTATGACCGTACGGAGCGCGCCCAACAGCTCAACCAACTAACTGCTTTATTTCGAAGTGCTGCCGACAAACTGAATGACAAATATGCGGTCGGGTTGGCTCCAGCCACGAATAGTGCTGAGGTAAGAGAGTTGTTGAGGCTGGGCGAAGAGTTAGACTATCGGCTTGCCCGTTCCCGGTTAAGCTACGAGCTTCGCAGTGACTGGAGAGAGATTGGTCGGACGCTCTCTTTCCTTGCTGATCTTTACGAGACTGATGAAGAGGCTCCGTCGTTCTACACGGCTTCGGACTGCGACGTGAAGTGAAACTCCTTGAGCTTGAGGGGCGGCAAGAGTGCTGCATTACCACCCTGCCCTTCCGATCTTCCCACCCGTTCGAGCTGGCCAATCAGCTCGACGTTTCCCGGAGCCAGCATCTGCATAATGCTCTGGTTGAACCGGAAATTGCTTACCGGATGTTTGATCTTGCCATTCTCGATATACCAGATGCCGTCGCGCGTCAAACCAGTGAACAACGCAGTACGTGGATCAACGCCACGGATATACCAGAAGCGTCCCACCAGTAGGGCCCGTTCGCTGGACGCGATCATCTGCTCAAGCGTCGCCGGCTTTTCAGAGCTTTCGATGATCGAATTTACCGGGCCGGGTGTGGGCTCTTTCTCTTTTTGTTTTGCCCAGAAGCGCGAGTAAGTCAGGTTTTCGAGTACACCGTTGCGTACCAGGTGGAGTTTTTGCGCTGGAATGCCTGCTTGCGCCGACTGCGATCCCGGCAGTTCCGGATGCCAGGGATCGCTGTAGACGTTGATGCGCTCGTCAAAGATCTTCTGACCGAGTTTGGTCTTTCCACCGGGCGCCGAGAACGAGCTGCGGCCCTCGTCAGCGCTGCGAGCATCGAAACTGAATGCAAAAAATGACAGCAGATCGGCTACTGCCTGAGGTTCCAGGATCACCGGATAGACACCGGGCTCGAGAGTTCGGGGATTGCGCGACTCCAGTGCCTTGCGAATTGCTTCCGCTGCAACACGTTTTGCGTCGAACTTTGTCACATCGAAATGGTTGCGCACGAAGTATCCGGAACTGCCACCGTCAGGAGTACGGGCGGTTGTAGAAAGGCTGACGAGGCTGGACCGTTCGTAATTAAAATTTCCATTCTTCGTGGCTGAAGCTCCAGCCGAGCCGCGCGCCTGATGAAAACCGGCGCCAATCACACCGCCCTTCTCGCAGGCGGCAATCACGTCGTTAATAGCCCGCGCCCGATCGCCCAATGAAATATTCGAGGTAGCTTCCGCATACCCGTTAACAGGCCTGTAAGTCTGCGGGCCGAGAGTGGGCAGGTACTCCCGATCTACCGGCGAAATCCCTGCGAGCTCTTCTGCCTGGGCAACTGCCGCTTTCAATGAGTTATCATCGATCTCGTTAGTACCCGCCGCCCCACGCTTCTTGTCAATCCACACGGTGACATTGACGGTTGTGTTCTCGCGCGCCCCTGAAGTCGTGAATGCATTGGCCGCAAAGCGGAGATGGGAATAGTTTTCACTGGAGATGTTAACCACGGCGTCATCCGCCTTGACGTAACCCAGCAATTTCTCGGTGAGCGCACGGGCCTCTTTTTCACTAAGTAGCATCTCGATTCTCCGATCCTGTTTACCTCGCCGTATTTAGAACGTTGACCTGGCGAAAACGCGCGACCGGGCATCCGTGACTGACCGCATTCGATTGCCCGGGCTCGCCTTTGCCATCGTTGAAGCTGCCGCCCAACTGGTAGGTCGCCTGTCCACCCAACCCGTCACATGAATTCCAGAAATCAGTGGTGCGCGACTGATATGCCACGTCGCGCAACATCTCTCCGATCTTCCCATCCTTGATCTCGCGAAACACCTGGCCGCCGAACTGGAAGTTGTACCGTTGCTGATCGATGGAAAAACTACCGTTGCCGTGAATGAGAACTCCTTTCTTAACGCCGCTCACCAGATCCTCGAGGCTCACATCTTCGCTGGCCGGCTTAAGCGAAATGTTGGGCATCCGCGGGAATGAAACGCTGCCCCAACTATCCGCATGAAGACACCCATAGGATTTCTTGTGACCGATTAGCGGCGCCAGGTCGCGGGTGGTCTGCCAGTCGATAAATATGCCGTCCTTGATCATGTCCCACTGCTGGCCAGGTACGCCTTCATCATCGTAACCGACTGTAGCCAGGGCGCCGGCCTGCGTGCGGTCCGCAAAGAAGTTAACTATCTTTGAACCAAACTTCAGCTTGCCGGTTTTATCAGGAGTGATGAAACTTGTACCCGCATAGTCTGCTTCCCACCACAAGGCGCGATCGAGTTCGGTTGGGTGGCCCACTGACTCGTGAATTGTCAGCCAGAGATGAGACGGATGAAGCACCAGATCGTACTTCCCGGGCTCCACCGATTTTGCCTTCAGTTTAGTTACCGCATCTTCGCCGGCCTGTTCCGCTTCTTTGACCCAGTCGTAATTCTCGATGTACTCGTAGCCGAGGCCCTGAGGGCCACCGAACGAGCTGCGCGATTGAAAGTCGCCACTGGCGCGATTGACGGCGGTGACGTTGAAGCTGGGATTGCCACGAATGATGTACTGATCGATGCGCGAGCCGTCCGTCGAAGCATAGAACTTCTGCTCGTTCACCCAACCCATCGAAGAATTAACAAAGCTGACGCCTTCGCTCTTTAATGCGGTTTCGTTGAGCTTCAAGAGAAACTGGATCTTGTCGTCAATCGCAACATCAAACGGGTCCTTCTTGAAAGAACTCTTCCAGTCGGTGACGACTTTGGGTGTGGGCACCATCGTAATTCGCTTACGCTGATAGACAGAGTTGGCCCGCGCGATCTCCACTGCGTGACGAGTGATACGCTGGACCTCATCTGCACTGACATTGCGACTTGAGGCAAAGCCCCACGTACCTTTAAAAAGGACGCGAACGCCAAAGCCAAAGTTCTGGCTGCGGGAAACGTTCTGGACCTGTTTTTCCCGTGTCGAGATGAACTCGGTTCGGTAGCGGTTGATTCTGATGTCCGCATAGGTGACGCCGAGCCGGCGCGCCGTATTGATTGCGAGATCCGCAAGAGCATTCTTGTCTACGGCGGCTGCTGCTGCCGCCTCTTCGGCTTCGACTTCAAGAATCCACGCCGGTAAAGCGGATGAGACGGCGACGGTGCCTGCGGCAAGACCGGCAGTCTTTAGGAATGTACGGCGAGAAGTTGTCATCTCGATTGACCTCACAGATTAAGTAGAAAAATGAAGAGCCTGCGTTGGAGAAGCGACACTCTAATACAGGAGGGAAGGGGATTCAAGTAATTGTGTAATTCCTTTAATCCATTCGTGGGTGGTTCCTTAATCAAACAAAGAGGCGATCCACTAAAACACACGAACTCACGCGAACCGAAATCACACAAACCAAAGTGATGGGATGCGAAAAAGGTGTGATTTTTCTTTCGGTATTTTCGTGTGACTTAGTGGATCATTCTGCGCGAAATCAGCCGTGGCGCTTGATCTTGCCGCGCTGGATAAAGCCAACCAATTCGCCGTTGTTGTTGACCACCGCAAGAGAGCCAACACCATTCCGCTTCATCAAGTCTCGCGCATAGACCAGCGTGGTCGACGGTT
>DATKDA010000024.1:0-17025 GCA_035512935.1 Pyrinomonadaceae bacterium | reverse complement strand
TCATCTGTCTCAGCGACGAAGCTCGACCTCAATGGGCGTCCGATCGTGAAAGTCATGGCCTTCCGGCCAGTTGGAAATGTTCACGCCATTGATTCGCTTGGCTTTCGGCTCGACAGCGAAACGAATCTCGAGCGGTAGGCCTCGCATCGCCTGTAGTCTCACAAAGAATCTGTTAATTCTCCACTCCTGAATCTGCGGCTTACCGCCGGAGGGCATCATTACCAGGCGCCAACCACAATTAACGCCATTAACGTACAGGGTAACTCGCGATGAAATCTCCCGAGGCTTGGCATCTATTGGAGGCACAGGCTTAAGGTGGGCGCGAACGATCAACTCACTTATCCGTCGCCGGTCTTCACGCGGCGGGACCACGTATTCAATGAAGCCTACGCCGCTCCCCCAGATGTAGCCCGCGTCGTCGCCTAACTTTTCAAATCGCGCCTGCCGTGCCATCCGAGGCTTAAACTGATAAAGAATCGTCTTGTCTTCTCTAAGAAAAGCCTTTGGCAAAGTTACCGGGTCGCCTTCAGGGCGTACGAAAGCAAATTGTCTTGGAACTAAATGTCGGTCCGCAATGGTGACGTGTTCGGGTGGATTTGCGGCTTCGTGCGCCCTGAACAACTCAGCCGCTCTCTTCGTTTCAGCAAGGATGTCGTCGTCACGTCCCGAAGTGTAGGTCACGCCGTAGCCCCGACTGATGTCCGGCGTCAGGATCCAGAACATAGCGCCGGCTGCTCCCGCGTGCAGATTGACCTCAAAGAATGCACGATACCATTCGGACTGCGAAAACCCTTTGTACCCATCCTTGTTAATGCCGAATTCGCCGAACACGAGCGGTTTTTTTAGCGAGTAAGCAGCGGCAACCCGATTCTCAACAAAGGCGCGCAAGGCCGTAGGCGAGTTAACAAAACTGTCAAGGTCATCCTTCGGATAGTTATGAACATCGATGAAATCGATATTTGGGAGTTTGTGATCCTCAAGCCATTCCAGACGCTCTGCTGCCGAACGATAGCCCCAGGTACCGGGGGTAATCAGATGGTTTGGATCCAGCGATCTCAAATACGCGCTCATCTCGGCAATCCAGGCCCGGCGTTCGCTCCACCGTCCGGTAACGGCCTGCGCCTCATTCATCAACTCCCAACCGAAAATGGCCGGGTCGTCACGATAGAGATAACCAGTTACGGTATTGCGGCGCATCACGAGCTTCTCGATGTGTTGTCGAAATAGACGCCGCGTCTCAGGATTACTGTAAAAGAGCATGGCCCGGTGCGGGTTGATGCCGTAGGGCATCGTTTCATCCGCTGCATCTTCGATCCCCGCCCAACGCAGATACTGGGTGATTCCTCCCGTGTCGCGCCACCAATTAACCAGACAGAGTTGCACCCGAAGATCATTACGCGCCGCCTCAGCTACAACCCGGTCGAGGTGCACCAGGGCCTCTTCGTTCCATTCATCGGGTGTCCAGCGAAACGGATGATGCCGGGGCCAATCTGCCGAATCTTCACCAACCGGCCCTATGTCTTTGGGACCACCTTCGCCATAGGCCCAAACGCGCACCACTCGCATTCCGGCCTCGGCGGCTTGCCGGAGAGTTTCCGGCATCTTTTCCCGGTCTTCATCGCGATACATGACCGCGACGTTGGCGCCTACGAAACGGAAAGGCTTTCCCGCGATTAGAAAACGACTGCCGTGAGTCCGGACGTAGTCTCGGGGAGGCATTGTTCCGGCGGAGTTAAGCCTGGGTGAAACGAAGAAAAATGCCGTGCCCATCATGATTACAAGCACGGCCATCAGAAGAATCTTTTTTATCATCGGTGATCGGGTGAATTACTAACGTGGGCTCGTCAACCGGACGAATCCCATGATTGCGCAGAAGGCGCCAAGTAAGACGAAAAGGTTAAAGAAGGTGAGCATGGTAAAGACGAGGCTGTTGTCTCTCGTCAAGAGGGAGAAACCGAGAACGATAAATTGTAGGTGAAACAGAAGCAAACAAACGGCCGCCAGAGAAAACCATCTGATTGCCGGACCGAAAGCTCGGGCGCGCGCGAAACCCAGAACTGCCGCTACCAGCCAGGCCACAGCGCCCAAGACCAGCATCACCAACACCGTCGGCAAGAAGTAATTAGGCTCATGAAAAGTGGTCTCGGTTTGGGCGATGAGGAGAAATGAGATCGAGAACATCTTGCGAACTCCAGTCTATGTCGGTTGGTCAACAAACCAAACGCCGTTTGGGCACGGACGAACCGTTATCTCGTGCGCAAACGGCGTCAGATAATTAAAAAACAAGAAGTTAAATTTCGCCAAATGGCAAAACAGCCGTGTCTGGCTCTGCCGCCGGAAGCTATCTGCTTCTGACGACAGCGGCCACCTTTATTGCGTGATATGAATCTCCTCTTCCTTATTGACGTGACCAAGGAAAAAGATCAGGGCACAGATAAAGAAGACAACCCCTGAACCGATTGCCCACCACATGTGACCTGTGCCCGCATCAGCACCTGGAGTCGTTACAAATTGGTAGAACTTGTAAATTCCAAACCCTAAGGCGGCCAGGCCCAGAACCACGGCCACTATGTCTTTAAGGCTTTTCATATTGAAACCTCCGGCCAACAATTGTTCATGAAGGTTAAGGAAAAAGCCGAATTACTTTCGTTGTGCTCCGTATGTTAACGCCTCACCTTGATCTAAAGCAAGGCAAAATCCGGAGCTAAACCGTTAAGTTACATAACTAACGGGGCTTCAGAATCTCCCGCTCGTGCCCCGCGCGCCTGGTGACCCGCTCACGATCCAGAAACTCAAGCAGGGGAATGGCATACTTCCGCGAAACACCCGCCAGATCCTTGAAGGTTGTAATGTCAATCCTTCGTGCCGGCTCGTGTTTCTCCCCATATTCATAAAGAGCCGCTTTCAGCTTATCCAATGCCGACCGGTGAAACAGAAGGTCACCCTGCACCCGGATCAGATTGCCGCCGTCAATCAAGAGCTGAAGAATCTTTCGAGTGTGACTTCTATTCGCCGCAGAGACCCCCACCTTTTCGAAGACCTCTTCGATCCCGGCTGGTTCAAGGCTCGCCTCGCTATAGAGTCGATCCAGCCTTGCATGCAGGTCCGCATCGGCGCCGCCTAATTGAAGAGTATGCTCACTGGCGCGTACAACATCCCGCTCGGATACAACTGCTCCTTCGGCCTCCAACCTCGACAGGACGCTGCGAAACACCTCCGCCGGCAGTCGCGCGAAGTGACGCTCGCGCAGAGTCTCGCGTGCCAGTCCTCTCGAAAGAGGTTCTCGCTCGTGGTAGGCGGTAATCTCGTTCAGCGTCTTCTGAGTCAGAGCCCTGAAGACCTCAGGAGTAAGAAACACGCCTTCGCAATCAACGATCAGATCCTGGTCGCGCGCCTGGGCGGCTACGTGGTCCAGTAGAGCGTCATCCCAACCTGTGCGGGCGGCAATATCCGGCAATCGCAATCCGTGCTCTCCCGACAACCCGACAAAAGTCGTAAATCGAATCAACGGGTCTGTATCGATGAGCGCATGCAAGCGTTCGCGCACCTGAATAAGCTCACGCGAGCGATGTTTGCCGGCAAACGGGTCAAGAACCTGGCCGCCCGCAACCGTTTGTGAGGGCGAATAGGAACGAATAATGAAACGTTCGTGGGAGAGGGCGACCACAGGCGTTTCCAGTCGGAGTTGGCCCAACCCGGATTCCCCCGGCGCTAATTCGCCCTTTTCATTTAGTATGCGCAGCCGGCCCAAAACCTCGGCGGCGTGAATGTGTAAGCGGACTCTGGCGCGAGAACGAAGCGCGCGGGGAGCGTCGGACAGAACTTCAAGCCTTACGTCGATGATCTGTACCGGCCTGAGCCGGCCGGGTTTCACGAGGACCATGCCTCGTTCAATCTCGGCTGCTTCTACGCCAGCGAGATTGACTGCGGTGCGCTGTCCGGAGACAGCCCGCTTGACCGCAGCGCCATGAACCTGAAGTCCTCGGGCGCGCACGCGGCGGCCCAACGGCAACAATTCCAGGTCATCACCTTCACGAATCTCTCCCGAAACCAGTGTACCGGTTACCACGCCGCCGAATCCTTTAACTGTGAAGGACCTATCTACCGGTAATCTAGGGATTGTCGCGGCGGACCGGGGAGGCACTCTGTTTGCCAACTCACGAAGCGTGCTTTTGAGTTCCTCGAGGCCGGCGCCCGACCTGGCGCTTACCGCAACCAACGGAGCGTGCTCGAGAAATGAATTTGCCACCAACTCTTCGGCCTCTTGCTTTACAAGTGTGATCAACTCGTCCTCTACCAGGTCAGTTTTAGTGATGACGATCAGGCCGAGTTGTACTCCCAGCAACCGGCAGATATCAAAATGTTCGCGCGTCTGCGGCATCACGCCTTCATCGGCAGCTATCACCAGAGCCACAGCGTCGATACCGTGGGCGCCCGCAAGCATGTTTTTGACAAAGCGTTCATGACCGGGAACGTCAACGAAGCCAATTCTGACATCGCCAAGTTCAAGATCGGCGAAACCCAGATCGATTGTGATGCCGCGGCGTTTCTCTTCAGGAAGGCGGTCGGGATCTTTGCCGGTGAGGGAGTGCACAAGGGCACTCTTGCCGTGATCGATATGGCCCGCTGTACCTACTATGACGGATTTCATACTTAGAGTTTAGACTAGTACTAATACTGGATCACACCAGAACCTCACATCGATCGAATCTGTTTTATGAAAAGTTCAGTTGACAGGGTCCCCTATAGTCGGTGAAGCTTGCGGCGCAACCGGCACGATGCCGGCAAACTGAAATCTGCTCAGGATCAATGAGGGACGCATGCAATGTTGTTAGGTATCGATTACGGCACCACACGCACTGTGGTGGCCGCAGCCGACCGCGGTAACTATCCAGTCGTAAGTTTCCATGATGAACAGGATAACCCACAGGATTGGTTTCCGTCCTTGATCGCTTTCGAGTCTGATGGCTCGAAGAGAGCTTACGGATTCGAGGCGCAGATCCAAAGGCATGATTCGCGCTGGTCGGTGATTCACTCGTTCAAACGTCAGTTGGCAACTCTTGGACCTGAATCTCCGGTTGATGTCGGCGCTAATTCACTAAGCGCCCTACAAGTACTTACGGAACTGCTGAGCCAACTGCATCAGGATCTTTTTGACCGTTCAAACCTTCGCTTGAGCCCTCATGAACCGTTGGAAGTCATGGTTTCGGTTCCGGCAAACGCGAATAGTAATCAGCGCTACCTCACACTGGAGGCTTTCCGGCTGGCGGGATTCCAGGTGCGCGGCAGTTTGAACGAGCCCTCCGCAGCCGGCGTGGAATACGCGCATCGGTATCGTACTCCTTCTCGGGGTTCTACCAATCGTGAACATGTAGCGGTTTACGATCTCGGTGGCGGTACATTCGATGCTTCGGTCATAAAGATGTTGGACCATCACCATGAAGTCATGGCTAGTGATGGCATTGGTTGGCTTGGTGGAGATGACTTCGACCACATTCTGCTCGAGCTGGCCCTCGAACGAGCCGGCATTGTCAACCTCGCGCCGGAAGCTCGGCTAAGCTTGCTTGAAGAATGCCGCGAAAAGAAGGAGGGCCTGCATCCCAATACCCGCAAGGTTGCTATCGATTTTGGGCGAGCACTGCCGGGCGAGCGTGAAGTGATCGTAAGCACAAATGATTTCTACGAGCGGTGCCGGCCCCTTGTCGAGAGAACGATCGAGGCCACCGAACAGGCTCTGGCTGGCGCCTCGGATCTGAATCGTCGCTCCGTCACCGCCGTTTACATGGTTGGAGGTTCGAGCGACCTGCCGATTGTGGCCCGCACCTTGCGCGAGCATTACGGCAAGCAGATACGCCGCTCTCCCTATCCGCACGCGGCTACCGCGATGGGGGCAGCCATTGCGGCTGATGCCGAGGCCGGCTATCAGATCAGGGAACAGTTTGCGCGCCACTTCGGTGTGTGGCGCGAAGCAGATGGCGGCAGCGGGGTATCTCTCGACGTGATCTTTCCCAAGGAAACGGCGCTCCCGACAAACGGGGAGAAGCTTCGGCGGGTTCGCCGCTACCATCCCGCTCACAATCTGGGCCACTTCCGGTTCGTTGAATGCAGCAAAGTTGACGAAATGGGCCAGCCCAAAGGTGACATTACCCTGTGGGACGAACTCCATTTTCCCTTCGCCCCGGAGCTCGAGCAGGAAACTCAATTAGCACACATCCCGGTGCGGCGAACCTCCATGCGTGACGAACTGATCGAAGAGATCTATTCCTGCGATGCGCATGGCATTATCGAAGTTAAGATTATCAATCACGCTACCAGACATCAGCGCATCTCCTTGCTGCACCCGATTGGCATGGAACAGACCACGCCGGCAAGAATTTTCGAGCCTGCAAGTTAATTGCTATATTGAGCTGCCAAGCGCAGATCCACAGAGTCACGCAGCCCCTCACAATTAAGACATATGCGTAGCTTCCCGCTGTCTCTTGGCGCTTCAGATAGCCCACAGTGGAATTCCTATGAGCCAGAATCTGACCGCTCTCGAAAAGACTTCAGACCCTGTATCTGGCGACGAATCCGGGTTGCGCCTGCTCTTCGTTGCTTCCGAATGTGCTCCTTATGCCAAGACTGGGGGTCTCGGCGACGTGGTTGCTGCCCTTCCAAAAGCGCTGCGCCGTCTGGGCCACGACGCGCGCATCGTTCTGCCTCTTTACAACTCGATTGATCGCGCCGGATATGACATTAAACTCGAGAGTCCAGCTTGCGTTCATATGGGCCGCGGCGAAGAACACTGGATCGGAGTGCTTTCAACCTTGCTCGATGATGAGGTGCCGGTCTGGTTCGTTGACTATGAGCGCTTTTTTGGTCGGCCCGGCATTTACGATTACGCCGGCAGGGAATATCCGGACAATGCCTTTCGCTACGCTCTGCTCTCGAAAGCCGCAACGCAGATCTGCAAGGACCGGGCCTTCATTCCCGACGTGATGCACGTGCATGATTGGCCCACTGCATTGGTTGCAGTGTTTCTCAAGACCTGGGATCGCATCCTCTCTCCTCTGTCGTCAACAGCCAGCGTGTTGACAATTCATAACGTAGGGTATCAGGGGATCTTTCATCCGAGTGCGTTTCCTTATATCGGCGTGGGCGAGGAGTACTTTAACTCCGCCGTATTTGAGAGCTATGGGCAGATCAATCTGTTGAAGGCAGGAATATACTTTGCCGACGCCCTCACCACCGTCTCGCCGACTCATGCTCGCGAACTGCTCGAACCGGCGGGCGGCATGGGAATGGCGCCGTTTCTCAATGATCGCGCAGCCGATCTTTTTGGCATTCTCAATGGAGTCGATTACGAGCATTGGAATCCGGCGACGGATAAACTGATTCCCGCGACGTATACCTCCGAGGATCTAACCGGTAAGGCCACCTGCAAAGCTACATTGCAACAACGGTTTGGTCTCGAAGTGCGGCCGGAAGTTCCCGTCCTTGGCATTGTTTCCCGCTTCGCGCAACAAAAAGGTCTTGGCCTGCTGCAGGAATCTTTGCCGAATGTGTAGCGCGACATGGTGGTCCAGTTGGTGGTACTGGGCACCGGCGATTCGGGTACGGAAACCTTCTTTCGGTGGCTGACTAGTGTTTATCCGGGACGCGTGGGAAGCTACATCGGGTTCTCAAACGAGTTGAGCCATCTAATCGAAGCGGGGAGTGACTTCTTCCTCATGCCTTCGTTGTACGAACCTTGCGGCTTGAATCAAAGTTATTCGATGAAGTATGCGACGCTGCCGATAGTGCGCGCGACGGGTGGTCTGGACGATACGGTAGAGAACTATGATGAGGCGACCGGCGCGGGCACAGGGTTTAAGTTCTGGGACGCCACCGCGTCCGCGCTCTACTACACCATTGGTTGGGCCGTCTCAACGTGGTATGACCGGCCTCACCACATCGCGCAAATGCGGCAACAAGCAATGGTGCAGGATTTTTCCTGGAGTGACTCGGCGCAAAAGTACGTAAAGGTTTATGAGCACGCGCTGAGAAACAGACGTGGACCCACTCTCCGGCCGACTCCGTAAGCTCTCAGGCATCAACCCAACACTTTGAGCAGTGCTTTCTTGAACTTCTCCATCTCCTCGGGAGTGCCGACAGTGATCCGCGTGTAATTAGGCCAAACAGGCCAGACCCTCCCAATATAGATCTTCTCTTTACGCATCGCTTCCATGAGTTGCCGTGCGGGCCCCCGAGCATCAAGCATGAAGCAGTTGGTCTCTGAAGACTTGAAAGAGAACCCGTGCTTTCTAAGAAACGCGAAGAGGTCCTCGCGAGTTTCGCGGGTGACCTGACGGCGGTCCGGCACCAGGGACTTGACCTTCAGACTCTCAGTGGCGGCGACCATTGCAGTAACTGGAAGAGCGCCCGCGCCATAGCTGCCGATCCGGCTTAGCAGATCAGGACGCCCGATTGCACAACCCGCGCGCAATCCGGCCATGCCATAAAGTTTAGAGAACGTACGCAGGATGATCAGATCCTTGCCCGCAGCAACAAGGTCGCTTGCCGGTGGGGCATCGGTGTAGTGAATGTATGCTTCATCGAGCAGCACAATTGAACCCTTTGGCTTATGCTCGAGGGCATATTCGATGTCGGCTCGCGAGGTCAGTGTACCCGTAGGATTGTTTGGGCTACAGATGTAGAGCAGGCCGGCGTTTGGATCGGCTCTGACCATCGCACGGACATCGTGAGCGAGGTCCTTAGTGAGTGGCACTCGTACGACTTTTGCGCCGATGAACTCGGCCGCTCGCCCCCCAGCCTCGTAGCCTGGATCGGCAGTTACAAAACTGCGGGTGGGTGAGGTAAAAGCGATGACGGCCCAATGCAGCGGCGCGCTCGAGCCGGCGAAAGCCTTAACGTACGCTGGCTTGAGACCTTCCTGCGCCGCGAGCGTTTCAATAAAGACATCAGTCTCCTCGTAGAGATATCGACCGCCATCCTTCTTAATTTTGCTGATTGCTTCCAGCGCCTCGGCGCAGGGTCCGAGTGGATTCTCATTGGCATTGATCTTTACGGCGTCCGGCGGAAGGCGACCGATGCGCGACAGTTGTGCGTGGGCCAATGTCCCTTCGTTATAAAAAGGCATGGCCGCGCCTGCGGTGGCAAGCGCGAACAGCCGGGCGAATGAGCGTCTCGATAATTGTGGCGTGACAAACGAGGAATCCGAGAAGTTAAAAGAAGTATCGCGCTCAACCATCAGATCTCTCCTTTCAGAAAGCTCCCCCCGGGGGCTGCTTAGTCAGTTGTAGGTGTCCCAGGCTATCCGAGATGCTTGTTCAACCAGGCGTGCACCTCCTGATAGAAGAACTTGCTGTTCTCGCCTTTGAGAATCCAGTGGTTCTCATCGGGCCACACAATCAGACGGCTGGGAATCTGAAGGCGCTGAAGCACACTCCAGTTCTCGATCGTCTGGTTTAGAGGTACGCGAAAGTCATTCTCGCCTATCGAAAGGAGGATAGGCGTTTTGAAATTCTTTGCAAAGCGAATCGGGTTCTGCTCGCGCCAGACAGGCCCCTGCTCCCACACTGGTCCGCCCGCGCCCAACTCCCGATGGTAGATCACATCGCTTGTTCCCCACTGCGATTCCATATTGATTAGTCCCGCATGACTGATAAGACATTTGTAGCGAGTCGTCGTCGCCTGTAGCCAGTTGGCCAGATGCCCGCCGTAGCTAGCACCGGCGGCTGCCTGTCCTGTTTCGTCAACGAACGGGAACAGGCGTATTGCTTCATCCGCTGCTTCATTGATCTCATTTGTTGGCCCAATAAAAGGGTCTCCCTGGATACTCTGCGCAAACTTTTCCCCAAAACCAGTTGAGCCGGAATAGTTCGTTAGCAGAACCACGTAGCCCGGACGCGCCAGCAAATGGTAGTTCCATCGCAAACCCCAGTTGTCGCGCCACATCGTATGCGGGCCACCATGCATCAGTACCAGCAGCGGATACTTTTTCTGCTCATCAAAGTTTGGCGGCAAAGCGACCATGTTGTGAATGCGCTTGCCGGCTTTGCTTGTGAACCAAAAGTGTCGCAGTGGTTGCCAGTCAATCTGCGCGACGCGGTCGGCATTGAAAGTCGACAAGGGCCGATGGGTTTTGGCATTGGGGTCGATGCGCACGACTTCAGGCGGGTTCATCGCACTTTCCCAATTGGCAATGATGAGTGTGGTTGAGGCCTTTTGAGGAATCGTTAACGAAGTGTAAACGCCGCTCGTCATGTCGAGCGCGAGGCGAACCTCCCCTCCCAGGGCGGGCACTGTGTAAAGTTTCTCGTTTCCTGCATCTTCGGCAGTGAGATAGACGGAACTGCCGTCAGAAGTAAGGGCGAAGCTACCAACTGATCGATCAAAGTTTGCAGTGATAATCACCGGCTCGCTCAGATTGGGCCAGGAGAACATCGCAAGCCGCTCGAGGTTATAGACCATCACGCTGCTCTCAGCCCTCACAGTCGCATAGAGAGCTTTGCCGTCAGCACGAAATGAAGGACGGCTGAAGCTCTGTTTACCGGGAGTGAGCAACACGGGCTCACCTCCCGCTGCCGGTAGTCGAAAAAGTCCATGATTAAATGTGGAATAGGCCGCAGTGTTGCGTCCCGTGGTTGCATTGAACACGAGCGATTGTCCGTCGGGAGTCCACACGGCATCGAGCTCTTCCGCGGTCAGGGTTACACGCCCGGCAAAACCTGGCTCGCTCACGAGTTTGGTTCCAGCAAGCAAGTCTTTGGCTTTTGCCCCGGGCTCGAGAGCTTGCAAGAAGAGATGAGGTTGGGTGTCTTCCAGCCACTTGTCCCAATTGCGTATCGGAAAGCTTTCGTAAACGCGCGCTCTGTACTTTTGCGCTTTTCGCTCCGCGGCAATCTTTTTGTTGGCTTCATCGTCGGCAGCGCCCGGATAAACCGTGCTTGTAAAAACCAGAGCCTTTCCGTCAGGCCTCCAGACCGGCGAGCGCGCCCCGGTTGACAGAGAGGTCACGCGTACAGCTTCGCCCCCACTCGCCAGGTCAATCACGTAAATCTGACTTACTTCGTCACCCTCGCGACGCGCAGAAAAGGCGAGCCGTTGACTATCAGCACTCCAGGCGACACCACTCTCTCCGCTCTTACTGAACGTCAGCCTCCTTGGCCGAGCACTGGCGTCTGAGGGTACAATCCATAGATCAGAGACTTGATCCTTCTCATCGTAAGCAGGCTCGACTAGCGAAAACACTACCCACTTGCCATCGGGGCTGGGCGTTGGCGCGCCAACGCGCTTCATCAACCACATTGCCTCATGGGTCAGCGGAGATTTTGCCGCTGTAGCTTGCGCGCTGGTCGAAAGGCCGAAGACAGGAAGAACCAGAGAAACAATGGCGATGGCAACAGCAACCTTTTGCAATCGGATGAGCATGAAAGACTCGCTTGCGAGCATATTCTGTTCTCCTATTAACATACTGACGGACTTTTAACGGGATTCGTCTTCAGTGGCGGCGGTCCCCTAGCAACCGTAACAGAAAGAAGAACAAGTTGATGAAATCCAAATAGAGCGACAGCGCGCCGACAACCGCGTATGTTCCCACGCGGCCATCCGGCAATGCCACTGCCATGTTCTTCAGGCGCTGAGCATCGTAGGCAGTAAGACCGGTAAAGATAAGAACGCCGACAATAGAGATCACAAACTGGAGAGCGTCGTTCTGCCAGAAGAAGCCAACAACCATCGCCAGGATGAGCCCGATCAGCCCCATAAAAAGGAACTGCCCCCAACCAGCTAGGTTTCGTTTCGTAATTGAACCAAAGACAGCCATGGCGCCAAACATTCCTCCGGCGATGACAAAAGTCGAAGTAATCGAGGCCCCCGTGTATGCCAGGAGGATCACCGAAGCCGTGACACCAACCAACGCCGAGTACAACATGAAGAGGCCGGCTGCGGCGACCGGCGAAAGATGGTCCACGCGCGCCGAAAGAAAAAAGACCAAACCGAGCTGGGCAATAATCAGCCCCCAGAAAACTATGCGGTTCAGAATGAAGGCTTCGATGAGAGCGGGTGACGATGACACGGTAAAAGCTGTTCCGGCAGTGATCATCAGCCCCAGAAACATCCAGCCGTACACTCTCGCAAGAAAGGCGCCAACACGTTCATCGCGCAGTTCCGGGACCGCAAAGATGGGTTCTTGTTGCGTGGGCTGTTGCCACGAAGGATGGTTCCAACTCATAATTTGCTCCTGAGAAGTCGGCTTAAGTTGAGCGGGCCTATTATACCTGAACAGAGATTGGGTGCTATTGCAAGCCAATCGACAGAAAGAATAATGAAACCACTTGTCATTAGCATTCTTGTCACACTTTTGTTTGCAGCGCATTCTCTTGCTGTGAAAGCTCAGAATAATGAGCGATCCGATCTCGAAAAGATCGAGCAAAGCCTTCAAGCCGACGTGCCGCGCGTGCTGTGCTTAAGTAAAGGCCTGACGACGGGAGGGCAACCATCGGATCAGGCTTTCAGCAAGCTCGCCGCTAACGGCTTCCGCTCTGTCTTGAATCTGCGTACTGCTTCGGAAGGGATCGATCTGGAAGAGCAGCGCGCGGCGGTCGAAGAGGCGGGAATGAGGTACCTCCATATTCCCGTGGCGGGAAGAGCGCCTCAAGCGGACCAGGTTGAAGCATTCATCAGTTTGGTCAAGGATGAGAGCAACCACCCAATGTTTATTCATTGTGGCACTGCAAATCGCGTGGGCGCTTTCATGATGATTTACAGAGTGGTCGAGCACGAGTGGAAGGAAGATAAGGCCCTCGATGAAGCTGTGCGGATCGGTTTGCGTAGTGAAGAGCTGAAAAAGTTCGCGCGTGATTACATTGAGCGGCGCTCAACTGTGGTCCCGCCCCCGTCTCGTTGATGATGACTCTCGTGGTCGGGGGACAAGTTCACCACCTGTTATGGTGACGGATTTTATGCCGCCAACAACCTTTCGCGTAATTAGTCTGAAATAGTGATCCCGAATTTCCGAGACCCTGAGCTCCAGAAATTCCGTGCCCGAAAATCCGTAACCTTCGCATCCGGCGGTTCGAACCGAGCCGCTGCTCAATTAGATTGACCATCTGACCCACTGAGTTCACTCTCAGAGCCGGGAAGCCTTCTCTGAATAATACTCACGTAAGCGTCCCCAGTGCTCTGCCAGTCCACGCAATCAATATTTATCGCCATCGCTAACGTCCTTCTCTTCATTCCTCCTTTATTACTATCAGTATTTACGAAGCCCACGAGGTCAGCGGTTTCGATCTCTTTTCAAAATTCCCCGACAACTCCGAAGCATCTGAGTGATCCTTACTGGCTTATTTTGCGCATATTCGATCAGACGAAGGAATCCAGGACGGCGGAGAAAAATGCGGGGGGCATTCCCGCCGCCTGGTTTACGGAGGCTGCGGTCCAATTCGGGGTAGGTGTGCTATAGTGCCGAAAAATCGTATACATAAAACATGGCGCTCCTCTCAAGTCAGGAACTTAGTTGAGAGGCAAACATCCCGAATGAATGCAGAGCATCGCAGCTAATCAGTAGAATGTCTTATCCGTTAACATTACTCACAAAAGAGGATCATATTTAATGCCAGCATCGATAGAACTTGAGCGGCGTCTGCGCTGGGCCGACGCTGACGCGGCCGGGCGTCTGCACTTTCCGCGGATTTTTGAACTTGTAGAGGAAGCTGAAAGTGAGTTGGTGCGCACCCTGGGTTGGCCCATGAACCGGCTCATGGGGTACGATTTTCCGCGCGTGCATGTGGAGTGTACTTTTCTTCGCGTGCTCGAACTCGACGCGCCTTTCCGTCTCAGGCTCACGGTTGGCAACCTGGGTCGCACGTCATTTCGTTACGAGTTTCAGGTATTCAATGCTGATGAAGAGATGGCTCTCCAGGGTACGATGACCGTCGTGACATTGCAGAACGGCAAAGCAGTCGAGATCCCGCCATCATTGCGCGCCGCCCTTAGTGGGGAGAAGTTGTCGTCCGAAAAGTGAAACTCGCTCGCCCTGGTCAAACGGGGAGGCATTAGTCCGTTGTGCCTTGTAGGACCTCAATGTCGTTGAAGTACTGGTACTTCGCTGAGAGGACCTCTCCCGGCAGCCCTTTCTCGAAGTCCGATGGCGTCTTGTCAACCTCTTCGTAAAGTGGTGGCGGAATGTATGCGAACTCGGCCATGGGCCCATAAATATCGTCGACGCCGTCTTTGAACACATCACCCATCAATAGACTGATGATGTTCACCCGCTGCTGCGGGTATTTCGCCAGGAACTTAGAGAAACTGAATCCCTCGTTATAAAAAGCGTAGACAAGTTTCCGCATTGACTCGATGCCTTGATCCAATTTTCCCTGGTACTGGCCCAGCCGGGCAGCAGTGAAGTCATCATTGTTGAAGGCATCATGAATACTATCGGCAGCTAACTCGGCCATCTTCAATGCCAGCAGCACGCCGGAAGAGTAGATTGGATCGAGAAAACCATAAGCGTCTCCGATCAAAATAAAACCATCACCGGCGAAGCTGCGTGATCGATAAGAATAATCAATAATCGAATAGATTTTGTCGACGCGCTCAGCGCCGGCGACGCGCCGGCGACATGATTCAACCTTCTCGATCTCTTCATGGTAAATCTTGGCGAGATCCTGGCCGCGACCCTTAACGAGATACTCGGGATCGGCGACAACGCCGACACTCGTGATGTCATTCTCCAGCGGTATATACCAGAACCATCCGTTACTTCCTGAAGGCGTTCGCAGCACGAGCGTGGCCCCGCCGTTGAGATCCGGCTCGCGGTGGGCGCCCTTAAAATAAGAATAGAGCACCGCTTTTTTCAGTTGGGGATCGCGGACACGCCACCCAAACTTGTTTGAAAGCATCGCAGTCTGGCCCGTCGCATCCACAACGACTGGAGCATGAAACTGATGCAATGAACCATCCTTCATGCGAGCTTCCACGCCGTAAGCGCGACCATCCTCGAAAAGGACCTGCTTGATGGCAGTCTCCTGATACACGGTCGCCCCCTGATCTGCGGCATGCTCGATCAGCATTAGATCGAATTCCGAACGCGTCACCTGCCAGGTGACAGCGGATTCGTGATGATTCGCTTCAAAGAAATAGAAAGGACGAGATTCTTTTCCTGCCGGATTTGCGAACTGAACACTGTATTTCCTGACGAAGGGGCTCTGCTTGAGTTTCTCGAGCAGGCCCATGCGCTGAAAGGTGAAATAAGTGTCGGTCATCAGCGACTCCCCGATATGATGACGGGGAAACCGCTCCTTCTCGAAAAGCACCACACTGCGACCCTCACGGGCCAGTATACTGGCGACCGAGCTACCCGCAGGGCCGCCACCAATGACGATCACATCGTAGTTAGTGTTCATTTCCATCTGTTCTATACGTAACGTACAGTTTTGAGTTCGGGTTCGAAGAATTCGGAGAGAAAATGATCGACCTGCAAGAGTCCACTTCGGGTGAGTGCGATCGTGCCGTTGCGGAGTTCTACTAACTTGTCGTCGTTCAGTTGTTCGTACACGGGCTGAAACTCGTTCCATACATCGACGCCGAACTTGCCACGGAAATATTCGCGGTCAATGGTTCCCGTCTTCAGTTGCAGAATCATTTCGCGTATGAGTTTCTGTTTTGGAGTCAGAGTTAAAGCGCGCAGGAGGGGCAGTTGGTTCGTTTCGAGCAACGCCACATACTCCTCAAAGCTATGGACGTTCTGAAAGTGAACACCGCCAAAGTGCGAGAAGGATGAAACACCCAGACCAATCATGTCGCCGCCGTGCCAGAGAGCATCGGTGTATATAAAGCGGCAGGGCTTATCTTTGGTCGCCAGAGTGTAAGCACTGGCAATGCGATAACCATGAGCCTGAAACTCGTCAAAAGCATAGTCGAGCCAACGTTGCTTTGTGGGCCAATCGGCAATGGGTGACGGCGCTCCCTGCTTGATGATCTCCTGAGAGATGACTGTATTGTAGGGCAGTTCCATTTGATAGATCGTGACCGAGTCGGGCTTCAATTCAATAGCGCGCCGGACCACGTCCCGCCACTTCTCCTCGGTCTCTCCGACCATGCCTGCGATCAAGTCGATATTGATCTGGGGAAAGTCCACCTGACGAGCCAAGTCATAAACCTCGTAAACCTCGGCAGAAAGATGGGCGCGACCATTTCCCGCGAGAATCTCATCGTCAAAGTGTTCCACGCCCAGGCTCAGGCGTGTCACCCCGATCTCCTTGAGTGTTTCCAGCTTTGCTCTTCGCAGCGTCCCTGGCTCGCATTCGAAGGTCACCTCTTCGGCGTTGCTCCAACTTACGTGAGCGTTGAGACCTTCGACGAGATATTGAAGTTGTCTTTCGCTGATGTAAGAAGGCGTGCCCCCGCCAAAGTAAGCAAACCGAAGCTGCCGTCCCTCTAGCGCATGCATCCGGCTGTAAAATTCCATTTCGCGGATCAACGCGTTGAGGTAGTCCTCGATCTCGTTCGCGTTCTTATCCGTGTAAACTTTGAAGTAACAAAACTTACACCGCTTGCGGCAGAAAGGAATGTGCAGATAAAGTCCCAGCGGGTCTGCCGTCCGAGGTGGTTGCCCGAGTGCCTCAAGCGCTTCTGGGACATGTTCCGGTTTCCACTGTGAGAATGGCGGATAATTGGAGACAAAATAGTTTCCGACCTGGGTACTCTGCGATGTGTCAGATGTCATAATACTTACGTAAAAATAGCCTTCCCAGAACCGAATTCCGCCAAGTCACTCAAAATTTCGGAAGGATTTCGAAATTCTTGATCAGATCTGAGCCGTTGATTACTGCACTGAAATTACCATCAATAGTACTGATGAGCAATTAAGGCTTGGAGACGTTGTGCAAGGGGTAAGTTGCCTGTTCGGCTTTCATAAAGTGCCGGATTCTTAGTCGCTGGTCACTTTGAAGAGATGAAACTAGGTCTTCAATCGTTGAATGCCGTGCAAAGCTTGCGCTCGATTTTCTCAACGAGGCGTTATTCACAAAATAGTCCTACACG
>DATKDA010000023.1:0-101684 GCA_035512935.1 Pyrinomonadaceae bacterium | reverse complement strand
GGCGGATTATTTTGCAGCCGGAACACTGGTGGTCTGGGATGTAGACCTGATGAGCGATGCCGTGGTGACAGTTTATCGAGCCTCTGAGCCGGAACAACCGGCCGTTTACCGGCGCGGCGAGAGCGCGGAAGCCGAACCTGCGCTCGCGGGATGGAAAATGTTCGTGGACGATCTCTTTCCGAGGTGACTTCCGCGCTGGAGACTTCAGAGTTAAACTCTAAAGCAAGTTGACAATTCATGAGTTTTCGGGGGAGCCGGATAGAAACTGCACCGGCTGAGAGTCACAGGCAGTGAGACCCCTTGAACCTGATACGGTTAACACCGGCGAAGGGAGAAACAGCTTTCTAGAGGACCGCTCCTACCCTTCGACCCAGGTGGAGCGGTTTTTTGAGTTTTGGGGAGATGCGTCGGCCAGCGACGCTGTCAAAGAAAGGCAATCATGAGCACGACCGTGAAAATGAAGGATAAGGAAGCTGGAGTTCAACTTCCGAATTCGCGCCGCGTCTATGTCAAAGGCGAGATGTGCGGGGTGCGAGTCCCGTTTCGGGAGATCACGCAAGCACCGACGCGGAACTTCGCCGGCGCCCTCGAGGAGAATCAACCCATTCTCGTCTACGACACGAGCGGTCCCTGGGGGGATCCTTCTGTACGATGCGAAACGGAAGAGGGCTTGCCGCAGCTACGGAATGAATGGATTCTTGCGCGCGAAGATGTTGAAGAGTACGAGGGCCGAGAGTTAAAACCAATCGACGACGGCTACCTCACAATGGAGTCGGCTGTTCAGGCAAAGCAGAAAAGCAAAGGAAGGCTGGAAGATTTTCCCGCCCTCAAACGCCGGCCACTTCGAGCCAAGCGGGGATCCTGCGTCACGCAAATGCACTATGCGCGTCGTGGCATCATCACTCCCGAGATGGAATTTATCGCTATTCGCGAAAATCTCGGCCGGGAAGCCGCGTTTGCTGCCGAGGGTATGCGAGACTCGATAAATCACCAGCACGGCGGCAAAGCGTTCGGCGCCGCAATACCAAAGTATGTGACGCCCGAGTTCGTTCGTGACGAAGTGGCACGCGGGCGGGCGATTATTCCGGCAAATGTCAATCATCCCGAAGCAGAGCCGATGATCATTGGGCGCAACTTTCTGGTAAAGATCAATGCAAACATCGGGAACTCGGCCGTGGTGTCGTCGATCGATGAAGAGGTCGAGAAGATGCGTTGGGCCATTCGATGTGGCGCCGACACGGTGATGGATCTCTCTACCGGCAAGAACATCCACGCAACGCGAGAATGGATCCTGCGCAACTCTCCCGTACCAATCGGCACGGTGCCAATCTACCAGGCACTCGAAAAAGTTGGTGGTAAGGCCGAAGAGCTGAGCTGGGAGATCTTTCGGGACACATTAATTGAGCAGGCGGAACAGGGAGTTGATTACTTTACGATTCATGCCGGCGTGCGTCTGCCTTACATTCCCATGACGGCCAGGCGCACGACTGGAATCGTCAGCCGCGGCGGTTCGATCATGGCAAAATGGTGTCTGGCCCACCACGAAGAGAGTTTCCTGTACACGCATTTTCGTGAGATTTGCGAGATCATGGCGGCTTATGATGTTTCCTTTTCGCTGGGAGACGGACTGCGTCCCGGCTCGATCGCAGATGCTAATGACGAAGCACAGTTTGCTGAACTCGACACGTTGGGGGAGTTGACGAAGATCGCCTGGGAGTTTGACTGTCAGGTAATGATCGAGGGACCGGGGCATGTTCCAATGCATCTGATCAAAGAGAACATGGACAAGCAACTGGAAATCTGCCACGAAGCTCCGTTCTACACGTTGGGTCCGCTTACTACCGACATCGCGCCTGGCTACGATCACATTACCTCGGCGATTGGGGCTGCGATGATTGGCTGGTTCGGGACCGCAATGCTCTGCTATGTAACGCCGAAGGAGCATTTGGGCTTACCGAATAAAAAGGATGTGAAAGATGGGGTGATTGCTTACAAGATCGCGGCCCACGCTGCCGATCTGGCAAAAGGCCATCCCGGCTCACAGTTGCGCGACAATGTTCTTTCGAAATCGCGTTTCGAGTTTCGCTGGGAGGATCAGTTCAATCTATCACTCGACCCTGAACTGGCTCGGGAGTATCACGATGAGACTTTGCCACAGGAAGGCGCAAAGGTGGCACATTTCTGTTCAATGTGTGGTCCACATTTTTGCTCGATGAAGATCACGCAGGACGTCCGTGAGTACGCGGCTCAGAAACAGATTGATGAACAAGCAGCGTTGGACGTAGGGATGAAAGAGAAGGCGGTGGAATTTGTGGCTGCGGGCGCCGAGCTTTACCAATCTGCATCTCGACAAGATTTGCAGGATTGAGAGATTTAGGAGAGGGGCAAATAGTTAAACTAGTCAACTACCTGACAGCGACCGGAGTTGACGATGGGCTCTTGTTAAATTTTGGTCCTTCCGTCCAGGTAAAGCGCAAATTTCGCGAGTACAAGCCAAAGGCACTCATTGACTCTCTACTCGAGACGTCTAGTTGACTCTCCACCCAAGAGTTAAGGAGTTGCCGGCTGCACGGCAGCGGTATTCTTCTTTCTAACATAGCCATCGCCGCGTTGCGTCAACCCTGATTTGCCAGCCAGCGTATGCAGCACCGATGCAAGTAGCTCCTTGTTTTCAACCTTGAAACTTGTGATCCCTGACGCATTCGTATCTGGATCCTGAAAGTTAAGCGTCAGGTAGCGGTACTTCTTGCGAACAAACCAAGCCGGAATGTTGAGCCCGTAAGGCGCCGGGACGCTACCTATCACGGTTGCGGCCGTTGGGCGTCGGGATTGCGTGTCCGGGTAAGCTGCCAGCAGAGCGGCATAAGGAATTGAGAGCACTTCCTTGTTCTCTTTGTTACGGAATAGCAAGCGCCGGTTCGCATCGTCAAATGATAAGGTGCCGTCCTGCTTCCTGGTATAGCCAATTATTCCGCCTTCGTATTTGGCTTTGAATGTTTGCGGGGCCGGCGGCGGGGTCGGTGACTGGGTAGCCGACGTCGAATCGTTCTTGTCATTGTTGGGGTCAATCGTTCGTGGTCTTTGCGCATACACGCTAACGGCCATCGTCCCAATCAGAATCATTACTGCAGCGATCCTCATATCGTTTCTCCTTCTTACAACTACTGCTTTATACACCCCGCGCCTGTGACCATTGCGGCGCCTCATAAAGTATCCACCACAAGAAGAGTTGAATACACAACACGGTGAACCCGACCACGATACTTAAGTAGGAAGTGCGCCTCCCGGAGCCGTCTGGCATCCGATAAGAATGGATCACGCCCAAGCCTCCCATAAAGAGGGCTCCTGGACAGAAGAGGATTCCCAGATAAGGGACCAGAGAGTAGGTCGCAAAGGCCCGGGCCGTGATCGAGGCACTATTTTCCATGACACACTCTGATAAAGTTTAAGCCGGGACGAAGAGAAAAAAGCTACTTCGCAAATGGCGTCACTCGTTCAATCGATTGCCTGAAATCGGCGTCCTCGGGGGCCAGCTTTGAACCTCTTTGATATGCGGTTAAAGCCTTCGCATACTGCTTCGTCACCTCGTAGGCGTAACCGAGTTCACGATAGATGTTGACATCGTCGGGAGTTCTTTTAGCCGCCGTTTCAAGGGCGGTGATGGCCTTGGGGAGGTTCTTGGCGCGCGAATGGGCCACGCCCAGCAGGTAAAAGGTAACGCCTTTTGCATCACTCTCGGCTGCCGCTCGCTCCAATGCAGTTGCAGCCCTCGCATACTGCCCGGAACCAATTAGTGCTTGTCCAAAAAGGGTCACAGCCTCAGCATCCGTCCTAACTTTGATCAACCCTTCACCGGCGCGAACGGCGTTCAGATAATCGGCATCCGCCCCGGTGGAATCGGTGGCCAACGCGGCGCGACGCAAATAGGCCGAAGTTAAAAGCGTCCAGGCTGGCGCCAGCCGGGGATCGCTGAGTGTAGCGCGGTTGAGCACTGCGATTGCTCCGTTAAGATCGTTCTTACCAACTGCAATCTGGCCCAGATAAAAGAGTGAGAGCGAATCCTTTGGATTGAGTTTCACGACGGCGTTTAATGTGCGCTCGGCATCAACCAGTTTGCCCGTCCGGTATTCAGCAAGCCCGCGATAGTAAAGCATCACCGCATCAGGCTTTGCGTCGGGCCGCGATGTTGCAGTCACCAACAACGGCAAGGCCCGTTCGAAATTTTCGGATAGAACATAAGCTTGGGCCAGGGCATCAGCAGTGTTGGGATCTTCCTGCTTCGCCGCCTTTTGGAGATCAACTGCTTTCTGAAGGTCAAGGGCAGCTTCTGAATATTGCTTGAGATTAAGCTCGGCAAAACCTGCAATCTTCCAGGCTTCAGCGTCGTTAGGAAATCTGGCTGCCACCTCTTTCGCTTCTTTGGCGGCGGCCGCAAACTGTTTTTTCTGAAGCAACTCGAAGGCCTTGGTGGTATCTCCGGTCGCAACAGTGTTTGCTACCGGCTTGACTGGCTGCACTGTCAAAAGCGGCGCATCGGGATTGGTTCTGGCTGTCGGGCTCGGCTTCGGTTCCGGTCGCAGCAAAGGCTCCTCGGCAGGCTTTCTGCTTTGCTGTACCCTCCGAGGCCGCGATTGAGCATGGATGGTAGATGCGAAAAGCAAGACTACTGCCCCCAAGGCCAACAAGTAGTAAAGACGGGAATATCTACGGATCATAGGAACTATCCTCAGGGGAGAGGATTGGGTTTGAGGTGGCAATTCTATTCAATTTGGAAACGCAAGTCTTCGGATGCTCAGGCGAGTCTTTTCGTTCGCTTTTGCCTGAAAGTTGCGCTTACGCCTCATGCTAAATGTAGCGCAACTCCGGGACTTCCACCAGGCGCTCAAAAGTTGGGAGGCACGTACACGCGCCTCCCAACCTCTTTCGCTAACTGCTGTAGGGAGCTAAAAATTAAGCTTCAGGCCGAACTGGAACTGGCGAGGATCAAATGACGCCGTTGGGCGACTGAAATAACGCCCGTTTCCGGAACGTTGTCCAAACGCATTTACATCGTTGATAAACGGCGATGCAGACGCTTCGTTAAATCGGTTGAACAGGTTGAATCCCTCGGCAATGATATCGAGCCTCAGCCGTTCTCCCATCCGAATTGCCCGGGTGACGCGCATATCAAGCGAGGCAAAGCTGTGTGTCAATCCCATATTACGTGCGAGGCTGCCAGTACTGAATGGCGGCGGTACCACCAGTGTCCCATCCGCAAGAACGTTGGGCCGGTCCGTCTGGTTTGTCTGGTCGTTATTAGTATCCTGATTGCTCAGGATATTGAATGGACGCCCCGATGAAATCTCGAAGATGGGAGCAATAATGAAATCGGCTAACACACGGCGCAGCCCCTGACCTGAACGCCATGCACTGGGAGAAACAACCACTCCGCTGAAGACGAATCGGTGCCGTTGGTCGAACAAAGAGTCTGACCGTTCAGCTCGGAAATTCCGATTGTCCTGAGGCAGCAACAGCGTTTGAAGATCTGAAGAGTCGTCGATTGAACGTGACCATGTGTAAGAAACAAGGAACTGGACGTTTCCCGAGAAGCGCTTTCGCAGATCCACATTCATCGCATGGTAGATCGAATTGCCATCTGAAGTCTGGGCATTGACGGAACCAAACGGCGAGATGACTCCAGGAGTTCTCAGCGAGCCGGCCAGGACCGAGTTCAGCACAGCCGGTGTTACAAGTCCGCCAGACAAGGCCTGGGCCAGGAAATAGTTGGGCGCGCTGGGCCTGAAAAAGTTTGCGACACCAGCATTGACGATCCGGCTACCAAGATTCGCCAAGGGCGCTGTGACCATTCCCGGAATTAAGATCGCGAAGGTCTGCCCGGCATTTGGATAAGGAGGAGCGCCAGCCGGCGTTGCTAAGGTGAAGCACTGCAACGGAACGCCAGCCGGGCATGGGGCGCCGGTAGTCGGGATTGAGAAAGCCACCGCTTCCGTGGTGGTAACAGGATTGCGTCCCGCCAGGCGAGCGAAATTCGCGACCTGAAGATCTGTTCGCGGCGCGTTTACATCGAGCGGATGCGGCAGATGGTGGGAGCCCACAAACAGGTAACCGGCCGACCAGGTCATATCGCCGGTGAGTTGCCGTTCGACGTTAAGATTCGCCTGGTTGGCATAAGCATATTCGAAATCCTTGTTCACATGCAGCGTGAATGGCAACACAGGACCAAATCCGGGGAATGTTTGATCGTTGAAACGCTGGCGACCAAACTGATATTGCGCTCCCGCAGCAACGCCTGGGGTCAAGAATCCGGGCGGGCAGAGGGGATTTGCTGCGCTCGAGCAGACCGTACCCTGAAAAACTTGCACCGCATTCAGCAAAGCAGTTGGCGCCGGGCTGCCTGGGACCAAAATACCCTGTTGCTGTTGGACCGCGTCTGCGATGTCTGAATTGAAAGCAACCGCCAGTAACGGATGGTCGTAGAATAATCCGTAGGCGGCGCGCAAAACGGTCTTAGCGTTGTTGTTAATATCCCAGGCCACACCAATTCGCGGCGCCCAGTTATTTTTATCGCGAGGAAAACCCTGCTGCACATTAAGGGCGTCCTGGGCGGCCAGGGTGTCGGCAGGTGAAAGTGTGATGCCGGAAAGCGGATCGCGGAAACCCAGAGTTGGAATCTGTTGAGTAAGCTCGATGTCGTAACGCACCCCGTAATTCAGTGTCAGGTTGGGACGCATCTTCCAGGAATCCTGCGCGAAAAACGCAATCGGTTTATTGGTGAGCCGGCTGATGGGGTCGCCGAAACCCTGAATGAAATTGGTAGGGAACCCGAGACCGTATTGTTGAACAGGAGTGATGTCCGGCGCTCCCAGAACTCCAAACGCTGCATTCAGGGTACCTGCTGAGAGACCGCCAAAGTTGAACAGACCCGCGAAGTTGAGCTCGAAAAGGGCTTCGGGAATCCGCACAAATGAAATATCACCGCCAAACTTGAAGGTGTGATTGCCGGCCACCACGTTAAGCGTGTCGGTAAACTGAAAACGGGTCTCGGAGCGGACCACCGGGGAAAAGAGTTCGCGACCGATGAACGCTGTCCCTGCAATGTTGTATGCCACCGCATCGCCATTTTGGGATCTAAAGACCGCGCGCCGCCCACCAAAGTTGAAGCGGGCTTCGTTCACCATGTTGTTTGAGAGCGTCGAGGTGAGTGTTGTGACTGCGGAAGAGTCTTTAGTCAGTGTAATGCCCGTACGCGAGAAATCGTTCTGCCCCAATGACTGATTCTGTGATTCCACCTGAATGCCGGTGACGGTGCTTGGATTGTAGCCAAGCCTGAATGACAAGTGATGGTTACTCGTGATCACATGGTCCAACCGTAGCGAATTGAAAGTGGTGCGATCTGTAACCGGAAACACTCTCTGCAGATTCAGGAGGGGCCGGAATGCTACAAATTGGCCCGCGGCATTAGTGGTACCTGAGGGTACCGGAGCTCCTGTCAAAAAGAACCGGGGACCAATAGCGGCTCCCAGACCAACACCTGGAACGGTCCCCGGATTGGGAAGCGGATTCGAGCCGCTCAGCGCTGTGCTTCCCCCGCTCGAGACGAGATAGGCGTACTGAACGGCGGCATTAATTAGGTTTGCGTTTCCGGTAGCGAGTAGTCCGTTGATGAATCCCGCTTGCTGCGCGGTGATGTTGTTAAAGGTAACCGGTCCCAGCCCGGGAAGGGGGATGGTAGCCGAGCTGGTCAATCCCGCTCTAACATCACTGGTAAAGAACCCCGATTCGTTACGGCGGCGCTGTTCAAACGCAAAAAAGAAGAAGGTTCGGTCTTTGGCCAATGGTCCACCTAGCGTGAAGCCGTACTGGGCCCTGGTAAACGGCGGATCCTCAATCGGTGCGAACGGATTTCGGGCCTGAAAACTGCGATGCCGCAAAAACCCGAATACATTTCCTCGCAGATCGTTGGTCCCACCTTTGGTTACCACGTTGACCACGCCACCTGCCGAGCGACCGAACTCGGGTGCATAGGAATTGGTGACGACTTGAAACTCCTGCACCGCCTCCTGGCTAACCGTAGAGCGCGCGGCATTGATTGAATTGTCCGTGTTATCGGCGCCATCAACCTGCACCAGGTTCGAGCGACCGCGTTGACCGCCAAAATTAAGGCCCGTGGTAGGTGCGGGTCCGATCGGCCGACCACTGTCGCGGCCTACAGTAGAAGTAGTCAGCGCAAAGGACAGATAATTGCGCTCGTTGATTGGCAGATGGTCAATGCGTTGCTGGTCGATCGTGGTTGCGATAGCCGTTCTGGAAGTCTCTACAACCTCGGCCGTAGCCCCGGTGATGGTCACCACTTCGCTAATCTCGCCGGCTTCAAGTGAGATATCGAGATCTGCTACCTGTCCCACGGTGAGTCTCACGTCGGGAAGGACCGCCCGTTTAAAGCTCGCGGCCTCAACCGAAAGCTCGTATTCACCTGGAGGCAGATTCAATACCTGATAAAAGCCTGCATCGTTTGTTGTGGCGGTACGCGAAAGGTTCGTGGCAGGATTGCGTGCAGTCACCGTAGCATTCGTCACCACCGCTCCCGTTGCATCTCTGACAAAGCCTCGCAGGTCCGCCGCGTTCGATTGGGCTTGGCCCATTGCGAGGCTCGCGCTAAGAGTCACTGCCGCAAAAAAGGACAAGGTGCGAGTGCAAAAGTTAAACCATCGCGCAAGGGACGCAAACATTGTGTTGATCTCCTTTGCCAGAAGGTAATTTGAGCAACCGCCGACGCTTACCCGGCGCGAAAGACAATCCTGGGGGTCAACTAACGATCAGTGAAAAGCTATTCCTGAAAACCGGTGACCGTAAAACAGTATTCGTCATTAAAGGGGCGTGAGGGTCGTGTTCGTGGACCACGACCCTTAGAGAAAATGCGCCGATAGTTCACTCAACACAGAAACGCTCAGCCTTTTTACTCCAAAAGCGTGTTTGTGGCAAGCACTATATATTCTTCCAATTCGTTGTAATATCTTGAGATTTCTGTTTAGCAACCTTCGATCCCATCGAGTTTGCTTCGCAGCGAATGGCGCGTTGCATGGGCAAACCTACGTCGCGCAAATTCGCTTTTACTGAACAGGTGAATCGCCGTGTCAGCTAACCCGGGAACGAACGCCGCTCGCCTGAGCAGCCCCGAAAACCACAACCGTGAATCGAAGCTTCTGCCGTAGCTCCGCCGATACTCCCGCGTGAGATCTCTTAGGGAACCAGAGGCGAAGTACCTGAATATCGCCCGCGCTGCAATCTCGCCACCCTCGAGAGCCATCAAGATTCCGCTGCCCGTGAACGGATCTATAAAGGCCGCTGCGTCACCAACTGTTATCAGTCCTTCGGCCGGAACCAGCGCTCGCCGTCCATAACGACCCAGGGCAACGCTGAGCCACGGCGAGACCGAATGCGCCCTGGCTAGTGTTTCTGCCGCCCTGCTATTCCTTGACACCACATCCCGCAGAACGGTCTCAGGATCAGAATTGCAGCGACGCACAGCTTTTGCGCTGGTAATAAAGCAGAGGTTATTGATTCCGTGTTCTATCTTGCTGAGGCCTCCATATCCTCCGTCGTAGATATAGATCTCACAGGTGTCATTCGCCAGTTGGGCATTCTCGAAATGTGCCTTAAACGCGACAAACCGCGGCTTGAATCGAATGGACTCCGAGTAGACCTTGCGTGCTAATACACCTCCTCGGCCAGTAGCGTCAATCGTCACTCGACCGGTGTATTCCCGTACTTCGGAGTGCTTGACAGCCCGAATGCCACTCACACGGTCTTGCACTCTCAAAACGTCTGCGACCTGAGTTTCCTCGAGAACTGTAACCCCCAGATCCCTTGCTCGCTGTTGCAGCGTCTGGTCCATGCGGGCTCGGCTGAGACCGAGAGCGGAATGTGCGCCACCAAACCACTCGCTGGGAACTGTCACGCTCTGACCCTTGCGAGAATAGAAGACCGTCCGGCGCAGAAACGCAGCGCCCCTTCCAACCATCTCGTCGGCAACTCCTAACCGAGCGAAGTGTTCGAGACATTCGGGCGAGATGAACTCACCACATAGCTTCTCGCGCGGAAGCTTCTTCTGCTCCACCAGCAATACTCTGGCGCCGCCAAGTGCCAGATGAATTGCCGCACTCGTACCGGCGGGCCCGGCCCCGGCTACTATCACATCAAAGTCGGCTGTTGCGCGTTTCATCAGCATCAATCAACCTGGCGCCGCAGTCCATTGCTTCAAATGCCTTTTGGTTCTGAGTCTGGCAGCGCTGGTTGCCGGCGCTCCTGGCCGCGCACTTAGGACCACCCGAAAGGGAAACCTTCGTTCAACCTCGACATCATCGAGGTCTGCACGCCCGGCCAGAAGCTTGAGTTCATCGGTTTTAAAACTGCGGAGGATCGATAGCGCGCCGTCTTCACGGATTAAACGGTTGTAGAGAAATAGACGACCCAACGTCTTGTACAGGTAATAGGCAATCGGATGGCGATGCAGATCAATTACGAAGATTCGTCGCCTCGCAACGCGTCCCATCTCACGCAGTATGCCCACGGTCATCTCGTTACTGAAGTGGTGGGTGAAGAGCGAACAGATGACATAGTCAAACTGGTTGTCAACGAAAGGGAGTTGGCGCCCATCCCCCTGTACTGATAACACCATTCTATGGGCTCGCGATTCGTCCAAAATCGCCCGCGCCGAGCGGGCATTAAGCTCAAGCCCGACAAGACCGACCTGACATTCCTTGTTCACAATCCATCTTGCGATGACACGCAGGAGTTCACCTGACCCAGCGCCTACATCAAGAACGGAAAAGTTGCGCAATCCTGACGATACAATCTCAGCCAAAAGAGTACGCCGTAGCGCTCCGGAGTCTCCCAACCACCGATTAATGCGCCGCAACTCGATAAGGCATCCTTCAAACTCTTCAGCCGTGTAATCACCCGTATCGAGGTGTTCGAGCCTTTGGTCCCTTTCATGAAAATGTTGAAACATGGCGGACGCGAAGACCTGCTTGTTTATCTTTCACGATTTGGGAGCTTCTCAATCAACAGAACGCTGTTCTTCGAACCAAACCCGATACAGTTGCAAAGCGCCACGTCAACTCGGGCTTCGCGCGCTTGATTGGGGACGTAATCAAGATCGCAATCCGGGTCTGCCAGGTCGAGATTGATTGTTGGCGGAATCTTATTCATATGCATTGCACACAAAGCTGCTCCCAGGCCTGCGGCGCCGCTCGCCCCTTGCGGGTGGCCAATCTGTGACTTTGTTGCTGACATAGGAATTCGCTTCGCATGTCCATCGAGGGCCTGCTTCAGGGCACTGGTCTCAATCCGGTCGTTCAACAAAGTCGACGTGCCATGAAGATTTACGTAGTCGATATCTTGCGGGCACAGATTGGCATCCTGCATAGCAAGCTTCATTGCCCGGGCGGGCTCGATACCGCTCTCCTCCAGGCGCACTCGATGATAGGCATCGCAGGTAGCGCCGTAACCCGTGATTTCTGCGTAAATCTTTGCGTTCCGCCGGCGCGCGCGCTCCAACTCTTCAAGCACAAAGATCCAGGCGCCCTCACCGAGAACTATTCCGGAGCGATCGCGCGAGAAGGGTCGCGATGAACGGTGCGGTTCATCATTCCACTCGCTCGTCAGCACCGTCATCAGATTGAAAGCCGCGAGTATTCCCGGCGCAATCGGCGCATCAACACCGCCAGAGATCATCAACTCCTGGCGGCCCAGCGCGATGTGTTCAGCCGCGTATGCCATCGCGTCGGTTGAGCTAGTGCACCCCGTGGAGACTATGTGGGAAAGACCACGCAACCCGAACTCCATGGAAAGTTCGCTGGAGAGACCGCCGTGAGTCGAAGAAGGGATTGTATAGACGCTCGCCTTGTATGCCGGGCCAATGTACCAATATTCATATTGCTGCTCGGTGAACGCGAGTCCACCTCCACCAGTTCCCAACACCACACCCAAGCCGCGACGCTCCTCGAGTGACATGTCGCTCGGAAAAACGTTTGCATCCGCAAGCGCTTCTCTCGCAGCCGCCAACGCAAGTGGCACCGTGCGAGGGACGTGCTTCCGATCCTTCGGATTCAGTTGGGCCTTCCAATCAAATTCCCTTACTTCCGCGGCAATCTTTACCGGCGAGTCGGAGACGTCGAAAGCCTCAATCCGCCGAATACCACTCCCACCTTCGAGCAGACCTTGCCAATAGGCGTCGCGGCCGACACCCAGCGGCGTAACACAGCCCATGCCGGTTATGACTACGCGCCGCAGTCTCTTGAAGGCGCTAAACATCCTGACCTTAATCTCCTGAGGGGGGATCTAAAACTAGCGGGGAGTAACAAGAGAATAGCACTGAGGGCTGGCCTGAGCTAAACCAACAAGCGTGTCTTCGAGCGCAATTGAAATAAATAAGGGTTCGACATCTTCTATCGAACCCTCACTACATCCGACACTTCCTCACCTGACGCATTACGCTAAGTCTTCTACCTTTGTGCCACATTCATTGCAGAACTTGGTATTCGGGGGTAATTCCGTCTGACAGTTAGTGCATTTGAACTTCTCTTGTTTTGAACCGCATTCGCTACAGAATTTGACTCCGGCTGCCAGTTGGGCGCCACACTTCACGCAAGGGGTCTTGTCGGCGGCAGTCTCGAGCTGTGCGCCGCATTCAATACAAAACTTCGCCCCAGCGACATTTGCAGCAGAGCACTTGGGGCAGTTGATCCTGGCTCCGCTGGTAGAGCCACTTTGATTCATGGCATTCGTCATAGCCCCGGCCATTGCATTCCCAATAGCGAAGCCGGCGCCCAATCCCGCGCCTGTACCCGCTCCACCTGAAGGATTTTGGGCCGCATCGCGCATTGCATCCACAGCCTGAAACTGAGCGTACCTGCCGGCATCCCCAATAACACCCATTGAGGTGCGCCGGTCCATTGCCGCTTCGACTTCCGGTGGCAGAGAAATGTTTTCGATGACGAACTTCGTCAACTCAAGTCCATAGGCTCGAAAGTCTTCATTCAACTTGCCACGAATGAATTTACTGAGCTCATCATAATTCGAGGCAAGGTCGAGAGCGGCGATCTTCGACTCACCCAGCGTATCGCTGAAGCCACTTACAAGCGTGCGCTTTAATTGGCCTTCAATGTCTTCAGTGACAAAGTGCGCATTTGTACCGGCGATCTCTTTTATGAAGTCGCCCGGATCCACCACTCGGATGGAATAGATGCCGAATGCCCGCAAGCGCACCATGCCAAAGTCGCTGTCGCGCATCATTATGGGGTTCGACGTTCCCCATTTGAGGTCTGTGAACTGCTTTGTATTAACGAAATAGACCTCCGCTTTGAAAGGCGAGTTGAATCCGTGCATCCAGGCGCCAAGTTTGGTGAGAATTGGTGTGTTGCCGCCATCGATGGTGTAAAGGCCGGGCCCAAACACATCGGCGATCTGGCCCTGGTGCACGAACACTGCCGATTGCGACTCACGCACCGTAAGCCGGGCGCCATTCTTAATCTCCTGCCCTTTTACCGGGAAGCGGAAGAGCAGCGTATTGCCTGAATCATCCAGCCACTCAATGACCTCGATGAATTGTGAACGGATGGCGTCAAAGATTCCCATGCTGTTTTCTCCTTTGTTCGGCCCGAGCTTTCCTTCATTTGTGTTCGGTGGTTCTTCGTAGTGTTAATCGGGTATCCCAGCGGGCCGACTTTAGTGCATCTTGTACGGTTCAGACTCGCACAAGGTTCAATTCGCAATGAACGTCGGCAGAATATCGCACAAAAGGGACCCGAGCAAAGAGTAACTGACAACCCGATATTAAACATTACGGCTTCGCTGCCAGCGGTAACGGCGCCAGTAGGAGAAGATCGCCAGAGCGGTGAGCCCACCTGCGATGTCAATAAAGCTGTCCCAGATCGACGCGGAACGGGTGGGGACAAAGCTTTGCCGATACTCATCCATGAACGCGTAGCCCACTATCAGCACTAAAGTCACTGGTCCCCAGAAACGACGCAGCCAGTCGATTGACGAACTCGAGAATGCTCGCGCGGCCAGAAATCCCAGTACCGCATACTCTACAAAGTGCGCGCTTTTGCGAATCAGAAAATGTACCCAAACCAACTGGCCTTCACTGATGTTGGGAAAAAGCCAAACGAAGAGAGGGCGGATGAACCGTGAGGTGCTCGATGCTGAAAAGTCGTCCGACGACGCAAAGAAAATAACGAGCATCCAGACGATTAGCGGTGCATATCGCCAAAACCGTCTGGTCGGTATCACCTTGCCGGATTCTGCCCGCATGGTCTATTTGGCCTATAGGACCGATTCGACCCATAGGACCGATTTGACCTATAGGACCCGTTGACTCATAGGACCGATTCGACCTATAGGACCGATTCGACCTATAGGACCGATTCGACCTGTAGGACCGGTTGACCTATAGGCCGATTGACTCATAGGGCCGATTCGACCTGTAGGACCTACCAGGCGCGCTATTGGGCCGAGGCGCCCGAAACTACTTCGATGATCTCGTTGGTGATTGCAGCTTGCCGCACGCGGTTCATATTAAGTGTAAGCGACTCGATGAGCTCGCTGGCATTCTTTGAAGCTGAATCCATCGCCGTCATGCGCGCGCCGTGCTCGGAGGCCACCGACTCCAAAAGAGCCCGGAACACCTGTGTCTCGATTAGACGTGGAAGTAACTTGCTGAAGATCTCAGCCGGGGGTTGCTCGTAGATGTAGTCAATCAAGGTAACCGGCTGGCCCGCTGCCGCGGTCTCTTCCTTCTCCGGTATGGCCCGAGCAACCGGCAACAACTGCTCCACAATCACACGCTGTTGCAGCACCGACTTGAACTCGTTGTAGATGAGGAAAACCTTGTCAATCTCTTGGTCTTCCGTAAACCGCTTGATAGCGTCACGCGCAACTTCAAGCGCTTCTGAAAACTCCACTCGCCCTTTACCGGTCAACCCGATGTACTCGCCGGCAATCACCGCCTGCCGTCGGCGGAAGAAATCTCTTCCCTTCCGGCCGACGGTGATGAACTCAATTTGTTTCGTAGAGTTCTCACGGACGAAGTTCTGCGCGGCCTTGATGAGGTTTGTGTTGAAGGCGCCGCAGAGACCCTTATCCGCTGTAATCAGGATTACCAGGTAACGTTCGTCGCCGCGAGCATCGAGTAGCGGGTGCTTAAAACTCTCGTCTGTTCTGCTGGCCAGATCCCCGAGGACCTCGATCATCTTATTGGCGAATGGCCGCGCCGTAATAACTCTGTCCTGCGCTCGCTTAAGCTTCGCCGCCGAGACCATTTTCATAGCCTTGGTGATCTGTTGAGTATTCTTGACCGACTTAATGCGGCGTCGGATGTCCAGGAGATTGGGCATAATCCGTTGACAGAATGTTAGGCGGCTACCTCAGCCCTCTCAGTCCAAAGGACTTTGAAATCCTTGAGGGCCTGGTGGAGTTCAGCCTTGATTTCGTCGGTCAGGCTCTGCTTCTCACGCAGCATTTGCAGCAGACCAGGTCTGGAGTTTTCCACAAACTTCAACAACTCGGCTTCAAACTGTCGCACCTCTTCGACGGGGATGTCATCTATGTAACCGTTGGTTGCGGCCCAGATCACCAGAACCTGTTGTTCTACTTCCATCGGCCTGTATTGGGGCTGCTTAAGGACCTCAACCAAACGTTCACCACGGGCCAACTGGGACTGAGTGGCCCGATCAAGATCCGAGCCGAATTGAGCGAAAGCCTGCAGTTCGCGAAACTGGGCCAGGTCGATTCGCAGCGTGCCTGCTACCTGCTTCATCGCTTTGATCTGCGCCGCTCCCCCCACGCGCGAGACGCTGTTGCCGACGTTGATTGCGGGACGAATACCGCTGTTGAAGAGATCGGCTTCGAGGAATATCTGGCCGTCGGTAATTGAGATCACATTTGTCGGAATGTAGGCTGAAATGTCTCCTGCCTGCGTTTCGATGATCGGAAGACTGGTCATCGAGCCGCCACCTTTCGCATCCGACAATTTGGCAGCCCGCTCGAGCAGCCGCGAGTGGAGATAGAACACGTCCCCGGGATAGGCCTCTCGTCCGGGCGGCCGGCGCAGCAACAATGAGATCTCGCGGTAGGCGGCCGCTTGTTTAGAGAGATCGTCATAGATCGTCAAAGAATGGCGTCCGTGATCGCGGAAGAACTCTCCCATCGCCGCGCCCGAATATGGAGCCAGAAACTGCATCGCAGCCGGATCGGATGCCGTTGCCTTTACGACGATCGTGTACTCCATCGCGCCAAAGTCCTGAAGCGTTTTCACGACCTGCGCCACCGTCGACGCTTTCTGACCAATTGCCACGTAGATGCAGATTACATCTTTGCCCCTTTGATTGATTATCGTGTCGACAGCTACAGCGGTCTTACCGGTCTGCCGATCGCCGATAATCAATTCCCTCTGCCCTCTCCCGATCGGAACCATCGCGTCAATCGCTTTTAATCCTGTCTGCAATGGCTCCCGAACCGGTTGGCGATCAACAACCCCAGGAGCGATTCTTTCAATTGGATTGTAGTCGTCGGTAAGAATTGGACCACCGTCATCGATAGGATTTCCCAAAGCGTCAACCACCCGCCCGATCAGAGCCTCGCCCACCGGCACCTGCATGATGCGTCCGGTGCGCTTGACGAGATCGCCTTCACGAATAACCTGATACTCGCCGAACAGCACAGCTCCGACTTTGTCCTCTTCGAGGTTCAGAGCGAGACCGCGGACTTCATGCGGGAATTCGAGCAACTCGCCCGCCATAACTTTCTCGAGCCCGTGGATCTCGGCAATACCGTCTCCAACCTTGATGACAGTACCGACCTCCATCACGGTGACACCCGTCTCAAAATTCTCGATCTGCTTACGGATGATGTCGTTGATTTCGTTTGCTTTGATTGGTTCCATGTCTTAACTGTAACGCTCCTTGCCGCAATTCACTTTGTGGGTCTATCCGTCAGCGAGCTTTACTCGTATCTCTTCAAGTTGGGTACGGACCGAGCCATCATATACGGTCGAACCGATTCTCGTAACAATTCCACCGATCACAGCTTCGTCCGTATCGAACGTCAATCTCACTTCCCTGCCCGTTACTGACTTAAGCTTTTCGAGTAACAGGCGCTTTGCTTCTTCAGGCACCTGCCGGGCCGTCGTCACCTCTGCTGCGACTACACCGGAGCGCTCATCTAAAACAAAAGCAAAACGTTTGATTATTTCGCTGAGATCCGTGAGGCGTTGATTCTTGAGAAGCACGCGAAAAAAGTTCGCTGTCGTATTACGGAGCTTCGTTCTCTCGATCAACTCTTCGAGAAGTTTTCGCTTCTGCTCGTAGGGAACGGTGGGATTTGCGAACACCTCTTTGAGCATAGGGCTGGAATCAATCATCTTCTCCCAGCCAATCAGTTCTTCCTGAACCGCTCGCTCTTCGCCGTTGGCGATCGCAACGTCGGCAAGAGCCACAGCATAGCGCCGGGCAACAGTCAGCGAACTCAATTCCGGCTCCTTCCAAGCTCGTCTACGCTCAGACGAATTAAGCGAGCGTCGTCGTCCGGTCGCATCTCGCGCCGAATAACATCTTCAGCGAGCTTGACGCTCTGCTCGGCTGCAAACTTGCGCAATTCGTGCTTAACGGTCTTCCCGGTGCTCTCTATCTCTCGTTGGGCCTGAGCGCGCAGCTTAGCAAGTTCCGCCTCAGTTGCCGCGGCAATCCTGTCACGTTCGGCGGCGGCTTCAGCCAGAGCCTGTTGGCGTATCGCAGCGGTTTCCGCATCCAGCTTTGAGAGTCTTTCCTCGACGTCCTTTAGCATCGCGAGCGCCTGATCCCTTTCCTTTTGCGCCTGGACCAGTTCGCGTTTAATCGCTTCCCGACGCGACCGCAGCGCATCATTCAGCGGCCGGCGCAAGAGGTAGACCAAAGCGCCCACAAAAAGGACCAGGTTGAAGACTTTCCAGAGTTCAAGTCCTGGATAGTTCCACCATGGCGCCGCCGCATTTCCCGCGGGGGCCAACAGATTTAGAAGAGCCAGGACCATCAAGAACATCTCTAAACCCTACTCACGTTCTGTTCACCCGGGTCGCTGACCGGGCGGCGAAGGACACGAGAACTAATCTCGAGCGCGGTTTGCTTTGACGCAGCCGCCAGAAAGCTTCTGGCTTCCGCAGCTTGACGCTCAATTTCTTGCTTTTGTTGCGCGGTCCAAGCCCCGATCTCTGTGCGCAGAGCGCCAATCTTTGCGTCTCTCTCTTTCAGGAATTCGGCTCTTTCCTGTTCGAGGAGACGATACCCCTCAGTGCGGGCGGCGCGGAGACTCTGCTCATACTGTGCGAGTTTCGACTTGACGGTCTTGCTCAACTCCTTGGCCTCTTTCAAGCGACCCCGAGTTCGGTCTTCACGCTCAGCAAGGATTTGATTGATCGGACGATAGAGCGTGCGGTTCAAGACAGCTACCATGATCACGATCAGCGCAACATGGACTAAAAGTGTCCCGTCGGGAATAAGTTGAATTGTGTTTTCGGCAAAGGCCAGCAGTAGCGTGGCGAACAAAGAGACGCCCTCCATCTAGATGTTCTCTAACTTACAGCCCGGACACAGAAGAGGAACTGAACTGACACCAAAAGGAGCGGAGTCTAACACGCTGCTCAAAAAGGGGTCAAGTTGCTGATTTGCACGGTAATGACCTTTTGTAAAGGCGGCCCGCCGTGGCCCGCCCCTACCGTGTTTGTGGTCGTGGGGAGGCCAGCGAAGGGCTCACGCCGAAGCCTTCCAATCCCCCAAGAATGTCATTCGTCTCTGCACGCCCTTGAAATTATCCTAACAACCTTAGGCTATTTTACTTTGTACACCTGCGCGGCTTTTCCATTAAAAACGACTGCGGTACAAAGTAAAGCGGTCATGAGCCCGCTGCTTGCGCTCTCTGAATCAGGAGTTGATAGAGTCGGTCAAGGTCGGCCCCATTGTAAAACTCGAGGGTTATCCGACCCGCGCCTCCGGCCGCCTGCATGATCTGCACCCGCGTTCCCAGAGCACGCCTCAGCTTTGCTTCTGCGGCTCTCACATTTGCATCATTCTCTATCCGAACTGGTCCGGCCTTTTTGCCTTGGGACTCATTTGAGACGAGGCGCCGAACAATCTTTTCCGTCTCACGAACGGAGAGTCCCTGCTCAATAATCCTTCGACAGACACGTCGTTGAATGTCCACATCATCAACGCCGAGAAGCGTGCGAGCGTGTCCTGTCGAAAGCTTACCTTCCTGGACCAGCTTCTGGATATCCGCGGGTAAGCGCAGCAGCCTAAGGTAGTTCGTGATGTACGAGCGATCTCTGCCAACTCGCTCAGCAAGCAACTCCTGAGTCAGTCCGATAGTTTCAATCAGCCGCTTGTAAGCCTGCGCCTCTTCGATCGGATTAAGATCTTCCCGCTGAATATTCTCAATCAACGCCAGCTCAAGTACCTTGTCATCAGGCACTTGTCGGACCACCGCTGGGACCCGCAGCAGACCTGCCAACTGTGCAGCACGCCAGCGTCTTTCACCCGCAATGAGTTCAAACCTACTCCCCAACCTTCTTACTACGAGCGGCTGAACCACACCGTTCGCAAGAATAGATGCGGCTAATTCATTCAGCTTCGCTTCGTCGAAGTTTGTCCGCGGCTGAAGGGGACTCGGATCGATAAGATCAATCTCGATCTCAAAGGACTCGGCAGAGTGATTACTCACATCAGCCGACAGCAGTGCGCCCAACCCCCGGCCCAGCGCTCTTCGTGTCATGAGCAAGAATCTCCTTAGCTAACTGAAAATACGCTTCCGCGCCTTTTGAATGGATGTCGTAATGAATAATGGGCTTGCCATAACTGGGGGCCTCAGCCAGCCTCACATTGCGCGGGATGGCAGTCTCAAAGACTTGTTGTCCATAAAAGTCCCGAAGGTCGGCTGCCACGGCGGCGGAAAGATTGGTGCGCTCGTCGTACATTGTGAGTAGCAGACCCTCAATCGTCAAAACCGGATTGTAAAGGCGCCGGATTCGAGCAAGCGTATCGAAGAGTTCCGTAACTCCTTCCAGCGCGTAGTACTCACACTGGATTGGAACCAGCAGAGAATTTGCGGCAGTCAATGCATTAAGAGTAAGAATTCCGAGTGAAGGCGGGCAATCGATAAGGATGAACTCATAGTTTTTGTGGACCGGCGTTAAGGCGTCGCGCAGCCGCGCCTCTCGTCTCTCTGCATCAACCAGTTCAACTTCGGCCCCTGTCAGATCTCTGTTAGCGGGTACAACCTGAAGGTACGGTATGGCGGTAGGCAGGATTGCTCCCTGAATCGGCTCATCCAGCACCAGAGAGTGGTAGAGCGTTTTGCGAAAACCCCCGCGTTGGATTCCAAGCCCCGAGGTAGCATTCCCCTGGGGATCCGCGTCTACCAGGAGGACCGGTATTTCCGCACTGGCAATGACTGCTGCGAGGTTGACAGCCGTAGTAGTCTTTCCGACACCGCCCTTCTGGTTAGCGACCGCGATAATTTTTGCCATGCCTCAGGGCGTCCCCCGACTCTCTCTTGCTGTTTCGGTTAAATTATCACAAGCGTGAAGGTGCCGCTATAGCGGAAGCTGCTAAGGTTGCGTTTTATTCAGACCAACGTTTCACGTGTCCCGGATCTCGAACCAGGCGATTGGGACACGTGAAACATTGGGGCTCTAGGCCGCTTTCTGTCGCAGAGTCAGATGAACCAGGAGGGTTGTTAAAGAGGCTGGTGTCATCCCTGGAATCCTTTTCGCCTGTCCAAAAGTCATTGGGCGCGCCCGCTCCAGCCTTTCCACCATCTCGTGCGAGATCCCGCTAAGCTCTCTGAAATTCAGATCGTTTGGAATTCTCAAGCCGTCGTGCTGCTGCAATCGCTGAACCGTCGAGCGCTGCGTCTCAATGTAGCCTGCGTATAAGAGATCGGCGAGCGCTGTCTTGAGATCCTTGGGCGCCGCCGAGATACCTGTCTCCGTCGCAATCAACGACTTGATGAGTTCCGGCGTAACCTGAGGTCGCTGTGCCAGGTGGGCCAGGGTGATCGAATCCCCCAAGTCTACGTTAAGGGAGGAACTAACGGCAGCATAACTCGGACTGGATCTGTTCAGTCTGACCTGGAGCGCCGCGTGAAGTTTTCCGATCCCGTTTAGCCTGGTATTAAAGCGCTCCCATTCCTGATCCCCAACGAGCCCAATCTCCTTGCCGTAAGAGCGGAGCCTAATATCGGCATTGTCGTGCCTTAACGCCAACCGGTTCTCTGCCCGAGAAGTAAACATCCGGTAAGGCTCATCGACACCCTGAGTGATTAGATCGTCAAGCAATACTCCGATGTAACTCTCTTCCCGGCTTAGCCTGAACGAAGGATCTCCCTTCACGTATCGAGCAGCGTTAATGCCAGCAATCAGGCCCTGACACGCAGCCTCCTCGTAACCGGTTGTGCCATTAATCTGTCCGGCATGAAATAGCCCGTCGATGCGGCTCGACTGTAGATCCGGGCGTAACTCTCTCGGGTCGACAAAATCGTACTCGATCGCATAGCCAGGCCTGATAATTCTGGACTCTTCGAGGCCGGGGATCATCCGCACCAACTCCTGTTGGAGTTCGGCCGGCAAAGAAGTCGAGAATCCATTCATGTAGACTTCATTCGTGTCATGGCCTTCAGGCTCGAGGAAAAGTTGATGCCGGCCCTTGTCGCTAAACTTCACGACCTTGTCCTCGATTGAAGGACAGTACCTGGGCCCTATGCCCTTAATCTGTCCTGAATAGAGGGGCGACTCGTGCAGGTTCTTCCGGATAGCGTCATGAACATCGTTGGAGGTGTAGCCGATATAGCAGGTGATCTGACGTTGCTCTATTCTTTCAGTCGAAAACGAGAAGGCAATGGGATCCTCGTCCGGTGGCTGCGGCTCGAATGCCGACCAGTCAACTGTTCGCCCATCAAGCCTCGGCGGCGTTCCTGTCTTCAACCGGCCAACTGGAAACCCGAGTCTCTTGAGCGCTTCTGCCAGCTCAATTGAAGCCGGCTCACCCGCCCGGCCGGCGGTGTAAGTTCGTTTTCCGGTATGCACCAACCCGTTCAGAAAGGTCCCAGTAGCGATAACAACTGCCGGCGCGCCTAAACGCCGACTATCCTGCATTTCGACGCCTAAAACCCTATTACTTTTTACAATGAGGTCGATAACCATGCCTTGCCGGAGTTGAAGATTCGGTGTTCCTTCGAGCAATCGCCGCATCTCTTTCCGGTAAAGAGACCGGTCTGCCTGAGCGCGAGGGGACTGAACTGCCGGACCCCGAGACCGGTTAAGTAGTCTGAACTGAATACCCGTCCGATCAATTACGCGACCCATGATTCCACCAAGTGCATCAATCTCGCGAACCAGGTGGCCCTTCGCAATTCCTCCCACCGCCGGGTTACATGACATCTGCGCGATGAGATCCAGGTTCAATGTCACCAGAGCGGTTTCTGCACCGAGACGCGCCGCCGCCGAGGCAGCCTCACAACCCGCGTGGCCCGCGCCGATCACAATTACTTCGAATACTTCATCAAAACTCATGATCACCTGCTACTCTCTCGCTTCCGCTCACCTCAGCATAGGCACGCTATATTGAACGGTCAAGTTGGGTAGACGTCGATAGGAAATCACAGTGCCTCTAAGCGAACCCTGGCAGATCGCAAGGTGGACCACTCCTGTCGATACTAAACAAAGGTTCGTTTTTGATTGCGCCTCTACTTGCCAATACAGAACGTCGCAAAGATTCTCGAGAGCACGTCCTCGGTCGTAGTCTCTCCAGTAATCTGGCCCAGATAACGCAACGCATTGTGTAGGCCCACCAGAACCAACTCCTCACTCGACCCCTCATCCAAACGACTCATCGCAGATTGTAGTTCGTGTTGACTGCGGCGCAGCAGATCGTGATGCCGGGCATCTGTTATGAGTAGACCAACGTCTTCTGAATCCACTGTTCCGAACGGCTCGACTATCGCCTTTGAGAGTTCTGAGAAACCCGCACCGCTATGCGCCGAGACCTCCAGGACATTCTCATCAGCAATGAACTCTTTCAGCAGGTCGGGACGAAACGAGGGCAAGTCGTTCTTATTGAGCACGATCACGCGGCGGCTCTTTGTGGTGCGATCGAGCATTTCAAGCTCCTCCACTCCCAACTCAGAAGCGCCATCAATAACGACCACCAGCAGGTCCGCGTCCGCTATCGCCCGAAGGGTCCGCTCAACACCGATAGTCTCGATGAGGTCTGATGACTCGCGAACCCCGGCCGTATCGGTGAGCAAGACCGGAATTCCATTCAGACCGATCTGTTCACTGAGACTGTCCCTGGTGGTACCGGGAATCTCCGTTACGATGGCTCGCTCCGTTCGCAGTAACCTATTGAACACACTGGACTTACCGGCATTTGGCGGGCCGGCAATCGTGACTTTCAAACCATCCCTCAACAGGTGTCCGGTGCGATAACTCGAAGCCAACGTCTCCAGTTCAGAGTCGAGTTCCGTGATCCGTAGCCTGATCTGCTGCAACTGAATCTGCGGTAGATCATCCTCGACAAATTCCACTGCTGACTCAAGCAGGACAATGATGTCCAGCAACCTTTCCTCGAGTGGTCTCAAGGTCGCCGACATGGCGCCGGACATCTGGCGGACAGCCTGGCGGGCCGCAGCCTCAGTACGCGCCTCGATCAGATCGCGGATCGCTTCAGCCTGCGAAAGATCGAGCTTTCCGTTTGTTAAGGCACGTAGAGTAAATTCCCCCGGCTCGGCAAGGCGAGCGTCCATTCGCAGTACCGTGTTGATGACTCGTCGCAGTAGCACGGGCGAGCCGTGACAACTGATCTCAACCACGTCTTCTCCGGTAAACGAGTGGGGGGCTTTGAAACAGGTAACTACAGCACGATCGATAACTTCATTGCTCACCGGGTCCTTGAGAGAGTGAAGCGTGGCACCACCCGCTTCGACAACGTCTAGTTTTGTAAGTGATTGCAGAATGCTGAAGGCTAATGGACCACTGAGGCGTACGATACCAATGGCGCTGCGGCCCGGGGGAGTAGCTAGAGCAACTATGGTGTGCATTTCTTTGCCGCTTGCGGGAGCACGGAAATTTTGCGGCAGGGGGTCTTAGTTGTCTTTAAGACTGACTCTCAATCTGCGTCCTGCTCCTTCACCGATCGACTCAGTGAAGAGGTCCGGGTTATCCGCGAGGGTCATGTGAATAATGCGCCGCTCATTTGAATTCATCGGACCAAAGACAAAAGCGAGGCCCGTAGCTCTGACGCGGTCGGCAGCATGTTGGGCCATGGCCCGCAGCTCTGCCTCGCGCGTGGCTCGAAAGCCGTGAACATCACAAACCAATCGTTGACCGCGTGGCAGGTCTCTGCCAAAGGCCTGATTAACAAGGTGCTGCACGGCTTCCAGCAGCTCGCCTCCAGCGGCCTGCAACATCTCGGCGTCCTGCCCCCTCAAGTCCAGGATACAACCGTCCCTGCTTTCCTTGAGCGAAACCTCCAAACTAAGCTCGGCTCCCTCGAAAACCGTTCCAAGAAACGAGGCCGCTTTATCACAAGTGTCTTCCATAACTTTTCTCTTCAACTACTACGCGCTTAAGCTTGGGAGACGCGTTGGGTCGCCGGCTTCTTCTTCTTTTTAGAGCGCGGTTGCTGGGGAGGTGGCTCCTCTTCTTTCGGAGGTTGTTTGTCTTCGTCCTCCCGGGTCAAATAATTGATCAGAAACTGTTGACTGAAGCCCACGATGTTGCCGACAAGCCAATACAGCAGCAGACCGGAAGGTGCGCCCCACAAAACATAAAGCATGAAGATTGGCATACCGATGGCCATCATTTTGCGCTGCAAAGGATCTGCTGAAGGCGCCGGCGTAATCAATTGGAGCACTATCATAGTAGCAGCCATCAGGATTTCGAGAATGTGATACGGATCGCCGGCTGAAAGATCGGGTAACCAGAGAAACGTCGCCTGGCGGAAATCCAGCGAGATGGTAATGGCGCGGTAAAGAGCAAACAGGAAAGGCATTTGAATGAGGAGCGGCAAACAGCCCCCCAGTGGATTGCCTTCTTTCATCAGCCGCAGTTGCTCCATTTGCAACTCTTTCAACCGCGGGTCAGACTGCTTCAGTCCCTTTATCTGCTCCTGTATCTCCTTCATCTTTGGCGCAAGCTTTTGCGCCTTTTTCATCGCTTTCGATGAACGCCACTTAAGGGGGAAGAAAAGGGAATAGATGACGATCGTAAAAAGGATGATGGCCACGCCATAGCTGTTGGTGAGCCTGTAAAGCCATCTGATCGCGCTCAGGATCGGGACCGCAATCGGTTTGGACAACCAGCTAAACCAACCGTAGTCGATTAGGCCTTCCAGATCGACGGGCCTGCCAACGGCGGCACTGATCTCACTGCTCGCGGCCTCCAAAAGGTAGTGGTCCTTAGGGCCCGTGTAGATCACATTACGACTACCATCCGTCTGAATCGGCACCATGCCGTTGAGTAGATATCTCTTCTCTACTTGCCCGTCGACCTGATGTTCATAGGCAGTCGTGTGGTATTCGAGGCCGGTGGTATTTTGCGCCGGGACGGCGACCATCCCAAAATAGGTATCCGCCACGCCGCCCCAACCCACTTCGCCAGGTAGCAGCAATCGGTCGGGGCTTTGCTTGTTTTCGTTAATACCTGAGGCCCAATGACGTTGGGGCTCGCCATCTACGACGGCAATCGCTTCGGGTGCAACCGAATAGAATGTGTAGTACTTGATTCCCTGATCGCCAATGCTTGGTCCGATCTTGACATGGGCCTGGGGAATGGACTGATCACCCCTCCTAATCGTAACTTGAAGGTCGGTGCTGTAACGGTCGGCGGAAAAACGCATCGTCTTAACAACGTCAAGAGCCGCGCCGTTGTCGCGAAGAATGAAAGAGACGGAGCGCTCCTCTCCTTCGGCCAGGTCTATTTCCACTGTCTCGCTGGAGTTGTCCAGGGTTTCGGTTTCGATCTGATAACTGGTTGAGGCGAGTAAAGCGTCGAGAGCATTATCCCCCGTAACTAACTGGAGCGGGGCTTCGCGCGGATTACGCTCGAGACCTTTAGGCGAAATGAGTTCGAGCGGCACTTTACGATCACGAGTACTCGCGGCCGAATAGATCTCCCGGCCACTATCCTTATTCTTCTTAATAATCCAACTGATTGCCTCGGCGCCGCGACTGTCAAACTTCGCTTCATACAAAGGGGTGCGAACTACCAGCGTCCGTTGAGGTGCTTCCTCTGAGACCACCGCTTTTGCCGCATCCGCCGGCTCAAGCGGAACAGGTGTGCCTTCGGGAGTTTGGCCGGGGGTTGGCGAAGCCGACGTCACGGGTGGCTGAGCAGGTGGAGTTTCAGGTTGTGGCGGCGGAAATAGATACGCCCACAAGAACAGGATCGCGGTGGAAATCAGAAGAGCCAGTATTAAACGCTTTTGTTGCATCGGGTCGATGAATGATAACGGTGCTGGTTGAGGATCACTCCTTCCCCTTCACGGGATCATAACCTCCGGGGTGGAAGGGGTGGCAGCGCAGGAGCCTGCGAAACGAAAGACCTGCGCCGCGTAACGCACCGTGACGGGCAATTGCCTCGATGGCATATTGGGAACAAGTTGGCACAAATCTGCAAGAGGGTGGCAGCAGAGGTGACAGGGTTAATTGATAAAACCTCAGAAATAGGATCAGAATGGTCTTCACAGCAATTGTGTTCAAGCCGTGCGGCCGGCACTTTCATCACTTGCAATTCTCGCGAGGATCCTTTCAAAGTCCTCAAGCGATAATGCAAACCTTGTTCTTAGCAATGACGCTTTTGCATTCAACACAACGTCATAGCTATGGCGCAACCCGGCAAGAGAAGGACCATGAAGGCGAAATATCTCTCGCAGTAAACGCTTTGCCCGGTTCCTCTGAACGGCTTTGCCAACGGCCTTCCGCGAGGCCGTAATTCCCAGTCGGTGATGGAGAAGTCGATTAGGCAACACAAAGGCGGTCATAAACAATCCTTCGTAGCGCTTGCCATTCTTGTAAACCTTCTGAAAATCATTATGGCCGCGCAGATGATGGGCCTTCATAGAACCGCCGTCATCGCTTTTTAGTAGTGAGCCGGAGTGAGACGTTTCCTTCCCTTGGCTCGGCGACGCTTAAGCACCAGGCGACCATTTTTGGTGGCCATTCTGGCGCGGAAGCCATGCGTCTTCGCACGTCGCCTATTATTCGGCTGAAATGTCCGCTTTGACATAGTTGGCTAATCTCCCTGTTAAACGAAAACGGTAAGACTAAGCCGCGAAAGGAGGTTATGTCAAGAAACGGTTCGACTCGACTTGGTAGTGGGGCCACAGTGTGTTGGTAAAATTACAGTTGGATAAATAGGCGCGACGGTAGGGTGAACGTAGAGGGACTTTACATCTTGCCCTCTTGGGATTTCATTACCTGAATCTTCCCTAAGCGATTCTCAAAGCCCTCCAAGCTGGCCTTGAATAAGTCAAGAAAGGCCTTTGCATGTTGAAGGGACATCGTTACTCTAACCTTCGGCAAAATTCGGAGCTTACCTTCTACCTCACCTAGTATCTCACCGAACTCTATTGATGCGTCCCAATTAGTAAAACTAACCCCACTGTTATTGGCATAGACACTCGGGACACGCTCTTGAATAAACTCAATATTTGACCTGTCCCAAGTCTTAGTCTCTGGTTCTTTATTTTCTGCCATAATCTTACCTTTCATGCAGGCGATCGTAGCGTTATTAGGTTCTCATGAGTGTCTCTCGCTCGATCCGCAGGCGAGGACAAGACATTAGGCCTCCACTTTATGTCCAGCGTGATTACAGACATCTCTTGCTCTTTGAGAGTCGTTGTGGTCTCGCTAGTTCCGCCAGCGAACAAAACTGCTTTCGCAAGCTCAGGATTAAATGCCGGATCGTGTTCAAATGATGGTTTCCAAAGTGCTGCCTCACTCAAACCGCCTTCTATTTCGGGGCCAAGTTCGCGCCAGCTTTCAAATGCGAAGCTAAACCGCAGATCGAGCTACTTTGTCTGTGAGCAGTAGCAACACACCGTGGCCCCACTACCTTCGACTTCGACTCGACTTCAACCCGACCCTACTCGACTTCGACTCGACCTGAGAGCACTGATCATCCTCTCCAGATTGCGACTAGGGTAGTGGCTTTTAACCGCACGGGGCTTTGCCGTTTCCCTTGCGGTATGCCTCTGGCTTACGGGGCCGCTTTCGTCCTATTTAGGCTATGCCCGTCCGATGAGGCGCAGCCCTAAAAATCTGTCCCACACGGTAAGCCGTAGACATACCGCAAGGAAACGACAGAGCCTGGTCCTTGAAAATGCTGGAAGTCGTCAAAAGTACCTTAACTGCTCTTCTTCCCTTGCAGATTGCGTTCATTATTTGATCCAGCCCGACCCCCTTTTGTCAAAGTCAAATTGTCCGAAAAGCATTCTGTTCTTAGGCCGCTTGCGTTCACCGAAAAATCTTAAATCGGGCCAGCCAACACACGGTGTGTTTTATAACTCATAATCCCTTGATAACCCCATAACTCCTGTGCTAGTCTCCCGACCGTCGGCAAGCAGAACCTGTAAGTTCTTGATAAATATATACTTTAAAGCTTTACTTTAAGCCACAATGTTTTCCACAGGGCTGTGGAAGACACTGTGGAAAAGCTCTTATTGCACGCTGAGATTGACCGGGTTGTAGATATCCAAGGACTCACTCCTCAGTAAGGCCTGCTCCTGCACTCTTCCAGGATTGACGTACTCTTTCGAGACGCGATGTTTTGGGTTCATTTATCAATTGTATTTAGCAGAACGGGGTAGAAGTCGGCCATGAGTTTTGCTTTAGAGGGTAGTGTCTGGGGGGGTATTCTTCACTCAATTAAGAGCCGGGTAACCGGGGAGAGCTTTGATACATGGTTCAAACCAATCCGGTTTGAAGGGGTTGATGATGCTGGTCGTGTCATTCGTCTCCGGGTTCCTAATCCAATAGTACGAGATTGGGTAACCAGCAACTATCAAACAATCGTCAACCAGTCGCTGGGTGAATCATGTTTGTCCGGTTACGCAGTCGATTGGGTGGTTGAGGTTAAGGAAGAGGCGGGCACAAAACTTCCTGCGCCGGGGAAGAATACTTCTCCGGCGCAAGCTCAACTTCTGGATTTCGACATGGAGCAGACTCAACAGAACGACAGATCGACTCCGCTAAATTCTCCACCGCAAACGCATGAGCCCTCTTTGAATTCAAAGTACACCTACGACAGTTTCGTCGTCGGTTCATGTAATCAGTTCGCACACGCCGCTTCCATGGCAGTAGCTGAAGCGCCTGGCAAAACTTACAACCCACTTTACATTTACGGGGGCGTCGGTTTGGGCAAGACGCACCTGATGCACGCGTGCGGTCATGCAATCAAGCAATGCAACAGTCATCTAAAACTTTGTTACCTGTCTTCAGAGAAGTTCATGAACGAATTAATCAACGCGATTCGTTATGATAAGACGCAGAGTTTCAGAGAAAAATATCGTTCTGTCGATGTGCTCCTGATCGATGATGTTCAGTTCATGGCAGGAAAAGAAAGGACGCAGGAAGAATTCTTTCATACGTTCAATTCCCTCTATGAACAGCAGAAGCAGATCGTAATCAGTTCGGACTGCCCGCCACGCGAAATCCCCACCTTAGAAGAAAGGCTGCATTCACGTTTTGAGTGGGGACTGATCGCTGATATGGAACCCCCCGACCTTGAGACCAAGGTCGCAATCCTGAAGCGCAAGGCAGAGGCCATTGGCGTGGCAATCCCCGATGACGTAGCCCTGTATATTGCAAGCCGCGTGAAGAACAACGTCAGAGAGTTGGAAGGTTCGCTGGTCAGGTTGGTAGCAATCTCGTCCTTGCGAGGGTTGCCAATCGGGAAGACGCTCGCTCAGGATGCGATCCGAAACATCGCCACTCAGGAAGAACCGGGAGTAATTAGTATTCAGCAAATTCAGAAAGCAGTAGCCGGCCACTATCGCATCAGCGTCGATGAATTGATCTCCAAAAGCAACGCGAGACAATTTTCACTTCCGCGCCAGGTTGCTATGTATTTATGCAAGCGCCTAACAAAGCACAGCTATCCCGAGATTGGTAGAGCCTTTGGCGGAAAGCATCACACGACGGTCATCCACTCTTTCGAAAAGATTGAATCGTTGGTATTGAGAGATGCAATGATTCAAAAAGGAATCGATTCGTTGACTGAAACACTCGAACGACAGAACTCCTGAGATATTTTTTTCACAGGGCCGGTTAGGAATCTATTTCTTTTCTTTCAAGTGAGTTAAGCTATCCCGACCGCAAATATTCACAGAAGCTTTCAAGAATGTCCTGTGGAAAGCCGTTAGCGAATTTTAACGAATCGGTTTTCGACAGGACAGGCGTTTAATATCTGAAGATTTCAACAAGGTCATCGGAATCAATCTGTTTCATGGTAAAGGTTTTAGCGAGTTATCAACAGATTAACAGGCGCCTACTGCTTCTACTAGAGATAAAGATAAGATTATTTTTTTAGTATTAGCAGAAAACGGTGAAGCCTGCATTTCATTGAAAAAATTTTGCAATCGTAGCGAAGGAGTTTAACCAATGCAGTTCGTTGTAAGTAAACAGAATCTCCAGAAAGAACTTGGTTTCGTTCAGGGGGTTGTCGAAAGAAAGAACACGATCCCGGTGCTCTCGAATATTCTGATCGAGTCGATCGGCGAAAGCACGATTCGGATCACGGGCACGGACCTTGACGTTACCATTCGTTGCGACATGGACGCTGAGGAGATCAGCACACCTGGCGCGATCTGTGTTCAGGCAAGAAAGCTATTTGATATCGCCAGGCTGTTACCGGATGCGCCGGTTGTTTTTAAGAAAGAGGATAACGACTGGGTGACCGTAAAATGCAGTCGAGCCAGATTCAAAATGGCCGGCGTGGCACGCGACGCTTTCCCTGAAGTTCCTACATTCAAGTCAGCACCCATCAAGGTGCCGGCGGAGATCTTGAAGACCTTCATTGACCGGACAATCTTTGCCATTACGCAGGAGGAGTCACGCTATACACTCTCGGGAGCTAAATTTATCCTCGACGAGACGGGCGCAAAAATGGTGACAACCGACGGTCACCGACTCGCCTATGTTGAAAGGAAGAATGTTGCTCGTAATGGTAGTCAGGGAGTTATCGACACCTTGATACCTAGAAAGACACTTGCTGAACTTACAAAGCTTAGCACTGGCTATGATGGGGATATCAGTCTCGGGATGGATGAAAATCATATCTATTTTGAGGTAGGGCCGAGACTTTTGATTTCGAGAATGCTCTATGGGCAGTTTCCCAATTACGAGATGGTCATACCCAAGAACAACGACAAATCGGTCGAATTCGACAGTTCAATGTTGAGTCTGGCTATCAGGCGTGTGGCTCTTATGGCTGATGAGCGTTCGCATGCAATTCGTTTTCATCTCGAGCCTAACCAGCTAGTGATCAGCTCTCAAAATGCCGAAGAAGGGGAAGCTCGGGAAACCGTGCAGGCGGAGTATAGCGGCGAAGAGACCGATATTGGTTTCAACGCGCAGTACCTGCAAGACTTTTTGGGCGTCGTTTCAGATGCAAAGGTCGCCTTCGATTTCCGGGATGGAAATTCGCAGGCTCAACTGCGTCCCGCAGAAAGCGGTGATTACGAGTACAAGTACATCATCATGCCAATGCGGATCTGAAGATTTTTGAAGTCTCCTTCGAAGTGTTGCTTTAAGTTGCGCAGAATGACCTGTGGTACGGTACTCAGTAAGGTCATTTTATGTAATTTTGCGGCGTAACTTTTACTAGTATTTTGCCTCAACTTATTGTATTCTGCGCGCCAGCATGTACAACATATGGGCTTGGCGGCAGCGGGCCTCCTGGTTTAGTTTGTCGGCCTATTCCAACCGGTGATTAATAATTTCACTCGCATAGCGCTACTTCGTTAGTTCGTACCCCCCGGCGGAACTGCGTTGTAGTCGTTTTACAGCGGGAGGGCGCAATGCTTTTGAATCAACGAAAATTTGTGCCGGCTACGCTGGCTCTGAGTTCTCTCCTGTTTATCTGTATTTGTGCCAGTGGCCAGAACACTCTTAACCGGCCAGTGGCTTCAGTAACCGCCCTTGACAGTAATAAAGATCAAGACGGCCTAGTAGGATCCGTCCGCAGAGTGCAGACTGAATCATCCAGACTCGAAGTAAAGTCAGGAAAGCTGGTCGAAGGGCAGCGTCAGTTGCTTGAGATCACGACGTACGACCTCAAAGGCGACCGCGTTGACAATATCTCTTACCCGGTGGCGGGCGCTTCTGTCGGAAAAGAAGAATACAAGTACGACGAGAAGGGCAATATTATAGAGATGACCCTCCGCAGTAACGACGGAACAATAGTCAGCAGGGAAACCTACACCTATGAATTCGACAAGATAGGCAACTGGGTGAAGATGGTCAGTAGCCTTGTATTGTTCGAGGATGGCAAGCTGAAGAGTGAGCCTGTTGAAGTCACCTACCGCTCGATTGCCTACTATTTTGACGATGCCATTGCCAAGATACTTGATTCGACCCCTGCTTCTGCGGCTTCGGGGGCGAGCCCGGCGGAGTCAAAGCCCCAAAATATTGAGAACGACAGTGCTGTAGAGTCAGTCAGGACTGAATTACCAGTCGTTAAAGATGCGACTGTTGCTGAAAAACCGGCAAAGGAAGGTGCACCGCCGGCTGCGAGCGGCCTTCGTGTAGACGGGGGGATTGTCGTCGTTGCATCACAACCGAAGCCAACTGAAGAACCGGTTGCGGAGGAGCGACCTGAGACAGTTTCAACCGCACCCCCTGCGGTGGTACCGGAAGAAAGCACACCGGAGCCCGCTGAGAGTCGAACTTCGCTCAGCCTTTATGAGGTAGGTCAGAATCACCTTCAGGAGGGGAAGTTTAGAGAGGCTGTTGAAGCATTCCAGGGTTATTTGAAACAGGAACCCACCTCGGCGAAGGGCTATCTTTACCTGGGTTATAGCTATTCGAAACTCAAGAAGCGCCGGGAGGCGATCAGGGCCCTGAAACAGGCCGTAAGCAAGAACCCACACTCGGAAGAGGCACATTACCTGCTGGCCGTGGAATATCTCGGAACGAGGAATTTCAACGAGGCTGTCGGGAGCTTCAAAGAAGCCCTTAAAGTCCGGCCCGGCATGGCTCTAGCGCACTATGGACTTGCCATCGCTTATCAGGAACTGGGTAAGTCGGATCTGGTGCTTAAGGAATACAGAACGTTACAACTGCTCGATTCGAATCTGGCGCAAAAACTGGCCGCTACATTCCCGGACTTATCTTTGCTCCCTTGCCGCGGAGTCTTCTGTAAATAGACCAATGAAACCCGAACGCAAACTAGTCAACCCAGAGCCGTACGCGAAGGACCCAGTTGTGCAGCGGACCCGTTTTATGGTCCTCACCGGGCATCTGAATGACTACCCTCTCGCAGATCTAGTCGGGATTCTTCGTCACCAGCAGAAGACGGGGAGGCTGTTGATTGAGTATCCGAAGGGTCCCGCGATGTTCTTTTTCAAGGACGGGGAATTCGTAGACGCGCAGTTTGATAACTTTAACGGGCTACAAGCAATCTGCATTGCTGTCGCACAACCGACGGCGCCTTTTAACTTCAACCCGCTTATCCAGCCTTCGCGCCGGTCGATTCAGAACTCGTTGCAAAGAGCAGTGTCCGAACTGTTGGGCTCCTGGGATGGAAGCGATGTTGAGATTGAAACTCCGGCGCTCTCCGCCCCCGCCCCTGCACCGGCCCTTTCAGCCCCTCGTCTCGCTTTGGACGCGGGGTTAACAGCTCCCAATAGACAGGATTTGCCTGCTCTGGTTCATAAGTCACCACCCAGTCGCTTCTTTCCAACAGCCCTGGCGATGGCGGCGGCCGGCCTCATGATGCTTGGGCTATCGAGCTTGATTGCAGTGACAGGTGGGTTTGGCATCAACGCCCTATCGGCCCCACCCGCATCTCCTCCGTCACAGCCCGCAGTTGAGTCAAAAGTCGAAAGCGATGCTGTGTCTGTGGCTCTGACCAAGCCCGACTTAGCTGCCGAACCCGATACTGAGCGGGATTCGGCGAGGCCTCGCGAGGTAACTGCGGCGTCAGGGGAAACTCGAGTGCTTTCTAATAAGAGGAATGAGAGTCCGGCTGCAACTCAGAATGTGCCGAAGAAAGAGGATCCCGCTCCTGAAGTAGAACCAAAAAGGGCTGTTTCCACGGGCGTTCAGTCAGTAAAGGTTGTCCTTCAGATTGAAAATGGTCGCGTTCTGCGTGCCTCTATTGCTAATCCACGGCCGGGGATGGATGCCTACGAGGCGCTGGCCATCAGGATTGCGCGACAACGTCGGTACCCAGCAGTCTCAGCGGGCCAGGAAACCGTAACCATAAGAATCAATACCCCGAATCAAAATCAACAGTAACGGTAGGCAAGTAAAATTGAGGACAGGTCAACGTATGTTATTTGTCGAGAGCAAAACCCTGAGACATTCAGTCAATGGGTCCGATCGAATTCAACTGCTCCAGGGACTCCAGGAAAAAAGCCTAACACCGGTAATTCGGTCGGCCCGGCTCCACTGTTTCGAGCAAGCATTGCTTAGTTCCGAACGCATGCGCGAAATGGAGGCGGCGGTCTCTGAGCAATACGAGAATGAAAACCAGAGCGCTTACGTGCCAGGCGACCTGTTCTTTCTTCGCGACCACGCATTTTTTCTCATCTTTGACGATGACAATTCGCAGGGGCCTCTGGTACGAGCGGGAATCATCTACGAAACCAGCACAAGCCTGCCCTTCAGCAAACTGGACTCGTTCGCTCATGACGTGCGTGAGCTACTTCTTGCTCGGAACAATGAAACGGATGCTTCCGGAGGGTTGAAGAATGTGCACTGGGAACACTGTAAGCCGAGTCTTCCCGAGGCCTTTACGCAATTTGTTTCGAGGCAGGATACCGATTCTCTCTTCACCAGTTTACGTCGCGAGACAGCTACGAAGCGGATCATTGGCGCATCGATACTGGAGGATTCGGACGCCCGGATGTTCCTGCGTCGAGCTAAGGTAGTGCATGCGGAGGGTTACGCCGCAAAGTTTCTTAGTGGCGATACTCTAGGATCCTCTGATTCCTCAATTGCCAGCCTTGAAGATGCGGGCCTGGTCGACCGCGAGGTACAGGTAAGTTGCAGGCAAACGGGCCACGCCTTGATGCGGCTGCCAACCGCACAAGCTCTCGCCGTAGTTACAGTCAGCGATGCCACGTGCAGCGAATGCGGGACAGCGGTTGCCGATGAGAAAGTGGAAGAAGTCATTGTGCCAACGCGCCTCGCAGAATCTCTCCTGGAAGATAGCTCTTGGCTTATTAGCCGCCTTCATCAAATTCTACGCGAGCTCGGAATTCCCGAAAGCGAGATTGCTGCCGGCCCTTCTGGTGGCAAGGGTTACGGTCAGATGATGGCAAACGTCTGCGGGGAATCGTTTCTGCTCGTAGCGCGAGACGGAGATCTTACGCCTTCTTTCGCCCGCTGGGCCATCGACCTTGAGATTGAAACCGAAGCGGCTCATCTCGTAGTTGTTGTCACGGGACGCCTGCATAATCATGCTGTCACAATGCTGCACAATCATGCTCGCCGCCGGCTTGTTGTTGCCGGCCGCGACTTCGAGTTGCTTCTGGCTGATGGTTCTGCATCGGCAACCAGGGAGCTCGAGCAGGCATTTGAGAGGGTTTCGCACCGCGTCATTGCTGAACAGGTTTGCGATCTTGATAACAGCATTGGCCTGAGCATGAGCCACCTGATCATAAGGAAGTTTCGGATGGGCCAGTTTGAAGACAACTCGAACGCGCCTCGGCTTGCTGATGGAGAATCTGCGGAGGATTCATCTAACCCGAAACCGCTGGCCCTTGCCGCCCATGCCTCGGGTCAAGCCGGAGAAGTGGGGGTGAATCCCGAGTTGACTCTTGAACCCGAAAGTTTTGTCTCCGACCGATCCGACAGTGCCCACTGAACGCGCTGTTACGCGGGACTCCAAAAGGTACTTATAGTCTATTGCCAAACGAGTCAGAACAAGTGGTAGAAGAGGAAAAACTGCTCGAGCAAGGTGACGATCTTCATTCTACGGAGGAGGACAGTTTACGTAGCGAAAGGGCGGTTCTGCTCCGGGCCGCTAAAGAATTGGCCCGCCACCGGTACAATATTGATGACGAAGCCCTTACTGGTCCTTCTGTAAAAGGTGGCGAGGATCCCTTCGGACTCGTTAGCCAGACTCTGGAAGATAGTTCCGCTGAATCGCGCAATGCCGCCCGCGCCTTGTTTGCCCAGGATCCAACACGAGCAACGGCGATTTTTAACCAGATTCTTCGGGAATCCAGCATTGACAGGCGCCGTGAGGTTGGCGCCGCTCTGGCTGGGTCGGGCCTCACGACAGATGCGCTTGATGTAGTTTCGTACAATATTCCCGAACGGATCTATCAGGCGCTGGCCTTTATTTTATTGTTGGCCAAAGCTGGACAGGTTGGACCACTAACGGGAGTGCTTGAAGAGCATCCACGAATGGATTTGCGGATAGCCGTAGTCAAGCTGCTTGAGCTAAGCGGAGAGACTGACGTTGTTCCGGTACTTCGAAACATGACGGCCAACACAGCACTTCCCTATCAAGTCCAGAAGGCTATGATCGAAGCGATTGATCGGATCGAGAAGCTTGAAACGTTGTAGCCGCCTACACGGATCTCCTTTTAAGAACACTGCAAGGTAGAACGACTCCTCAGGCAACAGATCATAATGTTGTAGGCACCACCAGCACGGGGCGGTCGGCGCCGACCAGAACCTGAAGCGTGACGTCATCTCTACCGAAGACGCTGCGAGACTCCGCTTCATGCCTGCCGACGACAATCAGGTCGTAATCTCCTTCTCTTGATTCCGCCAGAATTCCTCGGGCGGGCGTCTTGGCTGTGCGAATACGCGTTTCCACGGGCACATCCAGCGAGCGCAGAGTCAAGGCGGCGCGCTCGAGATGCGAATGCGCAATTGGACCAGGCTTTGTGGAGTCTTCAGTAATGTAGAGCAGGGTGACGGAGGCTTTCAGCCGGCGCGCCAGGCGACCGCCAACGCGCACGTCCGTTTTTCCTGGTTCACCACCTCTCGTGCAGATCAGGATCCGGCGAATTGCATCTCGTTCCTTCTTCACCACCACTACCGGCAGATGAGCGCTGTCCAGTACCTTGACCAAGATTGTTCCAAGCCGGCTGATGCGTCTGAGGCGACGGCGTTCAGGTCGTCCGTTGCGTCTCGCAAAGCTCCTGCGCTTCTTGGCTTGGGGAGCGAGTAGCAGCATCGAGTAGAGTGCCGAGTTTTGTTCCACCGCAAGTTGCTCTACGGGATCTTTTCCAATGGCAACCCGAACTTCGGCGCCGGCTAAGTCCGCCTCCTGTTGTCTGCGGTTAAGTCTGTCGCGAAGCGACTCAAGCTCATCCTGATCTCTGGTCACCGAAAAGAGCGTTGCTTGAGCGTCCAGTTGTTGGGCGATCTTCTTTGCCATCATCAGCGTTGAGATACCTCGTTCACCTTGATCGAAGACCAGGAGTTGCGGTTCCGGCGGCTGAAGAATTCTCCATCCATGCAAACTCACCCAAAATTCAGACTGTGTGATTTTTCGTTCGGCCGGGACAACGGCATCGACCAAAATCCCTTGTTCACCGAATGGTGGAACAGGGGCAATCTGCCGTGTCGCGGAGAGTTGAGGTAGGCGCAACCGCAGGCGTCGCAGCGCGCCCGTAAAACTGTGTTCGACGACTGAACCTTTTCCGAGAACAATACTTTTGTCCTCCGGCTCCTCTTCGGTTAAGGAGACTTGTTCTGGACGGAAGAGGACTTGAACCGGGGTGCCATCCTCATGGGGCACGTCTTGAGGAATGGGCAAGACGAGATGCCCAAAGTGTGCCTGGTCGTCACGCGTGCGACCGACGAGGACCGTGCCTGCGCCGAGGAACGTGGCAACGAAGAGCGTTCGCGGTTCCGCGTAGAGCTTCTCGGGATGTTCTATCTCCAGCAGCCGTCCGCGCTCGAGGACGCCAATGCGATCACCGAGCTCAAAAGCTTCATCTTGATCGTGAGTTACCAGGATTGCGGTCACGCTAAACTTTTGTTGGACCTCCTTCAGGCTACGTCGCAATTGCGAACGAGTCTTTACATCCAGGGCGCCGAAGGGCTCGTCGAGCAGCAGCACTCCTGGTTCGTAGGCTAAGGCGCGCGCCAGGGCAACTCGCTGTTGTTGTCCTCCAGAGAGCTGATCGGCAAAACGATTACCAAGTCCGGCCATGCCCACCAACTCCAGCAGTTCATCTCGCTTTCTGACCCGCTCCAACCGGGAGAGTCTGCGAATCTTCAATCCAAACTCTATATTGTCCGCGACACTCATATGGCGAAAGATTGAATAGTTCTGGAATACGAAGCCGGTACCACGCTTTTGGGGAGGGAGCATCGTAACATCACGACCGTGAAGCATAATGCGTCCGTCGTCAGGTTGAATCAGTCCTGCGATCAGCCTGAGGATTGTGCTTTTGCCGCTTCCCGAAGTACCAAGCAGCACAAATAACTCGCTGTCCGTCACATCGAGAGAAACGCGATCGACGACCACAAGGGTGCCAAACCTCTTGCTCAGATTTTTCAGAACGATGGACATCAGGCTTTCGCTCCGCCGCGCGCGCGCCGGCCTGTGAAGCGCAACAGAAAGAAAAAGATCACAAAAGAAAGCACAGCCAGTACCGCGGCAACGGCGTTGGCGTTTGCGATGTTGCCTGCCTCAAATTGCGCAAAAATGTAAAGGGGCGCAGTTTGCGTACGCAAGCGCAAGTTGCCCGATACCATCACCGTGGCGCCGAATTCACCGAGACTGTGGGCGAAAGTCAAAAGAGCTCCGGTGAAAAGCCCGCCGCGCAGCGCCGGCAGGATGACGTATCTAAAGGTTTGCCAACGCGTCGCGCCAATGGTGAATGCGGCCTCTTCATAAGTGACTTCCAGCTCGTCCAATAGAGGCTTGATGACGCCGAGCATGTAAGGGAAGGTCACAAAGAGATGGGCCAGCAGAACTCCTACCGGGGTGAACATCGGCTGAAGATCGGCGGGCAACATCTGTCCGAGAAGTCCAATTGGCCCCCATAGCAGCAGCAACGACGTGCCAACTACTACTGTTGGAATCGCGACAGGCAGATTAACAACGATTCCTAGCGTCTCTTTGCCGGGAAATCTATATTTACTCAAAACATAAGCGGCGAAGGTTCCCAGGGCGGCGTTGATGATTGCCGTAGCGAAAGCGATCAAAAGACTAAAGCGCAAGGCGAACTGTGCATCGGCATCGCTGAGGGCACGCCAGAATTCCGGAAGTCCGCCACGAAATGCGAATACAAAGATCGCGGCGAGCGGCATGAGGAGCAAAGGCATTAAAACCAGCACCAGGATCCCTGCTGGGATCAGGGCCGATTGCCGGCCGGCAGCGCCCGGCGCATAACGCATGCTTGCGCTCATCGTTCCATCTCCTTCAACACGTGCTCTTTCCAAATAGCGTCGACGATCTCGGGTTTGGCACGTTGCCACCCACCAAAGTCCTCGATTAAGAACGGATCGGCGATCTTCCCGAAAGCTGGGTTTCCGGCGTTCATCTGCTCGTCAACGCTACGGAAGCCGTACTCAACGAAGATGCGCTGAGCGGTTTTGGACCAGAGGAATTGAACGAACGAGTTGACGATCTCACGCTCCTCCGGTTCGATGTTGCGCTCGATCGCCATGACCATGTGTTCGCTCAATATGGTGCTGCGCGGGTAGACGATCTCGCCGCGCAGTCTGCCGCGGGACTGGTCCCACAGGACCTCCTGCTCGTATGTGATCAAAGCGTCCCCAAATCCGTTCTCGAACTGAGTCCGTGCTGCTCGAGCCGAGCTTGCCTGAGCCACAACGTTCCGCCAGACCCCCAGAAGAAGGTCGTAACCGGCATTCGGATTGCCCGGATTCTGTCGCATTCCAGCTCCGTAGACGGCCACGATTGCCCAGTTGGCGCCGCCGGAAGTTAGGGGGTCCGGATGAACAACTTGAACACCGGGCCTCACCAGATCGCTGAAGTCGCGGATGTTCTTCGGGTTGCCGGGTCGTACCAGGATGATGAAGGGGGTAAGATTAACCACGCCACGATGCGGAAGCTCCTGCCAGCTTCGCGACGTCGTAATGCCGGACGCAGCTATGCGGTTCGCATCCATCTCGAGCGGAAGTAATCCGATGTCGGCAGGAACCCCCATGATGATTTGGTTAGTGATAGTTCCTGAGCCGGCGAACGAGCTTACAAACTCGATGCTATCGCCCGATGCTGCCTGCCATTCCTCCTGAAAGGCCGGAAAGATGCGTTGATTCATCGACTCGGCAAGAATGCTGAATCCGTAGAAAATTATCGTGTGGGTTTTTGCAGTTCGTCCGCGTAACGGTAGCCAGGGCCAAATCGCGTAAAGCGCCAGGGCAGCCATAAAGACGAGTGGTAACGCCTCCTGCAAACGTCTGACGAGCACATTATTTTTGACGATTACCGCCAAACACGCCTTCCTCCTGGCGACACATTGCTACTCGATCGAAGCGAACCCGCTGTGTCTGGAAAATCCGTTTGCAGAAGCGCTCGACCTCGCCCGCTATAGTCTTGTGAACCGTGAGGGCATGATAGCCAAAATAGCGACAGACGCCCACCATTTCGGCAAGATTTGTGACGAGGGAGTCGAATCAGAGGCGGATCCGGAATACTGAACCGATTACATTAAGGTTTCCGGGCCGGGAGAAGCCATCCATCTGTCGCATGTAGTAGAGATCCACGTCAGATTTCTATTCAGGCGTCTGGTCGCGCCGGCAGCCAGTCGATTACGTGTCCAGCCTTTCACGCTCCAGTCGTAAGAGACTTCGTCTGCAAGATAGGCAGTTAGTTCAAGGCCGCCGAGCCCCAGTGGGTGTGCGATTTGAAGGCGATTGCGATAGCGAGTCGAATTCGCCGGCTCGCGCAGACGGCGCTCGAAGAGGTTGCGATCCGTCAACGTGAAGCAACCAAGGGGAAACTGAAGTGTAGCGGCTAAGCTGAGACGGTTCTCGAAAGCTTTGCGGTGAGGCGTCGGCTGGGTCGCGATATGAAGATAGCTTGGCGAAAGACTGAAGTACTTGTGAACCTTGATCACCAGGCCCATGCCACCTCGCTCGTCGACAAAGTCGCTCACGTTACGACCGATACGTAATTGGCCGTTGATCACCAGATCGACCCGGTTGTTGAGCGCCATTGTGGCCTGCACTTCCGGCCAAACCTGAGTATCGTCCTCTGGTAGAATTGTCTGGTTTTGGGCCAGAGCCGAGGCCACGCAAGCGAGCACGACGCAAAGGATAGAGCTGATCAGTGCAAGACTTTGAGTGAGCATAAACACTATTCCTATAACATACCATTGAGTTGCGCCCCACCAACCTCAGGACATCACAGCTTCCGCGCAGAATGGAGAGGAAGCCGTATGTTAAAATCAGCCATATGTTCCTCGAATCCATTGAGGCGAAAAACTTTCGCAATTTAAACGGTAGGATATCGTGGGGACGCGGCCTCAATATCATCTATGGGAACAATGGGCAGGGTAAGACGAACTGGCTGGAAGCAATCTATGTTCTCTCCCGAACAAAGTCGTTTCGAACACAACGGTTACAGGAAGCGATCAGATTCGGACAGGACACTGCTTTTATAAGAGGTCGCGTTTCGAGTGGTTCGAACCTGCAAAGAGACCTTCAGGTCTTTCTCCAGGGCAAGACAAAAAGCAATACGGTAAACGATAAGCGCGAGACACTCGCGAGGTACGTCAGTCAGCTCCAGGTCTTCGCTTTCACTGCCGCTGAACTCGAGGTCATTCGCGGAATGCCTGAGTCTCGCCGGCGTTTTATTGACCGCGGTGTCGCTTCGTTAAGACCAACCTATCTTCAGACACTCTCCGATTACAGCAAGGTCCTCAAGCAGAAGAACAGAATTCTTCAGGATGCTTTAGAGCGAGAGTCTCCTGCCGGACATACGCTTGATTTGTTGAGACCCTGGAACGAACAGTTGGTGACTTTAGGAAAGCAGATTCATAACGCTCGGGTTGAGTATGTCGAACAACTCAATCGAACACTTGAGCACCGCCTTTTCGAGCGTCAGGATGTCACTATTCGTTATGCGTCAGCCCTTGAAGGCAAGGGCGATTTAGCGAATTACGAGACAGTGTTTAGCGACCGCTTGAGCATCAGGTTTCAGGCTGAACTCGCCGCGGGGCACGCCTTATTAGGCCCTCATCGTGACAATCTTGAGATACTTTTTGGAGACCGGGAAATCCGCGTTTTTGGCAGTGCCGGCCAACAGCGTAGCGCATTGCTATTATTAGACTTAGCGGCAATTTCGTTGTATAATTCAGCTCGCCATGATTATCCTCTTTTTCTCATTGACGACGTTGACGCGGAACTTGATGAAAAGAGGATAAGGCAGCTTTTGGAATACCTTGAAGGTCGCACTCAGACATTTATTACCACCTCGAAACGGAGCCACGTCGCAGAGTTTCTTTCTAAAGCGAACGTATACAAAATTTCGGAAGGCGCCGTCGTGCCGGGAGAGCCCGAACGGGACTCTCTGCCGGCGGTAATTGTAGCTTCAGCAGAAGGCGTCTGAAGAGGATTATTGTGAGTGATCAAGAGATTGAGGAGAATAATTTGGCAACAGCAGGAACGACGATAAACAAAAAAACATTGGCATATGACTCTTCTTCGATAACGATTCTTGAAGGACGTGATGCGGTTCGCAAACGCCCAGCGATGTACATTGGTTCGACGGGCGAGATTGGGCTTCACCACCTGGTTTACGAAGTTGTCGATAATTCGATTGATGAGGCTCTGGCCGGATATTGTGACACCATCGAAGTGGCGATTCACCTCGACAACTCACTCACGGTGATCGACAACGGACGTGGGATCCCTGTGGATGAGATAAAAAAAGAGAAACGGTCGGCAGCCGAAGTCGTGATGACTAAACTACATGCCGGCGGCAAGTTTGATTCGAACGCGTATAAGGTTTCAGGCGGTCTCCACGGAGTAGGAGTCTCATGCGTTAACTTTCTTTCTGAATCACTTCATCTCGAGATCTGGAGAGACGGGAAGACGTATGAACAGGAGTATGTTCGTGGAGTTCCAGTCGTGCCGTTGAAGCAGACTGGGAAGACAAGAAAGCGCGGCACCAAGATCACATTTAAGCCCGATTCGCAGATCTTCGATCATACTGAGTTCAGCTTCGACAAGCTTTCAGAGAGGTTACGCGAGAAGGCCTTTCTTAATAAAGGCATCCGGATCACAATTAAGGATGAGCGCGAGGAACCTGAGCGGGCCCACGAATTTTACTACAAGGGCGGGATTGCGGAATTCGTCAAGCACCTGAACAAGAATAAGAGCACTCTTCATGACAAACCGATCTATTTCGAGAAGGAGAGCGAAAGCCTTTCCATTGAAGTCGCAATCCAGTACAACGATGGTTACGACGAAAAGGTCTATTCCTTCGCGAACAATATCAATACCGTAGACGGCGGCTCTCACCTTTCAGGCTTTCGATCGTCCTTCACCCGCACGATCAATGCCTATGCTCAATCATCGGGACTGGCAAAGAATTTCAAAGGGTCGCTCACCGGGGACGATGTGCGGGAAGGATTGGTAGCCGTGATTTCGGTCAAGCTTCCCCAGCCGCAGTTTGAAGGCCAAACCAAGGGAAAGCTGAACTCGGATGTAAAGGGCGCGGTCGAATCGTTCTTGAACGAGCGCCTCACGGAGTACTTTGAACAAAATCCACCGGTTGCAAGAAAGATCGTCGGCAAAGCGCTTGACGCCGCTCGAGCCCGCGAAGCCGCCCGAAAGGCCCGTGAGATCGTTCGCAAGGGAGCGATGGGCTCAACTATGTTGCCGGGAAAACTAGCGGATTGTCAGGAACGGGATCCGGCCCTATCCGAAATCTATATAGTCGAGGGAGATTCCGCGGGTGGCTCGGCAAAACAGGGTCGCGATCGGAAGAATCAGGCGATTCTGCCGCTCAAAGGCAAGATCCTGAACGTCGAGAAGGCCCGGTTCGACAAGATGCTGGGCCACAGTGAAATCAAGTCATTGATTACAGCGCTCGGTACGGGGATTGGCAAAGAAGATTTCGACGTCAGCAAGCTGCGCTATCACAAGATCATCTTGATGACAGATGCGGATGTTGACGGCTCGCATATCCGTACGCTGCTGCTGACTTTCTTTTATCGCCAGATGTCGGAGTTGGTTGAACGCGGCCACGTGTATATCGCCCAGCCGCCCCTCTTCAAGGTCAAGCGCGGTAAGAAAGAGGAGTACATTAAAGACGAAGCCTCGATGATTCGTTACCTGATGCGCATGGCAACGAATGACCTGACTGTGCAACTTGTCGGGGCGAAAGAGGTCATTGAAGGTCGTGAGCTCGCCAAGTCGCTCGAGAAGATGGTTGATTTCAAACGCTATTGCGAGCGTGCAGCACGGCGTCTCGCCGGTGATGCGCATCTACTCAGCGTATTGCTCGAGGCGTTTGGCGGGAAGAAAGGCGTCTTGCGTAGCGAGGGGGCAACACTCCGCAAAGTCTTTCAAGATGGAACGCAGATGGAACGTGTCGAGGGAAGGCTTGCTGATGCGGGCTACCAGACTGAACTCTCGCCGGATGAAGAGCATGGTCTCGTGGCAATCGAGACCACCACTCTTTCAGGAGTGAACGTTACAATAGACTGGAACTTTGCCAGCTATGTTGAGTTCCAAAAGGCTGTTGAACTCTTCATGCTGCTCGAGGACAAGTTGGCGCCACCTTTCATTACGGGTGAAAATGGCTTGAGCGAAGAGATCCCGACCCGCGAAGCCCTGCTCGAACGAGTGTTGGCAGCAGCCAAGAAGGATTTATCGATTCAAAGATATAAAGGGTTGGGCGAGATGAATCCCGAACAGCTCTGGGAAACGACTATGAACCCGGAAAAACGGACCCTTCTGCAGGTCAGGATCGACGATGCGGTCGAGACGGATGAAATCTTCACAGTGCTGATGGGGGATGCCGTAGAACCTCGGCGAAAGTTTATCGAAAACAACGCGCTCGACGTGAGGAATCTCGACGTTTAGCTTACTGCTCTCAAGCCTCCCGATTGAGTTCGCAAAATCTTTGCACCCTGAAGCGCGAGAGCCTGAGCGCGGCGCCCGGTGGAATGCCGGCCTTACGAGCAGCTATCTCGACCTGCTTCGCAACAGAGTCCACGCCCTCGATATCGGGCAGCAGCAAGCCGCGCCGTGATCCGCTCTCGTCCTCAACGATTACTCCGTAAACAGCGGCGTCCAGTTCCTCGAAACGCGTTGGTTCCGGAGGGGTCAGAATATCGACGGAATAACGCAGTTGCTTGAGTTCCCCGGGGGCGATTGGAGAGAAACGAGGATCGCGAGTAGCCGCGTGAATTGCATTTGTTATCAATTCTTCGGCGAGGGACTCCTTTACCGGATCGATAGTTCCAATACACCCGCGGAGTTCTCCCGAGATAGTCCTGATCGAAACGAAGCACGCGGCGCGCGCTCGGCATAAATGCGCCAGTTCGGCCGGACACTCTATCTGGAGTCCATCCAGTACGAAGGATTCAACCGCTTTGCGGGCCAATCCGGGAAAAAGCTCGTCGCTACTACCCCACGCCTCTGATTGGTTAGACAGCTTGCCGGTCCCGCTACTTATCCTGTTCGTAAGTTGGGCCACCAGATAGCCGACGCCAAACGGCGCCTCGTAATGCAAAGTCTCGCAACATAGCGGGAGTTCCTGGGTGGCGCCAAAAGCGACGAGCATTGAGCGGTAACCGCACTCGCCCGCCACTTGGCGCAACTCTTGATCGATGTTGATGATTCGCTCAGGAGCGTTGCAGTTGATAGCGTCAATCACTTCCTGATCGAAGACGTAAGCCGTTGGATTGTAGCCGGCCGGCGCATCCGGCTTGAGACGGTGGCTCAGATCCCCACTGGCAATGAAGGCGACGGGCCGCCCATTTCCATCAATCGCCTGTCTAACGCAGTTGCCGAAACGGACGTGGTCCTCATTCGACAAAAAGCTATAGCCGAGCGCTACTACCCGGCCATGCCAACCGTTCCTTTGCAGAAAGTAGAGCGGCACGGCGACGCCATGGTCCAGGTCGCAACCTCTTAGGGGCAGCACTTCGTATTTTGAATCAGCAGCAGCACCGGCGATCGCTTTGAGTAACTCATCATCAAGCCGGGCTTTTACGGCGGTTCTTGGAGCGCGGAAGTGAGCGAAGTCTCCATAGAGTTCGGAATCGTGATAAGCAACGAAAGCCTGAGGATCGAGTGGCGCGTGAGGGGATATAAGAACGACCGTTTCCGCCCCACTGGCCACAAGGCGCCCGGTGAGTTCGCTCATCGCATCGATCGAGCGCTGTACCTCTCGAACCGACTCCTGCCCCACTTCCTCAACCATGATCGGTGGATGGGGAACGATGCCGGAGAATACTAATAAGCTTTCGTTTCTCATGCTTCACGCTGCCCGCGTGAATGCCTCCAGTCTGGACGGCTGGCGCGGGCTGGATGGCCGCTCCGTCTCAGTCGGACGAAACGCAAACAAAAGCATTCTTACAAGGGACGGCTGTGATTTTAGCACATGCTCCTCACAAGAGAGCAGCAGGGCCAGGAGTGGGTAGTGTCCGTAATCTTTAGTCCGCCACTTTGCCATGCAAAATCAAAGCTGGCAGCCTTTCTGAAGGGGCGGATTGCTAGAGTCAAGCAGGGGCATTATCATGAAGGGCCTTTTTCGCGGTCTCCGAATCTGCATATGAACGAAGTTGATGTTCTGGTAGTTGGCGCGGGCCCGGCGGGTTCGTTTGTATCTGAACGGCTCGCACGTGGAGGTGCGCGCGTTGCGCTTTTTGATGGCAGACCTGAGGGTACGCCAAAAGCTTGTGGAGGAGGCGTAACTGCAAAGGCACTAAAGGCCTGGCCCCACCTGCTCAAAGCCGTGGGCCGCACGGTACCCGATTTGGAGATGTATTCCCCGTCGGGCAAGCGACTGTCATTGAAGCTCGACGAGCCTTTCGCCATCTATTCCCGCCTTGCCTTCGATTCCTATCTGCGAGAGCAGGCACGAGTAGCGGGGGCTGCCGTTTGCCAGGAAAAGATCTCGACGCGGTCAATCAAGCGAATTTCCGAGGGCTGGGTGGTTGATATTCCTGATGGCTCTCAATGGGCCACCAAAGTGCTGATCGGCGCCGACGGCGCCAATAGCGCTATTGGCAAGATGTTAGCCGGGCCGCTTGCGCCTTCGGAGATGGAAGTGGCCTTTGGATATCGTGCGCCATTACCGGAAAAACTGCGTGCGGCTACCGTTGTGGCCTTTCTCCCGGGCTGGGTTGGTTACGCGTGGGCCTTTCCCCGCCTCGATCACATCTCATTTGGAATCGCCACTTCGCAGGACGCATTCAAACACAAACCACTGGACGAGTTGTTGTGGACATTCATGGTGGGGTATTACCGTTGCGCTGAGAACAGGCAAGCAAAGTTATGGATCACGCGGGACGAGGACCACGAGCTGGACCAACAGATCTCAAGAAAACTCGAAACAACAGCCGAGCGCTACGCCGCAAGGATTCCAGGACTAACGGCTGATACGCTTGACACGAGAAACGCCTGTGGTGACGGCTGGGCTTTACTGGGTGATGCCGCGGGCTTCGCAGATCCGGTGACAGGCGAGGGGATCTATTATGCCCTTCGCTCTGCTGAGATCTTTGCGGAGTGTTACCTGGCGGGATCCCCTTTGGATTACGAGAACCGTTGGCGTCAGGAGTTCGGTCTCGAGTTGCGCCGGGCATCACAGATGCGGCGCCGCTTTTACGGTAACTTCTGGGGCGCCCCGTTTACTGAACGAATGATTGAGTTGGCGCGAGGCCATCGCGGAATAAAACGTATGCTGGGAGATCTAGTGGCGGGAGAGCAAGGTTATCTTGACTTAAAAAAGAAACTCGCCCGCAGAGCAGTGTGGCCACTGTAGGAGATAGGCGATTAAGGGCACGCATCCGCTGCTGCTACGAATGGAGCAAGGCGCGCCTTTAGTTCATCAGGTATTGGGACGCTTTGGAAGGTTTCACGCTGTACTGCAGCCAGGACAAAGTGGGCCTCGGCGACTAACGCTTCCTCACCCTTTCGGCGCACCTCAAAATTCAAGCGCATTGATTTGTGACCGAACCTACCCACATAGACCGAGACTTCGAGTAGGTCATCGAGCTGGGCGGCTTGGCGAAAGTCACACTCGAGGTGAACGCGGGGCAGCCACACATCGAGTTCGTCAAACATCACACTATAGGGAAGCCCAACAGAACGAAACAGCTCGGTCTCAGCGAATTCAAAGAATCGGATGTAAGCCCCGTAGAAGATTATGCTAGCCGCATCGACGTCGCCCCAGCGGACACGCTCTTCAATCGTGTATTTCTTGGGGAAAGAACTACCCTTCCAGATCATGCAGAAACCTTAGCAGAGCCTCATTAAATTCTTTGGGTTTTTCCAGATTCGATACGTGCCCCGCGCCTTCGATGATTTCGAGACGCGAGCCGCCAATCTCTCGATGCATCATTTCGGAATCAGCGACGGGAGTTATGCTGTCTTCGCGCCCCACGACAATCATCGTTGGCGCGATGATCCGAGACAGCAGCTCTGTCTGATCCGGGCGTTGGGCCATGGCGGCGAGCGCCGCCGCGGCGCCTTCCGGTTTCGTTTGGACCATCATTTCGCGAATACGCTTGACGATTTCTGGGCGTCGCGCCACTGTTTCCGGCGCCAATAGTTTTTGTAACAGGGAGTCGGCAATTCCCTCCATACCCTCCTGCAAAGCCTTTTCTGCTTGGACCGCGCGAGTCTTTCTTATCTCTTCCGTGTCAGCCTGCGCACGTGTATCTGCCAGGATCAATGAGCGCACGCGCAATGGGAAACTGCGATAAAAGGCGAGCGAGACGTAGCCGCCCATTGATAGGCCTCCCAGAGAAACGCGTGAGATCTCCAGAGTGTCCAGGAGCGAGGCGACGTCATGCGCCATCTGTTCGATGCTGGCCTCTGCGGTAACCTCAGTTTCACCGTGACCGCGGAGGTCTGGAATAATCACGCGGTGACTTTCCTTAAGGACTTCCGCCTGCTCGAGCCACATTGAACGATCGAAGGGATATCCATGCAGCAGAACTACCGCAGGTCCCGAACCGAGTTCGTCATAAGCTACTTGAATTCCCTGAACTCTTACCTTACTCATAAAAATACTACCCCGCTTTACTGCCCTGGACTGTCAACCCTTTTAGCCGCATTCGCGACTGCCGCGATCAGCTCTGCTAACTCAATCGGTTTAGCCAGATAGTCGGCGAATCCGCACGAAAGTGCACGTTGCCGATCTTCGTCCCGGGCGTAGGCGGTAATCGCTACGGCCGGTATCTTACAACTTACTTCACAATGCAGGGCCCTTACCCGGGCCAGGAGTTCGTATCCATCTTCATCTGGCATTGCAATGTCAGAGACGAGGACATCGGGAACCGATTTGGCGATTGCCTCGAGCGCCTGGCTAGCGGAAGACACTGCCGTCACCCGCGCGTCCCGTTGTCTCAAGGCTGCACTGATCAACTCCAGAGTGTCGACATCATCATCCACCAGTAATATATGAAGATCGTTTAGCAGCACCAAACTCGCTTCCATCTGGTCCTCTTCATCAACTTTAAGCTCTTCTACTTGCGACGCGATGCCCACCAGCGGCAGTCTGACTGTAAACGTTGCTCCCTTTCCGTCGCCATCGCTGTGCGCTTGAATCATCCCCCCGTGAATCTCAACCAGGTGGCGGGCTATCGCCAGTCCCAATCCCAAGCCGCCGTGTCGTCGAGTGGTCGTACTATCCTCCTGCCGAAAACGGTCGAATACATAAGGCAAAAAGTCCGGGCCAATGCCCTGTCCCGTGTCGGCGACCATGATCTCCACATAAGCATTCACCTGCTTGAGACTAACCTTTACTCGGCCACCGGTTGGTGTGAACTTGATAGCGTTCGAGAGAAGGTTCCAAATAACCTGTTGCAAGCGATTGCCATCTCCCGAGATTACGTTTGGCCGATCTTCAAAATCGCACTCCACCTGGATGCCCTTGGCATCGGCAGTTGGGCGCACCACGTTGATCGCCGCCTCAATCACGGGGCCCAGCTCGATGGGGTGCAGATCAAGATTGAGATTACCCGTGATGATTCGCGAAACGTCAAGAATGTCGTCAATTATCTGGGACTGTGTTTTGGCATTGCGCCTGATAGTTTCAATGGCTCGGGCGGCCATTGGTGTCCCAAGCGAGCCGGCCTCGAGCATTCGGGACCATCCCAGAATCGCCGTGAGTGGTGTGCGTAACTCATGAGAGACGGTTGCGAGGAATTCATCTTTCAGCCGGTTTGACTCTTCAGCAGCAGCGCGGGCGCTGCTTTCACGCTCAAGGAGACGAACATTTTCCAGTGCAACGGCGGTGAGGTTGGCAGCCATACGCATCGCCGTGGCATGTTCCTCACGAAACGCAGCCACTTCGTAGCTCTGCACCTCAATCGTCCCTACGATTCTACCCATCACCGCCATCGGAATCACCATCGAGGAGCTAGGGCGCAGTCCATTATCAGGCCCTACAATCACGCCGGGATGTCCTCGCGTGGCCTTCATATAATCTTCAGTAATAATGACCTGGCCCGTCCTTATTGCTCTGCTGTTTGGGCCAGTTGCAACCCGCATTGGGGGCAGCTCGGAAACGTCGTGTTCCATGCCATCACCCCAGCAGTAACACGCAGTTCTCTCGTCCCGCACGCGATCATACAGCGAGACAAAGAGGCCATCGGCCGGCACTGAAGCGAGCGTGAATTCCTTAAGCGCTCGAAAGATGGTTAAAAGATCTCGAGAGGTTCCGAGCGCCTGTGCAAGACTGGAAATTCTTTCAAGTAGCCGCTCATACTCAGTTATGGCCCGCTGATCGGCTTCACGCAAGGCCTCTTCCGCACGCCGGCGCGCCGTGATGTCACGAGCAATACCCTGAACGCCGAGCAGTTCTTCGCCCTTTCGCACCAGCCGGCTGTTCATCTCGAGCGTCAGAATCCTGCCGTCTTTTGACTTGACCTCGAGTTCATAGTTGACTCGTTGCAGACCGCCGAACTTCCGATCAAGCAACTGCTGCACCTGCTCCGCTGATTCCGGAGTGAGAAGGTCAGCAAGGTTCCTGTTGAGCAACTCTTCTTGTGAGTAACCAGTAATCAGTTCCCCGGCTTTGTTCACTGAGGTTATTAAGCCATCCAGTTCAAGGGTATAGACGATGTCGTTCGCATTCTCCACAAGCTCGCGATAACGTTCTTCGCTCTCGACCAGCGCAGCTTCGGCCCATTCACGTTCGGCCAATGTATGTCTGACTTTCGCCTCGGATTCTTGTAGGTCCGCTGCAAAGCGTTCGGCTGCTGCACGGGCTCTTGTCTGTGAAAGGCTGGCGCCAAAAAAGAGCAGGCTAATGAACACGCCGCTGGCTACGGTATAGCTTACAAAACGATGGTCCAGCCCCGGGTCAAAATCAGGCGTGGCAGTAAACGTTAAGTTCCATTCGTGGCCTGGAACAGCGAGTTTCGTTGTAGCAGTAAAACTGGGTTGGTAATCATCACCTGCTTTTCGGGAATCGAAAAGCAGGTACTCAGATGTTGCCTCTGATCCGTCATAGACTTGATAGTCAATCCCCGACACGTTTATGTTTGCTCGAATTCCTTGCAAGAAGTCATAGACTCGGAAAGGGCTGTACACAAAGCCATAGAGCTCCGCCTGGCGTTCTTCAACCGTCGTTGGTGTGCTGCCGTCTCGATAAACCGGGGCGTAGATCAGAAATCCTGGTTGTTTGGTTTGCGGGTCGATCTCCTGAACCAGTGTGACCCGCCGTGTGGCAACCGGCGCACCCGTGTCACGCGCCCGTTCCATCGCTGCACGCCGGACGGGCTCTGAATACATGTCATAACCGATCGCTACCTGATTCCGCTCATCGAGTGGCTCGAGGTAGATGATCGAATGATATTCTTCACGTTCGTACTCCGGCCAAATGTTGAAGCTCGGTCGAACGCGTCGCATCGTTTGGATCAAGTTCTGTTTGTCTTCAGGAGCAATGCGAGCGGTGAAGCCGATGCCCTGGATTCCCGGATACTGTTGCTTCAACGAGAGGCCTTCAACGAATCTTCGGAATTCGTGGATCTGCACCGACTCACTGGCCGAAAATAAAGCCGTCCCGGCCCGTAAAAGGGCGACATAGGTTTCGATTCGGCCTTGAATGCTGGCATCGACTTGGTGAACGGCCGCGCGAAATGATGCCTCATCTTCCGCTTGTGACAGTTGCCTGAGGTAGTGCGCAACTACAGCCGTAAAGAGCAGACCGGCAAACAACACCACATAGGGGATGAAGGGGCGTCCCTGATGCGAAGTCAATTTAAGCTTGCGTGACTCCATAAGCCCGGTCTCAAGCATGAAAGGTTAAGAATGATTTCCGATTAAGAGAATCTTAAGCGCTTCTGAAAGATCAGTTAGCGCACCCGGCTGGTGCGGCGACGAAGAAAATCTACCAGCACGAATTGCGACAGATTCCCCGGATTCGCAAAGTATGCCTTACCGTTTGTCATTGCCGTCATTTGCTTGACGAACTCGACAAGGTAGTAGTCGCTAGCAAGCATGAAAGTGTTGATCATTATACCGGCTTTTCGGCAAGCCTGAACCTCCCGAAAAGTTTCGGCCATTACGAATGGATCGCCTCCCATCGAATTCTTATAGAGACGACGTCTGCCGGCAGTACGCTCAGCGCCGCCAGGATAAGCGAATTGCTGATTAATGCCACCACGAAAGCTATGCCCGGCCGTCGAATCAAGAAAGCAAGCGGTAGGTTTCCCATCTGTGACCATCACAATCTGCTTCATCTCTTTACGTTGCGATTGCAGTAGCCGGCGGGAGACTCTCAGACCCTCAGCGGTGTTTGTGTGGTATGGCCCAACCTGTGTGGTTGCCAACTTCGCCAATGGCAATTCCTCCGCGCTATCATGAAAAAGAACGATTTTCAAAGAGTCCCCGGGATATTGCGTGCGAATGAGGTGCGCAAGCGCCAGCGCTACTTTCTTCGCCGGCGTGAATCGATCCTCGCCGTATAGAATCATCGAATGCGAGCAGTCAAGCATCACAACGGTTGCGCATGACGATTGGTAGTCACATTGATGCACGAAAAGATCGCTGTATTCGAGGTTAAGTGGGACAGTGAGCCCTTCACGCTGAATCGCCCGAAAGAGAGTCGTGTTAGCGTCGAGGTTGATCGTGTCGCCGAACTCGTACGGCTTGCTGGCTGCCGCAGCTTCAACGCCGGTGGAAAGATCCGGCGTGTCGTGCCGCCCAGCGGAACTCTTCCCAAGACTGCCAAGAAGACTCTTGAGGGTCTTGTAGCCTAGAAAATCGAGCCCTTTCTCGGTTACCTCAAAATGGACATTGCGAGGCAAGGGTTCGGAGACGTGAGGTCCGCCCGTCCCCGGGTGATCCTGGGACTGTTCAGGGGCCTCGGCCTCTTTTAAGTCCAGATAACCCTCTTCCACCAAACGTTCAATCAGTTGATTGAGCATCTGTTCAAGATCAGATCCCTCGAACTTGCCATCGTTCTCCGCCAACAACTCTTCGACATCGGACTCGCTGATCGACCCTTGGTCAATAAGGGCCTGGAGCAACGCACGGCGCAATGCAGCCAGCGAAGTATCCAGGGGGCGACGTTGTCTAGTCCAATAGTAGTCGTCTGTGTAGCCTGAATAAAGTAGGGAGTCGGCGAGCGCCGACATCAAGCTCCCGAGGTTTATACCGGCGACGTCCAAGCCCTTGAATCTGGAGTAGCGTATGAACTTCACATCAGCCCCCTTGTTTCAAAAAGATCAGGTAAATATCTCCGACACCTTCAGTCGGAAACATCAGGCGCTAGCACCGTGGCTGGATCAGTCGAAAGCCTAAATCCCGTTTCTGCTCCACAGATAACACCCAAACAGTTTTCGTTCACAAATGGAAAGAGTTTTGCGGTGAGTGTGGCGACAATTGTGACATGTTCAAAGCTGGACCAAGACATTTTGGTGAGGACTCCCTTTCTAAGTTCATAGCGAAAGTTTTCCGACGGCATGCTGAAAAGTTGTTCTGCCGTCACGAGTTCGGTGGTAGCACTCATTTCGCTTCTCCCAACTAATATGGGTGAGGATCGATCCTAACTATACTTACCCGTTTCCGTAAGGTCGTCGTAGATCATGCCACGCCTGTCCTTTTTCGTCTTTGTTACTGCCGTATAGCCCCCTTCTTCGTTGCGGCTGATCTTGTTGTGGGCATATAAACCCTCAAGTACAAATTCACAGGCCGAAACGACTCTTCCCGTTTGACCTTCAACGATATCAAAAGGTATCAATGCCGTTTCAATAAGTTCCGGCACAGCCTCGAGCAGTCTTTGGCACTCATCTGCAGCAGCCGTATCTGCCAGGCGAAGATTGTTGCCTTGTTCAAACCATTGGACTGTCTGCGAAAAATCTATCCCAACAAAATAGCCTTCAAAGACCTCGCCGGCCGCGCGCTTAATTAGTTCTTTGGCGATGCGGACTGGGCCGATCTGTTCACCTTCATACTCGAGTTCCATCTTACCGGTCATCGACGGAATCGAAGCATAGATATCAGATATGCGTGGAACAATCGCTTCCTCCTCGGTGAGAAGCGCCCGGCGTTCAGCGTTCGACAGAACAGTTTCCATGACTGTGATGGGAAGCCTCTGCGAGACGCCAGAATGTTTGTCGATGCGGCTGTCGTCGCGTGCTTCGAAGGCGATCTGTTCGACAACCTCGCGCAAAAAATCAGGGACGTAGATGCGCTCCTGCAAATCATCACGTTCAAGCCAGGCCTCCTGCCGGGTAATCGCCACAGCGGTCTGCAATTCGGCCGGGTAATGGGTCATGATCTCGGCGCCGATGCGGTCTTTCAAAGGCGTTATGATTTTTCCGCGCGCGGTGTAGTCTTCCGGGTTTGCGGAAAAAATCAGCAGCACATCGAGTGGCAGCCGCACAGGATAGCCTTTTATCTGCACATCGCCTTCCTGCATGATGTTGAAGAGGCCTACCTGAATTTTGCCCGCAAGATCGGGAAGTTCGTTTATGGCAAAGATCCCGCGATTGGCACGCGGCAGCAAGCCAAAATGAATGGTGAGCTCATCACTCAAAAGATGGCCACCTTTTGCTGCTTTGATTGGATCGATGTCGCCAATGATGTCTGCAATGGTGACATCGGGTGTCGCCAGTTTCTCAACAAATCGCGCATCCCGATTCACCCACTCGATGGGCGTCGAATCATCGTGAAGTTCGATCATCCGGCGGCCGTAAGCCGAGATGGGACGCAGTGGATCATCGTTGACTTCAGAACCGGCAATAATTGGGATGCTTTCGTCCAGCAGCTCTGTAATCTGACGAATGATCCGGCTCTTGGCCTGTCCCCTTAAACCGAGAAGAATGATGTTGTGTTTGGCAAGCAGTGAGTTGATCAATTGAGGTATAACCGTTTCGTCGTATCCCACAATTCCCGGAAAGAGACTCTCGCGATTCTGGAGTCTGTTGATAAGGTTGGAACGAATCTCGTCCTTTACTGAACCTCGTTGGTAACCACTTGCTCTAAGGTCACCCAGTGTTGTTGGTAAGTGTTGCATTAAAATAAGCCCCAAAGCGTAAGCGAAATGTTCAGCTCCAAAGTGCGAGCTGATATCTTAATACTTCAAGCAAAAGTCTTTACCTAACCGGCGGGACAGCTTGCCAACCGTCCGCGACCCTGCTGACAAGATTGTCTTCTTCAAGTTTTTCGAGATGGGCGATGACTGCGCGTTCCGCCATCGCGTGCGCTCGGGGGGAGACATCAGTATACACGCGTGCGACTATAGCTTCCGGGCGGCTCGCCCCTTCCCGCACGGCCTGCAAAATATTCTGCTCACGTTCGAGCCGGTGCGCGATGTATTCATCAATCTTGTAGTGAGGGTTGCCGATCGCCGGGCCATGGCCGCCAAACATCACCGAAAGATTCGGAAGCGATCGCATTCTGCGAAGGGAATCAAGGTAGTCACGCATATTTCCTTCGGGGGGATCGATCAAGACAGAACCAAGACCAACGATGTTGTCTCCCGAGAGCAACGTGCCGGTTCGTTCTTCGTAAAGACACACATGACCTCGGGCGTGTCCCGGAGTGTGGATGACTTGTAGCTTGATCTCGGGAACGCCTCGTAGCGTGATCACGTCTCCATCTTCAAGAAGCCGGTCGACGTGTATGGTCTCATTGAGAGCTTCAGCCGTCAGGCGGTGCGAAGAGACCGCAATCCCACGTTGAGAACGCAACGAATTAACGCCGGCAATATGATCCGGGTGTCGATGGGTCAAAAGAATTTCGCGCACTGCTCGTCCCTCGGAGCAGAGATTATCAACACATTCGGCGAGGGCTTTCTGTTCCTCTTCGTACGGAGATCCAGGATCGACAATCAGGATTTCTTCGGAAGTATGGATGAGATAGCAGTTCGTATGCGTGGCCGGAGGCTTTGTGGGCGTTAGTACCGGAAAGCAGATGTAGTTGGGTCGAAACTCGATGCGGCGAGGTGGTTCTCGATGAGCTTCACGAATCGCGAGGAACCGGTCAGCCAAATCTGGGCCAGTCCCGCCACCAAGTGTGCGAAGTCCATGAATTACCGGAGGCGCGGCCAGCAAGGCGGAGCCTTGCCACTTTTCGTAAGCTGCTGCTGCGCTGGCCCACTCGCCTGATTCATGTTCGCCTCCTGTGATGATGGGTTCTTGTTTTGGCGGGCAACTGACCAGGAAGAACCACGTGTCGAAGCGCCTGGAACTGAAGGGCGGCGTGACCCAACGGCCGACAAACATGAAATCGGCCGCGTCAAGATGAAGGCCATAATGCTCGAGGAGAACCGGCCAGGACATTCGGCCCGACTCGAGATCGTCATGGATCGACGCTCGCTGACCTAGTGTCAGCGAGTCGCCTCCGCGGACAACAAGAACACGAAGCTCTTCGAATAGTTCCCGCGCTGCACAACTGATCATGGTTGCGATTTCAGCATCGTTGCAGTTTTCGACCCGGGCATGCTGATCTGTGGGTTCGAGTTGGCCGCCCGGAAAAGCATAAAAACCACCAAGAAACGCCAGTTGTTGACCGCGCCGGACGAGAAACACTTCCGGGTCGAAAGGGTCAGTATTGCTGCGAAGGAGAATTACGGCTGCGGCGTCTTTGGGTAATGACCCACCGGCGGAACGGACTGGACCACTTTGACTCGTCACGTTCTGATCTTCAAACGATTTGCGGGTAGGGGGTAACAAACTAAATAGAGCGAAATCTTTCACCGTCGCCACCAGACCAGGGATTGCCTCGCATATGATAGCCTCCCTCTTCCCAGTAGCCGGCTTGGTCGCTTTCAAGAAACTGCACACCTTTAATCCATTTTGCCGATTTCCATGCATAAAGCTGGGGAACAACCAGGCGAACTGGACCACCATGCTCCGGCGGTATGGGCTCTCCGTCGTGGGACCAGGCGAAGAGCGAGTCTTCTTTGAGGAAGTACTCGAGCGGAATGTTCGTGGTCCAACCATGGTCATTAGCGAGGGCAAGCGCAAACTTTGCTTCAGGCTTGATACCGGCGAGAGCGGCAATTTCTTTTGTAGACACCCCGCCCCACACGTTATCAAGTCGTGACCAGCGAGTTACACAATGAAAGTCGGCGTAGACCCTGATAGCAGAGAGCTGCATGAATTCGTCCAATGACCAGTTCTGCGGCCGGTCTACGAGACCTCCGATCTCGAAGGTCCATGACGCCAGATCGATCTCCGGTGTTCCGTGCGCGTCAAGGACCGGCCATTTGCGTGTCCGTGTCTGGCCGGGAGGAATCCGGTTCGGAAGGCGAGTATTGGGACTGATGACAACATCTTTGTCCTCAATCTCTTCGGGCTTACGAGGATCTGTCGTCTGGTACTTAGGGTCTCTAAAAAGACTGCCAACGAAGCTCATAATTTCTATATTAGTCTATGTTGCTATTTCGTACCCCGGCGCTCAGCAAGTTTCATCAACTCTTCCGGCAACCACTTTCCCACTGCCTTTGCTTCGGCTTCCTGGATGCCAACTGAGCGATCGTGCCATTTGTCACTCGTACCTTCGCCGCCCCGCTCCATCTCATAGTTTTCGGTCTGCTCGAGGCTTAAAATGATGCCGTCGGCGATCTCCCCCCAATCCTCAAACTGAATCCCGCGACGGACAAGCGGCAGACCAGCAGTCCAGTCCTCTTCAGGTGCGCGCGCATCCTGTTCTGGGATCGTCAAGTTATGCAGCGAGGGGAAGGGCTTCCCCTTAAACTCCCGGACCAACTGGTCCTTGATCTCCTGATACGAAGTCTGCGAGCTCTCGCTCCTTATTGCCATGGCTCGGCGAAAGAGATCGGCAACTGTGACTTTTTCCTCACTCATGAGGGGTCACGTCCTCCCACTAATCTGTCGAACTGCTGTCGAAATACCTTACACGCCTCACGCTCATAGTACAAACTGTGTAACTGTGTCACGGTGTTTCTAAAAGCCCCGCACGGAGCACTGACGCTGTGCTAGTTTGCTTGCTAAAATCATCAGCAACATGTCACGAGTGACTTTGATCACCGAGCCGCCAGAGCCTGATGGCGCACCCCCGCCCGGCTGCCACGTTTGTGGTATGGCTGTCCTGGGCGATTTGGTTCCTTTCGCCGCACTTGATGAGGATTTAAGAACCGTAATTGAAGCCAATGCGTTGGCGAAGTCTGTTTCCCAGGTTTGTGGCCGTTGTATAGATCTATTCAGGCGAGCCACAGCCCAACTCAAAACCCATGCGGCGATCTTTGCACAGACCGATCATGTTCTGCCCACGCCTTTGCGCATGGACACCGATGAACGCTTTGCGGGGCGGGATGTGACAGTCGCCTTCCTCGATTCAGGCTTTTATGCGCACCCAGACCTCATTCGTCCGCAAAATAGGATTGTCGCTTATCACAGCATCTTTGAGGCAAAGGACGACCCGACCTCTTTGCAGACCACCGATGTCGCGAGTTGGCACGGAATGATGACGTCTGTAGTTGCAGCGGGCAATGGTTACATCTCAAATGGGTTTTATCGAGGCATCGCCCCGGCTGCGAATCTTGTCCTCGTAAAGATTGGTCGCACCGGACATATTCCCGAGGAGAGTATCAAGAAAGGACTTGATTGGGTTTTGGCACATCGCGAGGAACATCGGATTCGCATAATAAACATTTCAGCCGGGGGTGATTGGGAGAGTTCCTATCTTAATAACGCTCTCTGCCGGACCGTCGAACAGGCCGTTAGGGCCGGTCTGGTTGTAGTGTGTGCGGTGGGAAACGCTGGAATGGCGCCGGGCCATCCTGTTTTGCCACCAGCCTGTTCGCCGTCGGCAATCTCGGTGGGCGGACTCGATGATCAGAACTCGTTGGACCGAGCGAGACGAGGAATGTATCGCTCGTCTTACGGTCCGACTATTGATGGTCTCCAGAAGCCTGAGATCATTGCTCCCGGGATCTGGGTTGCGGCGCCGATCCTGCCGCATACACCGACTGCCGCTGAGGCTGCGCTCTATTCCCGGCTAGATACGGCGGCGGATACGGATCTGAAGTCCATCATCGATTCCAGGTTGGGCGTCGACAAAGATCTTGATGAGGCCCGCGATCTGCCTGTGCCGTTACTCAGGCAGTTAGTCACGATTAAGCTTCGTGAAGGCAACGTCATTAATCCACATTACAAGCATGTTGATGGCACCTCCTTTGCGGCGCCGATCGTTTCGGCAACGGCGGCATGCATGTTAGAGGCGGATCCGGCGCTGAGCCCCCAACAGGTGAAGCGGATTCTCATCGATACAGCCGAGCGAGTTGCCACTGTCGAGATTGATCGGCAAGGTTGGGGAGTTGTTTCGCCACGACGTGCCCTCGAACTCGCGCTTGCGCTACGTGGATAAATTCGATGGCATTCTAGCGGTTGGATTCGTAAATAGGCGATTACTGTGGTAGACACATCCAATCGGCCTGTGCCACAATCCGTCAAAATTCAAAACAACATTACCAAAAATCTTGAGAGGAGCTGTTGCTTTAATGTCGGATAATGAAAACACGCCAGCCACCACTGACGCCGAGGAGAGCCCCGCGACTCCGGCTGGCCCTGCAGAAGAGATTACCTATCACGCTGTAGAGAAGGATGGAGTGGTAACCGCGATCTGGGAGATGCAGGGCCGCAAACACCTGCGCACAATCGATCCGAGATCACGCCAGGGTCAGGATATCCTAAGGCTCTACACCACCGAACATCACGACGAGGCAACGACGGCCGAGGCCGGCGAGGCAGCTTCACCCAGGTCTCAATAACAGGCGTGGCCCAAACGCTACCTGCTAGCGTTGCTCTATCCTGGCCCAGTCTTTCGTGACTCCTCCAAACTAAATCTTGACCGCTTCAGGTTACGAGATTCCTTGGAGTGCCTTGCACAAACGCCTCTAGATTATCTACCAACTGATCGGCGAGAGTCTGCATAGCTTCACGGCTGGCCCAGGCGATATGCGGCGTTACAATCAAGTTTGGCACATCCAGCTCGAGCAGGATGTTTCCGTCGCGTGGTGGTTCCTTGCTTAGCACGTCAACCGCGGCGCCGGCAATGAAATTGCTCCTGAGGGCGTGGGCCAAGGCCGCTTCATTTACCAGCCCTCCTCGCGCTGTATTAATTAGCATGGCCCCGCGCTTCATCATCTGAAACTCCTCTTCAGCGATAAGGTTTCGAGTGTCTTCCGTCAACGGGCAATGAAGGGTGATTACGTCGCTCTGTTGGAGGACTTCTGAAAACGACAGGCGTCCGTCACGAATTCTTTGAGCCCCCTTGCGTTCGCTGATGAGCACCTTCATCCCAACCGCTTGAGTAAGTCGGGCCACGGCTTTTCCCAATGCTCCGTAACCAATAATGCCGGCCTTACTCCCGTAGAGATCGTGGATAGGATGATCAATCAGCGTGAACTGAGTGGCTCTTTGCCATTCACCCTGTCTGACATCCGTGCGATAGCGAAAGAGATTTCGGCGCAATGCGAGGATGAGCGCCAGCACGTGTTCGGGCAAGGAATGCTCTGCATAGTTTCTGGTGTTGCAAACGGCTATACCTCGGGAGCGACAGTAAGTGCGATCGATGTTATCGGTGCCCGTGGCAGCCACGGCGATGAGCTTGAGGTCCCGCAGGGGGGACAACTCGGACTCGCCGAGAGGCAGTTTATTGCAGATGAGGATGGTAGCGGACCGCGCTCTTTCGACTATTTGATTGGGAGAAGTTTCACCAAAGTCGACCCACTCGTGCGGAAAGTGAGGAGGGCGGAAATTGACCCGAAAGGTATTGCGTTCAAGGAAAACGATTCGCTCCATAGGTCCTTGCCGATCAGAAGAACTCATAACACTTGATTCGTGACAACGGAGTTCCACAACTTTGGATGATAATTCAAGTTTTTGAAGAGGCGGGCTAATTGTTTCAAAGTCTTGTCCAGCCCAAAACTTAAAATTTGGGCGAATAATTTCAATCGCGCATCTCGTTGTGGATTGAAATAGGTCCCCGGAAGCCAGTGGAATATCGTTTGCTTTCCCGGGAGCGCACATCGGAATCGTCTATAACACATTGAGTTTGACCACGTCAGTCGTTAACTGACTAACCGCACAACAAACGTATTCTTAAGTAGGAGGACACGATGAATAAAGCGACCAGACTCCTGGTTCTTGTAGCCCTGTCTGTCTGTTTCTCGGGATCAGGGCTCGCTCAAACGACAGGAACAATTCTTGGCCGAGTTACTGATGAGAAACAAGCTGTTATCCCGAATGCCATTGTAACGGCTCGAAACATCGAGACGAACGTCTCGCGCACTCTGCAGACGGATGGCGAAGGGCGCTATCGTTTTGAAAACCTTCCTGTTGGTCGTTACGAGTTGACGGTCGAGGGTACGGGATTCGCCAAGTACGTTCAAACCGGCATCACTTTGGCTTTGAATCAGAATGCGGTGGTCGATGTTTCGATGAAACCCAGTGGCATCGAGGAAGTTGTCACTGTAGTTGAAGACGCTTCACTCTTAAACACATCAACCGCCGAGGTGGGCGTGCGGTTCGATGAAAGGCGTCTATCGGAACTTCCTCTCGGACCGACGCGCAGTATTCTGGGTGTTGCACTATCGGCCCCGGGCGTTAGTCAGTTGGGCTCCGGTCAAACCGGATTCTCGAGTGGTATCAGCTATTCCGCCAATGGAGGCCGGGTCCGCTCGAATAATTTCATGATCGACGGTCAGGACAATAACGAGCCGGGCGTTGCGGGTGCCACACAACCCCTAAACAATCCGGATATTGTCCAGGAGGTACGACTGATTACCAATCAATTTCTTGCGGAATATGGCCGCAATTCGAGCTCAGTGTTCAACGCAATCACCAAAGGCGGAACTAATCAATACCATGGTTCAGCCTTCTGGTTTTATAACGGGAATGCCCTGAATTCATGCAGCAATACGGATAAGCGCGCTGGTTTCTGCAACTCGGCTGCCGCGGATCCGTCTCGAAGGCACGCTCCTTACCGCGTAGAAAACCAGATTGGCGTTACTTTCGGAGGCCCCTTACACCTGCCGCGATTTGGCGAGGGTGGTCCGGCAATCATCAGCGGTCGCGATCGGACCTTCTTCTTTGGCTCGCTCCAACGTTGGAGTGACCGGCAACTCGGTTCGGGAACCACACTTAACGGCGCTCCGACGGAAGCCGGGCGGCAGGTTCTCCAAGCAGCGGCCGGAGATCTTCCCCACGTGGCAGCACTCCTGAGACATCTTCCTGCTGCGCAGGCGCCGATAAATCAAAGCGTTACCTTTACGCGTAATGGGCAAACGTTCACGGTTCCACTCGGATCGCTTACCGGCGCCACAGCATTCACTTTTGATAACTGGCAGGGCTCACTCCGTATCGATCACAACATCGGACAGAATCATATTCTGACGGGTCGTTACCTTTACAGCGACTCAGACACGCGCGGAACGGGGCAAGCAACGCCTCCTGGACTCACAACACAAAATGTGAATCGGCAACAGTCCTTTGCTCTTAATTTAGGCAGCACACTCTCACCCCGCATCGTGAATGACTTGCGACTCGGCTATCAACGGTTGGCGACCAACACGAGCGCATCCGACCCAAGATCAGAAGAGATCCCGTCTCTTGAAATATCTGAACTTGGATTAACGGGATTCAATGCGGCGGCCAGCAGAACTGCCATCGGTTTGGCGGTGAATCTGCCGCAGTTTCGCTTCAACAACATTTACCAGATCCAGAACAACTTCTCCTTTACCTCTGGAAATCACGCGATGAAGTTTGGGGTCAACATCGTAGACAACCGAGTTAAGAGCTTCTTCTTCCCCACCATTCGCGGATTGTTGCGTTATCCGACCCTGAATGCTTTTGTCAATGACGTGGCTCAGGCCGCCAACATTAACAAGCCACTTCCTGGCGGCGAGGCCATTAATCATTACAATTGGCACGACGTCCATTTCTATGCCCAGGATGAGTGGAAGGTAAGGCCAAATTTCACCCTCACGTACGGGCTCCGCTACGAATTACCCGGCGAGGCAACACTGAGTTTGGTGCCGGTTAATGATCGCATCGTCGCTGTAGCAGGTGGCGACCAACGGTTTGCTCTCTCCCCCATACCTAAGAAGGACAGAAATAATCTCCAGCCGCGAGTCGGATTTAATTGGAATCCGCGCACCGAGACGGGCGGACCACTCGGTTGGCTCACGGGCGGTGATAAGCTTGTGATTCGCGGCGGTTATGCAGTCACAAATGACTACACGTTCATTAACATCGCGCTAAACGTCGCTAGCTCGTTCCCATTCGTAGCGGCTGTTAGTTTGCCCTCGACACCACAACCTGATGGTACCGCAGGTATTAATGATGCTTTCACACGTTTGCCTGCGGTGGTACCGGCCGGACTCAACCCCCTCACTCTCACGCGTACGATCGTCGGTGAGGATTTCCGTTCACCGTACTATCAAGGCTTCAACATGGAAGTACAACGCGAGCTGTCACGCGATCTGATTTTCCGTGTGGGTTATGTTGGGTCAAAGGGAACGGCATTGTTCCAGACAATAGACGGCAATCCGCGGTTGCCTTTCTCTTCTACAACACGCGTTGATAATACGCGCGGTGTGATCAGGTTACGCGCCAATGCTGCGGCATCAATTTACCATTCCATGCAGGTTAGCTTAGACAAGCGCCTCAGCAGTGGCTTCAGTGGCGGCCTACACTACACCTGGAGTTCTTTCATTGATGAGGCTTCGGAGATCTTCAACCCTTCAAGCGGTGAAGTCGCCGTTGCTCAGGACTCCTTCAACCGTCGCGGCGATCGCGGTCGTTCGGCGTATGACCGTCCACACCGCCTCTCTGGTAATTTCGTCTACGAACTCCCCTTCTTCCGCGACCAGCGTGGATTTGTGGGGCACATGCTCGGAGGCTGGCAGGTGAATGGCTTTCTCACCTTCCAGAGCGGTGCGCCATTCACCGTTCTTAATGGCGCCGACCCAACGGGCGCCCTCTCGGGTATCAACTCTCTGGTTGGAGACGCGATACGTGCAAACGTCAACACGACCCTCAACCTTTCGGGGATGTCTGTCGAGGAGATAGTGGCGGCCGGTGGACGAACCCTATTCCGGCCATTAGATCCAGGTCAGCGGGTTGGCAATGCGGGGCGAAATATCCTGCGTGCCGACGGCATCGGCAATATCGATTTCGGGATCTTCAAAAATACCCGAATCAGCGAAGGCCACAGAATTCAACTACGAGCTGAATTCTACAATCTGACGAACACCCGGAATTTCGGTATTCCCGAAGGACGTGCCAATTCGGCGAACTTCCTTAATCAGTGGGGTACAAACGGAGGAAACCGTAGAATCGTGCTCGGCTTGAGATATACATTCTAGCCACAAAGCCTGCCGAAGTTTCAAAACTCGGCCCACTGCCCCGATGGGTTGAACTAGGGCTGAAGGAGAAATCCTTCAGCCCACTTTTCCTTAATCTTTTCTCGCTTTCATGATACAAAACATGTGCTCTGACAATCGGACATACTAATCGCTCTAGTCCTGTGAACCCGCTACTTATGAGAGGAGGAGCAGAAGATGAGAATCACGTCTGTTGTACTAGTCGGATTGTTGGTCTTCGCCACCGCCTTGGCCCAACCTCAGACTCCCGCCCCGCAGGATTTCCCGGATCTACAAGTACTGAAATCTGATTGGAGTAAGGAGCGCATTGGCTGGGAGCAGAATCCGTTCACTGGAGCGGTCGAAAGCTTCGAGGAGATGCGAGTGCGGTCGCGGAACGAGAGACGCATTGATGATGCAAAGAAACGAGGTAATACCGGCGAAGTCAACAAGCTCGAACGTGAAGCGCAGGTTGACGCTACCATTGCCTCCGCTCGGCGACAAAAGGGACCAGCTCGTTACGCTTTTCTCTACAAGGTAAGGGTAAAGAACACTGGCCAAAAGGCGATTAAGGTTGTCGACTGGGACTACATATTCGTCGACAGCATGACTCAGGATGAGGTTGGACGGCATCAGTTCACCACTGAAGAAAAGATCAGCCCCGGTAAAAGCAAGGAGTTAACTGTAATGGCCAGCCAGCCGCCGTCAAAAACGATCAGTGTTTACGCGCTCGACAAGAATGAGCGCAAAGGCCTCACTGGTGAAGTGGTCGTAATACGCGTTGAATTCACTGATGGTTCTGTGTGGCAACGTCCCGAGTGATTGGGCTTAAATTAGACCAACTGCTTGCTCAAAGCAAAGGTACCTCCCAAAGCCTGGGCCTCTAAGCTCCACCCGATTTGTTTCCATTATTCAGGTTTGAAACAACTACTCCTTGTTATCGGATAATGCGACGAAATCATGGAGCGGTCTTCAGGGCCGCGGATCAGATAGATTCTGCGCTCTTGCTTCTTAGCGTTTCCAAATATTCGGAAAAAAACCAAGAATTGAGCCAACGTCACTGACACACCTACTGATGCGCTTCACCCCTAACCGCAACGATGATGGGAATTTGTGAGAGGCTAATAGCCGTTACTTTTGAACCGGAATAGAGCTTGCATTTTTCAACGCCATAGCGATTGTTGCATTGAACAATCTCTCGAGCGCAATCGGTCCCCAACTACCCCTAAACAAAATTTCGGACCTCTGTTCAGTTTTTTGAACAGGGCTTGAACAATGCAAGGAGTAAATAGATGTATCGAAAGGTTTGCTTAACTCTGGCGACAGCGGGATTGTTGTTCGCCTTTGCAATAGCAGCATCGGGCCAGGTAACTGGCGGCGCCGTGACAGGTGTGATCACAGACGCAAACGCTGCTGCAATCCCGAATGCAACGGTAACGTTGCGTCACAATCAAACCGGACAGACACTCGAGACCCAGACTACGACAACTGGTTCTTATAATTTTCCCAACGTGCCTGTCGGCGAATACACAATCACCAGTACTGCATCTGGGTTTGAAACTGCTACTCGACAATTAAGGGTCCTGCTCAACCAGACTACGAGCGCTAATCTGACTCTTGCCCCTGCCGGTGTGGAGGGAACCGTTGTTGTCACCGCGGCAAGCGAAGCCCTGGTCCAGACTGATAGTTCCCAATTGGGAAAGACCTACGACACCCGAATGGTGGAAGGATTACCGCTCTTCGGTAATCAGAATACCTTAGGTGCTCTTTCTCCCAATGTGGTCCTGCAACCCGCCGGCGCCGTTGGTGCGGGCGGAGCAGTCGGAGGCGTGCGGCCAAGATACAACAGCTTCATGGTTGATGGAGTTGACAACAACCAGTTTTCCGTAACTGGCCCAGCGACAACGGTGATCCAGGATGCAGTTTCCGAATTCACGCTTCTGACGAACAACTACAATGCGGAGTTCGGCTCAGCTTCCGGTGGCCAGTTCAATACCATTACCAAAAGCGGCACGAATGAGTATCACGGTAACGGATTTCTCTACCTGCAAAGAGAGAAACTCAATGCCGCATCAACCTCGCAGGAGCGCTTGCTCAACCTGGCGCCCACCGATCCACAAAGGATTGGGAGTCTTCCACGGTTTAGGAATACACGCTATGGGATGACCTTGGGTGGTCCAATAATGCAGGACAGGTTGTTCTTTTTCTTCGCGTACCAACACGAGATTAACGATCGTGAGATTGCCGGCTCATCCTTTGTGGCGCCGACCGCGCAAGGATTGGCACAACTTGCCGGAGTGCCTGGTGTGAGTCCCTTCGTGATCAATCTCCTACAGCAGAACCTGATCCTGCCGGCAACAGCCGATTCAACGCGTACTATACTAGGGCAAACTGTTCCCTTTGGGACCGTGTCTATCCTGAATCCCGGAGGATTCAACGACCACCAGTTTCAGGTCAACATAGACCACCTTCGTGGAACCAAGGATCAGTTTCGTTACCGATTCAGTTCGGATAGATTCCGCTCCGAGGGAGCGACCGGACTAGGTAACCCGCAGTTCAACAATCTGACCGTTTTCGATTCGCGGCTGTTTTCTGCAACCTGGGTGCGGACGATCAGCGCCAGTCTCGTGAATGACTTGCGTCTCTCGTACCGAAAGTCAACGCAGGATTTCCCGTTGAAGGATCCTGCATTCAATACTTTTGCAAACCTCTCAGCGCGGGACTTCAACATCAATCTGGGTCCCCAATCCAACCTTCCGCAGGGCCAGTTCAGCCACAATTATCAGATCTATGACACAGTGAACTATGTGCGTGGCGCTCATAGCTTCAAGTTCGGCGGTGAGTATCGCAATCTGATCGCTACCAGCCAGTTTCTGCCTCGCGGTCGCGGCGACTATCTCTACGTGACTTTTGCAGATCTGTTGCAGGATCTGGTGCCCACCTTCGACCCGGTGCGCGGGGTCGGTAGCGCCGCTTATACTTTCAACCAACAGAAGTTCTATGTTTTTGGCCAGGACGATTGGAAGGTTACTCCCAATCTGACCTTGAACCTGGGTCTTCGTTACGAGTATGTCCAGATACCGCGCGATGCGGCTCTCCAGGCGCTCAATTCAATTGCCAACCTGCCGGGTGTCGTCGAGTTTGGAGTACCGAAGTCCGACCGTAACAATATAGCTCCGCGCGTCGGCTTTGCGTATGCACCGAATTTTGAGAGCGGACTCCTCGGTCGTATCTTTGGCGAACAAGGCAGGAGCGCCATCCGGGCCAATTTCAGCATGTCCTACGGAGAGGTATTTGGAAACCTGCCTTTGCTGACGCTGCCGCCGCAGTTCCAGCAGGAACTTCGCGCAATAAATGTTCCGGGTTTCGATATGAGTCCGGGATTTCTCGCCAGAGGTGGTTTGCCATCAACTCCTAACCCGCCGACTACACCGGCTGCCGCACGGGCTGCGAGCTCTTCCTTCACCAGTGATTTCATTCAGCCTGAAACCTACTCATGGGCTGTAAGCTGGCAACGAGAATTGACTTCAACTACTGCTCTTGAGTTCCGTTATCTGGGTACGAGAAGTCGCCATCTACCGGTTCAGGTGTGGAAGAATCCCGCTATCCCGCCACCACTGACGGTTCCGACCTTCTTCAGCCAGCCGACTGCGGGTGATCTTGCCGGGCTAGCACCGGTAAGTACTCTGATCGCGCAAAGGCGTTTTGCTATACCCGGGTTTGGTATCATGACCACCTTCGATCCGGTTGGGAACTCTCAATACGACGGAGGCGCTGTCAGCCTTACCCGGCGGTTCAGTCGCGGCTTGGCTTTCTCGGCCGCTTACACTTTCAGCAAGACGATTGACGATTCGACTAACGAAGTTTTCTCGAGCGTCGCCAATCCGCGCCGGCCTCAGAACTTCTTGAACATGAGAGACCAGCGGGGCTTGTCGGACCTCGATATTCCTCACCGTCTGGCCATAGCCTTCAACTATGAGTTGCCGTTCTTCCGTGAAAGCGAGAGCGGATTCTTGAAGCAGGTGCTTGGTGGCTGGACAATGGGCGGTATTTTCCAGGCTCAATCGGGACAACCTTTCACACCACAATCGGGTGTTGACAGTAATCTGAACTTTGATGCTGCGGGAGACCGAACGATCTTCAATCCCGCTGGTGTTCCGGGTACTGGCAGCCCTGCTTGCGCTGTGAACAGCGCCGGTCAGTTCCTACGACCGAACGGCACCGTCACTACGGCCTTAGGCGAGTGCCGGCCCGGTTCAGGGGACGCTGTCGCCTACTTCGCGATTAATCCAAACGCGCAGTATATCCAAGCCGGTCAGGGCACACAGACTACTGCCGGTAGAAACACACTGCGCAGCAACGGCTTCAATCGGACTGATGCAGCCTTCACTAAGCAGTTCTTCTTTGGTGAAGATCGTTATCGATTCGAGGTTGGAACAGAGATCAACAATCTCTTCAATCAGCGAATTCGTACGATTGGTAACTTTGCCAACGCGCTGGGAACCCCTACTGCGCCTGGCCTTTCACCAACGGATTTCTCCTTCCCGAATGTGTCCAGCCCACTCTTTAATGACTACAGCATCGGCAACTTCCCAGGTCGCACCATTCAGTTGCGAGCCAAGCTGATCTTCTAGTCTCTTCGGTCACTTTGATCCTTGCCGGGGAGCCCGCCCGATGGGTTCCCCTTTTTTTGTCAATCCCCCTCATAAACGATGTTGTTTAGTGCGTACCGATTAGACGAGGGCAGCCTCGAATTACTTGCACGCATCGAAAAAGGTGACTGCAAATAAATGAGGTTTATTAATTATGAGTATAAAATCAAAGGTATTAGGAATCGGATTGGTAGTAATGCTTGGGATCTCTGCATCATTTGCTGCTCCACCTCAAAGAACTGGTGCTGAAGAGTTAACGCGAAAGATTCGCCGGGAATTAGTAACGCTGCCATATTACGGCGTGTTCGATAACCTGGCTTTTCGCGTTGATGGAAACACCGTGACGCTCCTTGGACAAGTTGTGAGGCCAACTACCCGTTCAGACGCTGCCCGCCGCGTGGCCCGACTGGATGGAGTCAGTCAAGTAGTTAACCGGATCGAGGTTCTGCCGCTTTCCTCGTTTGACGATTCGATTCGGCGAAGCACGTACCGGGCTATCTACCGGCAGGGCTCGCTTTACCGGTACATGCTGGGCGCCAATCCGTCGATCCGAATCATTGTCAACCGCGGACATGTAACCCTCGAGGGCATGGTTTCAAGCCCGATGGACTCGCAGCTCGCCTACATGGCTGCTCGAGGAGTATCAGGCGTCTTCTCAGTTCGCAACAACCTTCGGATTGATCGAGGCGGACCATACTAACAGGTCAAGAATGGCAGGGGCTCCCAATCAGGCACTGGCGCTCAGATCGTAACGTTCCAACTTGAGGTAAAGACCGCGCCGCGTCAGTCCCAACTCCCGCGCGGCGCGTGAGATGTTGCCGCCGTGCTTCCGCATCGCCTCGGCTATCATTCGGCGCTCAACCTCAGCAAGCGCGTCCGCAAGTGTGACATTCTGAAGTGTGGGCATCGAGGTGACCGACGAGACCGACTGTGGTGGACTGGTCGGAGAAGAAGTGCGTTTCAGCTCGGGCGACAAATGATCGGGTGTGATTGTGGTTCCGTCCTCGGCGCGCGCCACTATTCGCTGGATCTCGTTGCAGAGTTGTCGGACATTGCCGGGCCAGTCGCTTACCATCAGAAGGTCTACAGCCGGCGGTGTTATCTGGATGTCTTTGCGGCCGAACTTTGAAGAGTAGTGATTGATGTAATAGTTGACAATCGTAGGAATCTCGGAGCGCCGTTCGCGAAGAGGTGGCACGCGGAGACGGATTACGTTCAGACGATAATACAGATCCTCGCGAAACCGTCCATCAGCAACCATCTCCTCAAGGTCCGTGTTTGTCGCAGCAATGATCCTCACGTCAACTTTAATAGGACGTTGTTCTCCCAGTGGTTGGATCTCGCCCTCCTGCAAAAACCTTAGCAACTTAGGTTGCAAGTCGAGCGGAAGATCACCAATTTCGTCCAGAAAGAGTGTGCCGCCCGCCGCCGTGCGAATCACGCCTTGCGAGTCGTGGACAGCCCCGGTGAATGCACCGCGGCGGTAACCGAATAAATAACCCTCGGAAAGTTCTTTTGGGACGGCCGTGCAGTTAAACGGAACGAAGACTTTTGCGCGCCGCGATGAGAGCGCATGAATTGCGCGCGCCACCAGTTCTTTACCCGTTCCTGACTCGCCGGTCACCAGCACTGTTACGTCCGAAGATCGGATTTTGTGAACCTCATCGACAAGTCGCGTCATCGCTGGACTGGAATGGATGAAACCCGGCATCAAACTGGTTCCGGCAAGTTCGTCGGCTGGTTGGCTGCCGCCGCCTTTCTGTACTCCGGCGCGAAGAGCACAAACATCCAAGCCGAGTTCAACGATACGCAAGAGGGGCTCGATGGACATTCCACCCGGCAGTTTCGAACGCTTTTGAGGGGCCATGTAGAGAGTGGCCGCCGGGGCGTTAGCTGAGCGGAGCGCTAGCACTACAGCCTCGTTCTCTCTGGCGAAACTTTCGCGTTCGTCGTCATCGTCCAATTGCTCGATCTGCTCAGCCAATTGTACGCTCTCTGCGGGAGTGCAGCCATGGGCCACCACGACGCGCGGGTGATTGTGTTCGCCTCGCTCTGTGATGAGGACCCGTTTCGCGCTTGTCTCTTGACGCATGATAGCCGCCAGCTCGCGCAACAGAAGCTCCCTTGAAGCAACGGCTTCGGCGAGCCGCAATGTGAGTAATTGTGGCAAAGCCGAATCTTCCGAGCGCAATTCGGGAGTCGAACGATCGAGATTGGTAAGGGACTGTTGCGCACGTTCGAGGTCAATTCGAGCGCCCAGCTCGCGAAACGTATTCACCGCGCGGGAAAGATGCTCCATCGCGCGCCTCGGTGTTGTACCCGCATAGGCGCAACCAAGTTCATAGTGCGCTCGAGCTGAACGATAACGGTCACCGAGCATATCGAAGATAGACACGCTGCTCCCGAAGTGTTGCGCTGCCGAGGCAGTATCGCCGGCTGTCATAGCCAACATTCCGGAAAGCCTATGTGCCTCTCCTGTGAATCCCAGGTCCATTGCCGAGTCCGTACTTGCTTCTGAAACGTGTTGCAATTCCGCGGCGCATTTTTCCGTTTCGTCACTAAGCAGATGAGCTTCTGCCAGAATTATTCGAGACTCACATATTGCCTGCCGATCACCAATGCTCTCCGCAAGCGCCAGCGCCTCTTCTCCTCTCACCATGGCCTTTGCTTCATCACGCATTGCAAGGTAACAGCGACCAAGGGTGCGCAATGCCTGGCAGGCATACCATTTGTTTCCATTCTCAGTAGCCAAAGCGACGGCGCGGTGCAAATACTCTCTCGCTTCCGCGAGTTCGCCGCGCAACATGTGGAGTTCGCCAAGTGAGTCGAGAATCATTGGCACCTTGGCCCCGCGTTCGTCGACTTCCGAAGCCAGAGCAAGGGCCCGTTCGAGAGCTTCCTGTGCTCGTCCCCACTGGCCGATAAGAATTAAATTGATCCCTAAGTTATTGTAGCCGTCAGCGGCACTGGTTTTATGATCCGTGCGTTCGTAGTAAGTGATGGCTTTCTCGAGATAGCCAATGCCTTCCTGTGGTCGCTTCAGGAACCAACATGCTCCGGCCATATTGGCATAGATGCGACCAAGCAAATGACTCGCCGGCCGATCGCCGATCAGCTTCAGAGCCTGGGCAAAGTTCTCGAGTCCCGACTCATAATTTCCTTCCTGAGTGTCAGCCATCGCCATCCCGAAGTAGGCTTCTGCAAGGCCGCGCCACTCACCGGTTTGGCGAAAGTGTTCGAGGGCGCGTTGGGCGTAGTCGCGGGCAATCGGATACTCGCTGATACTTCGATAGACTCGTGCCAGCGCTGCATAGACCGGGCCGAGCCTGGCTTCAGGAGCAGTCTCGGATTCCCGCAGAAGACTCTTCAAAATGGAGATTGCTTTTGGATGGTCGCCGTTATAGTTGTAGGCCAACCCTATCTGGACTCGCAGATCACTTACAGCTTCTTTATCGAGTTTAGTCCTTGCTTCAGGCGCTTCATACATTTCAACTGCGGCAAGCGACTCGCGGTAGTGGCCCTGCATTTCCAGTGCTGTAGAAAGAGTACAGCGCGCTAAGGCCAGTATCGAAGGACTGTTTCTCGCAGCGCCTATCAGCGTGGCAAGTTGCGCACGGGCTTCAGTTGACAGACCCTGATCCAGGAGCGATCGGATTTCCTTTAAATGCTCCAGTAGGGACTCGTTTGAAGAGCCGCCCGAACTAGATCTGAGTCTTACTCGCGCGTCGGCAAGGTCGACTACAGCGCGTTCAGTAGAGTTTTCCGAGCCCGGTCGACTGACACGTTTAGCCATGTAACCCTTATAAGATCGTCAATTAGCTACGCTTTTCCTGCTGCGATTTGAACTATCGCAGTTCTCGGGAGGCTCGGAGCCGCGAACAACTACTCTTGAGCGCGACGCCGGGTTGTACTATGCGGTAGTGAATTTAACACGTGGTCCGCAAGAGCGTCCATAGCTCCGCGGCCGGGGAATATGCGCGCCAACTTCTTAAGGATTCCGGTCATGAGCCACCCTCGTGAAAATAAGAATGGCGTCGCTTATAGGACGTTCCCCGGTCGGATCAGAGGGACTGTTCACAACCTTGTTATGAATCACCATGGTCGTCGAACCGCCACCATCAAGGTTTATCGCCTCAACGGCGCCGAATTCGAGCAACAGATCGGCTAGCATGTTCAAGGACATCCCGATGCTCCTTCCAGGCTGGCGTCCATCGACAGTCATCAATAACAGCTTTCCAGAAGCAAGCTTTGCAAAGGCAGTACGCGGGTGCAGATCCGCCACAAATGCCGGGAGAATCTTTTCCTGAGCATTCGTGATGCCAATTCTGCCGGCTCTAATTAATTGCGGCCCTCCGCCAACAATGCTGTGGGCGCGACCCCATTCTTCCTCCTGGGTCTTATCGATCGGAATCAGATTTAAAGAGAGTGTCAACTTTGTTTCTCGCTGAACATTCTCCAGTACCCAGTCGCGAGCCGTTCCTGCCGCGGAGATAACGTATCCGTCTGCCGGAATCAATGTACTGCCCTTAAAATCTCGGATCGATGTCGCTCTATCACTCTGCACACTCACTTCGATCCCGTCAGGAATTGTCAGGGTAGTGCGATGAAATTCGGGAGTAAATATGATGAGCTCGTCCTGAGAGCGGGGACGGTTTATTCCATTGATCCGGTGCCTGGTTTTTGAGGTTCTGATCTCTCCCGAGAAGCCGAGATGTCCGAGCACCACATTGCTCCGATCACCATTCCCAAGCAGACCAACTGCCGCCCGATCGTTGTGGGTCTCGCTGATCAATTTTCCCCGCAATTGGTAAATGCCGACAGATTCTCCTCGGTAAACGCCGGTGGTCCGAAAATACCCGCCATTAATTGCAGCTATCGCACCATATCGCATCGCCAGAGAACTGGTTGTTTCCAGCCCTACTCCCGCGTCCAGAGCGCGAACGAACTCGAGCCTGGCCAGATCCGGATCTAGTCTCAGCAGGCTGATCAACCAGGGGCCAGTAGTTGGCTGTTCTGATTTGTATCCTCGGGTGAATTGGAGGTATTCAATTCCGCTAGCAATCTGTTCAAACTTGGGAGTCTGACTGGCGCTCTGATGGATAGTTGCGCCAGTTTCAATGAAGCGAACTCCGGCGAATCCGGGCAAGGCTACCAGTACGAGGATTGCTACAAAGAGACTTTTTCGCAGGTGCTTCTTCATTTTGATTTCCGGGACATTTGTCATGGTGTGAAGTAGCAGCAGCCTGTCTGCTAACCCAAGCTATTACGAGGAATTAGGAGCTTTTACTAGCCCCAACGTTCCTTGACACTCTCCAGATCGACCGCTATGATTTCCGTTTCCGTTTAGACGCGGAACTTCGCCTATTCTTATGTTTGAATCCCTGTCCGACAAGCTTAAGCGGACGCTCAAGAACCTGCGCGGCGAAGGCGTGCTCACAAAGGAGCATGTTGATGCCGCGTTGCGCGAGATTCGCCTCGCCCTGCTTGAGGCAGACGTTAATTATAAAGTCGCAAAAGACTTTATCGCGGCTGTCAAGGAGAAGGCCGAGGGACAAAAAGTCTGGCAGGAGCTGAAGCCATCTGAGCAGGTCGTCAAGATCGTATATGACGAACTTGTGGAATTGCTCGGAGGCCAGTCTTCCCGCCTGGTCTTTACTAAGCAGGTTCCCAACGTGGTGATGATTGTCGGGCTACAGGGCTCAGGCAAGACTACTTCGACCGGGAAGATTGCTCGTTGGCTGGCCCTGAACCAGGACCGCAAGCCACTGCTCGTTTCAGTGGACGTATATCGTCCGGCTGCCCGAGAGCAGTTACGCGTGATTGCAAAAGCGACCGGCCAGCAGATCTTTGAAAAGCCTGACACAAACGATCCGCTCGAGTTAGTTCGCGAGGCACACAAACACGCGCAACAGACGGGATTTGACACGTTGCTGATCGACACTGCCGGGCGGCTTCACATCGACGACGAGTTGATGGAAGAACTTGTCCGCATTAAGGGTGCGACGCATCCGGTCGAGACACTTTTTGTCGCCGATGCCATGACAGGTCAGGATGCTGTTCGCTCTGCGGAAGAGTTTCACCGTCGTGTGGGAACTACCGGCGTGATTCTCACGAAGATGGACGGCGATGCGCGGGGAGGCGCGGCGCTGTCAATCAAGCAGGTGACCGGCCAACCGGTAAAGTTTGTCGGCGTTGGCGAGAAGTACGATGCGCTCGAGCCTTTCTATCCGGACCGTATCGCCCAGCGCATTCTCGGCATGGGCGACGTTCTATCCCTGATTGAAGAGGTCCAGTCAAAGGTAGACCAGAGCGAAGCCGAAGAGCAGTTAAAGAAACTGCAAAAGAACGAGTTTACGCTGGATGACTTTCGGTCGCAGTTGCGCCAGGTCAAGAAACTGGGTTCTTTCTCAAAGATTATGAAGCTTTTGCCGGATCAACTGCTGGGCGGAGTTGGAATGCCGCAGTTGAACGAGGAACAGACGAAGTTGATGGAGAAGGAGCTAAAGAGGACCGAAGCGATCATCGATTCGATGACTCCGCAAGAGCGTTCGGACCATAGAATCCTGAACGCCAATCGTAGGCGTCGCATCGCTCGAGGATCCGGGGCGTCCGTTGCCGAGGTAAATCAACTGATCAAGCAGTATAGCGAGATGCGGCAGATGATGCGGCAGCTTTCAACCTCGGGCCTTTTTGGTGGCGGTGGTATTAAGAGCAAGATGATGAGACGCATGGCGGGAATGTCAGGGATGCCGGATCTGAGCGGTATCGGGGGGAATGGTGAAGATTTGCCCCAATTGCCGGCGGGACCGTCACGCAAGAAGCTCAAGAAGAAACGAAAGAAGAAACGACGCTAGCAGCATGATCCGATAATTATTTCATCGGCCAGACTGAGACGGAGGATAACGATTTGTTAGCTATTAGACTGATGCGCACCGGCGCAAAAAAGAGACCCTCATACCGGATTGTGGTCAAGGAAAAGCAGTCCAAGCGTGACGGTGCTTATCTCGAAAACCTGGGTACGTACAACCCGACACGGCAACCCGCCGAGATCAACCTGAACCTCGAGCGGGTGAACTACTGGATTGAGAAAGGCGCCCAACCAACCGACACAGTGAGCCGGTTGATCAGGGCCAGCACTAGGCAACAGGCAATTGCGGCTAATACAGCGGAAGCGTGATTGAAACAATACTGACCCACTTCAAATGGAAGAAACCGTCGCAATGATAGTGAGGACGTTGGTCGACAACCCGGATGCGGTTGACGTTCGCCATGTAGATCGCAATGGCGCGATCTTGATCGAGGTCCGGGTTGCTCCAGAAGACATGGGTAAGATTATCGGGAAGCAGGGACGCACAGTTCGTGCTCTCCGCACACTCGTTCAGGCAGCGGGCGTGAAACAGAAGCGTCGGTACGTGCTGGACATTATTGAATGAAGCCGCAGAACGCTGGCGAGCAGCCTTTAATTGTTGTTGCTCGAGTGGTAAAGACGAAAGGCCTGAAGGGCGAACTCGTCGCTGATCTTTTGACAGATTTTCCAGAGCGGTTTCAAGAGGGTTCTCGTCTGTACGCGACCTCCCCTGATGGAGAGCGTACCGAAGTCCACCTCGAGGGCTGCTCGTTTCAGCAGGGGCGACTGGTCCTGAAACTCGTGGACTTCGATACAATTGAATCGGCCGCGACTCTTATAGGTTGCGAGTTGGCGCTGCCGGAAGCTGAACGAGTCCAACTCTCAGAAGACGAGTTTTATGATTACGAGTTGGAAGGCTGTGCAGTTGAACTGCTAAGCGGTGCGCACCTCGGCAATGTAACAGGAGTAATGAGAACCGGTGGCGTTTCAATTTTGGTGGTCAGAAATGATCAGCAACGCGAGACACTGGTTCCGCTGGCTGGAGCGATTGTGATTGATATAGACCTCGAGGATAAACGGATCCGGATCGATCCCCCGGAGGGCTTGCTCGAATTATAGACGGGGAGTGATGGTGGCGGCTGCCGCCTTGCTTTAACACAATGCTCCGCTTTGACATCGTGACTATCTTCCCGAACTTTTTTCGGGAGACGTTTGAATACGGCATCATACGCCGGGCACAAGTTGCCGGGTTGGTCGAGATAAAGGCACACGATCTTCGACGGTGGACAAGTGATAAACACCATGTCGTCGACGATCGACCCTTCGGCGGTGGCGATGGTATGGTGCTCAAGCCGGAGCCAGTGTTTGCCGCAGTTAACGAATTGACGGGCAGCGATGCCCGTGACTATAAGAGCGGCACCCGCGTGGTTTTGTTATCGGCGCAGGGTCGTGTTTTCGATCAGGCCCTGGCGAGGGATCTTTCACAATCCGAGCAGGTTGTCCTCATTTGTGGTCGCTATGAGGGGGTCGACGAGCGCGTCGCCGCGGCCCTTGTCACGGATGAGATCTCGATCGGTGACTACGTGCTTTCCGGTGGTGAACCGGCGGCGTTAGTAGTAGTCGATGCTGTTATACGCTTGCTGCCGGGAGCGCTGGGAAGCGATACCTCGGCCGTTTATGAGTCGTTCTCTGAGGGCTTGCTTGATTATCCCCAGTACACGAGACCGACGGAATTTCGGGGGTTGAAAGTCCCGGACGTTTTATTGTCAGGAGATCATTCGGAGATAGCTCGTTGGCGCCGGGATGAGGCTTTGAAGAAGACTCGGACAAATAGACCTGACTTGCTGGAGTAGATTTGGTCTCAAATTACCGTTGAAGTGGAGTTGTTGAAGATGAATCGATTGGATGTAATAGAAATAGCCCAACTGCGGACTAACATACCCGACTTTCAGCCGGGCGATACCGTACGTGTACACGTTCGCATCAAGGAATCTGAGACCAAAGAACGATTGCAGGTGTTCGAAGGGGTGGTTATCGCCCGAAAGCATGGCGGTATCCGGGAGACCATTACCGTGCGAAAGACGAGCTTCGGTGTCGGCGTCGAGCGAATCTTCCCGCTGCATGCCACAATCGTGGATCATATTGATGTCGTGAAGCGCGGTCGAGTCCGTCGGGCTAAGCTTTATTATTTGCGGAATCTGCGGGGTAAGGCTGCCCGGATTCGCGAGCGCGACACGCGTGGCCGGGATTCCCAGGCCTCTGCTGCCGGCAAAAAGACCTAGGTTCGCGGTGACAACTGTGTATCGAGTTCTGCAATCGGCCCCATGAGCTGAATCGCAGCGGAGATCCAGGACCATTTTCCTTTCCCCCAGGCGTTTGATTTAGACGCCTCGCGATCTGATTAACTATAGACTTCGCACTAGGGAGCGGCATCGGTTTGCGCATTGCTATAGATGCTCACTCGGTTGGCACGGGTCTTGGGGGAAACGAGAGTTACGCCACCAATCTGATTGAAGCCCTCGCCGAGATCGATTGTTCTAATAGCTATACGCTCTTCGTTACACGGCAGGCGGCCGTAGACCGTTTCAAAAACCGTTGGCCGAATTTTCGTGTTCGCCTGACCCTTCCTCATACCCCCTTGATACGCATCCCGCTTACACTCAGTGCGGAATTGAGAAGGAATCCCGTTGATCTCCTTCACGTCCAGTACACTTCCCCTCCGTTTGCTCCGTGTCCGGTAGTCGTCAGCATACATGACCTATCTTTTGAGCACCTGCCCCGAACTTTCAAGCGTCGTAGCAGAACACAGTTGCGTTGGACGGTGCGACAGTCGGCACATCGAGCCGCGAGAATCCTTGCCGTGTCCGAACACGCACGCACGGACATTTCTAAAACTTATGGAATCTCTCCTGATCTAATTACGGTGATACCCTTAGCGGCGCCGAGGCACTTCGCACCAGTGAAGGATGAAAAGGAACTTCAACGTGTGCGCAACACTTATGGGATAGAAGGAGATTATATCCTCTCCGTCGGTTCGATTCAGCCTCGTAAAAACCTGGCACGTTTGGTCGTAGCTTATGCAACCTTGCACCGCTCCCGGTCCAAGGGTAAGCTGCCTAAACTCGTACTTGTCGGGAAATGTGCCTGGCTGTATGAGGAGACCCTCCGAGCAATTCGAACTAGCGGAGTCAAGGACAACGTTATATTGACCGGACAGGTCCCGCAAGCCGATCTGCCTGCTCTGTACTCGGGAGCAGTTTGTTTTGTGTATCCATCCTACTTCGAGGGCTTTGGGTTGCCGCCACTCGAGGCAATGAAGTGCGGCATACCCGTGATTGTCGGCAACCGGACGAGTTTGCCTGAAGTTGTCGGCGAGGCTGGAGTTCAAGTTGATCCGTTTGATGTTGAAGCTATCGGACACGAACTCGCACGCCTGATTGATAATCCCGACGTGAGAGAGCAGCTTCGCGTCAAGGGTCTAGCCCAGGCAGAACGGTTCGATTGGCGGGAAACCGCTCGTCGGACTCTCACTGTGTACGAACAAGCATTTGACGAGGCCCGCGCTCAGGGAAAAGTTGTTGAAGCTTAAACCTCGAAACAGCGGAGCTAGGGGTTTCTTCACGTTATGCGCATAGCCATTCTCGGAACCCGGGGTATTCCCGCCAGCTATGGGGGATTTGAAACATTCGCGGAACATCTTTCGACTCGACTCGTTGCGCGTGGGCATGAAGTTACCGTCTATTGTCGCTCTCACTATGTTTCGCCCCGCCAACTCGAATATCACGGAGTCCAGCTGAAAGTGCTACCTACCATCCGCCATAAGTACTTCGATACTGTGGTGCATGGCTTGCTTTCAGCTCTTCACGCGTTGCCGCAGCGCTTTGATGCCGCCTTGATCTGCAATGCCGCGAATGCCCCCTTTGCGCCAATTCTACGCTTTACCGGAACGCCCGTGGCTTTGAACGTCGATGGTTTGGAGCATAAACGGAAGAAGTGGAGTTGGATTGGGCGCCGCTATTATCTCTTGGCTGAACGGCTGGCAACGGTTCTACCCAACGTTACAGTAACGGATGCGCGGGTAATTCAGGACTATTATCTTGCCCGCTATAACGCCAGCTCCACGATGATTGCTTACGGCTCGGAGGTCGAACGCCGGCCTGGGCGTGATTCGGTACGCCGTTGGAGGGTTGAACCCAACCGTTACGTTCTCTATGTTTCGAGATTGGAGCCTGAAAATAATGCGCACCTGGTAATCGAAGCCTTCAAGAGAGTGCGCACGGCCCATAGACTTCTAATTGTCGGCGACGCGCCCTACGCACATGACTATATTCAAGATTTAAAGGCGCGAGCGCGAGGCGATAAACGAATCGTCTTCACCGGGTTTGTTTTCGGGCAGGATTACCGGGCACTCCAACAGAATGCGTATTGCTATGTTCACGCAACAGAGGTTGGAGGTACACATCCGGCATTGCTCGAGGCTATGGGCTACGGTAATTGCGTTCTAACCCTGGCCGCTCCTGAAAACATCGAAGCGGTGGGTGAAGCGGCAATTCTTTATAGCGACGAATCCGATCTCGCACAAAAGCTGCAAAAAGTTTTGCGCGATGGCTCGCTGGTCCACTCCTACCGCCAAAGGGCTCAGATGCGGGTCCAGAAACACTATGATTGGGATCGGATTGTTGACGAATACGAGCGGCTCTTTGCGCGACTGGCAGGCATTGATATCGAACTAAGAGTTGCTGAACCCGCTCACACTGCCGAATCAGTCAGTGTCGCGTCTGTTAAGCAGTGATAGGGAAGTCTGCATCTGCGAAGAGACCCGTCAATCTCCTAGGATTTCGACGGGGCAAAAACTTCACGGAGGGGTCGGGCTGAATCAAGCGGCAGTGGGTAAAGAACTGAGATCGTCACATACGGCCGATCCCGTAAGTCAGGCGGTGCGTTATACGGGTAAGATAAAGCCACGCGCGGCGCTCGAACTGGAAAACCCGCGCCCCTCATTAAAAATCCGCCCCACCGCTCTCAAACACCACAACCAGAACCATTTAGAAAGAACCGCAAGCAACTTTACAGAACAAGTATGTGCGAAATTATACCGATATGTTGTGACGTGTCAAGAACAATGTTAACTATTTGCAATACTTACGTAACAGGAGCTGGAGTGGGGGGTGTGTTTAACATCGATTCGCAATTATTGTTGGCGCCGTGAGGCAAGAACGGGAGGGGTAGATCGCTTTCAAGCGCGTTTGCTGGCGATAAGGCGGTACACGGCCAGGATGATAACGGCGCCTATAACGGCGAAGAACAACTGAATCAGAAAACTCCGATCGCCGATGGCCTGTGAGGGCTCTACTACCCCGAGGGCCTGGGCCAGTATTCCTCCGACAATCGCGCCTACGATTCCCAGCGCTACGGTAATGATGCAACCGCCAGGATCACGGCCGGGCATGAGCAACTTTGCAATTGCGCCAACGACAAGGCCAAAAACAATCCAGCCGATCACGTCCCTCATAGTGGTCCCTCCTCAGTTTTGCGTGGTACAAATTCTGAGGTACCCGTGACAATGTGTCAATGGATCACTCACCGGAGCGGGCTTGTGAGAGGCGTAACGCCTGGCGGCGGACAGCTTCTGATACGTTGCGATTCTGAGCAAGGTGTTGGAGGTCCTTACTCCGAATTCTGGGTAGTATCCCTACTACAGTCGGTATTGGAGTTTTGGGATTACGGACCAGGTTGTGGATGATCGGATACTGTCGGGCCCATCCCCGGTTCAGAGCAATGAGTCGTAATACCTCATCTGAGACGGTTCGCATCGCAGCGATATTCTCGATCTCCTGATCCGTTATGCGAGGATTGTGGATCACCCCGCTTGCCACAACCTTGTTCGAGTCACGGATCAAGATACTCCGCGCTTCCCGGTCGCCTTTCATTGCGAGCTTCATCCGGTCGCGGGCATTCATAAACATAATGCGCCTGATCAAAGACACGCGTTCCGCAGATACCTCGCCGGACTCGATCTGCTCGCTCTGAATTACTCTCTGAACATTGGCAAGCTGCTCAGCCGCTGTTTCAGGCAGTAGTTCTTCGTACCGCTCAGAGGGGAGCCAGGAGTCATCAATATCGGCGTCCGCGACTTCGATGTGTTCTGCAAGCAACCAGGCATCATCGAGACTGATTCCGGCGCCGCCGGTTAGATCGGCCGTTTCAAAAAACTCAGCGGCGGCAGTCTTTCCGCGCGCTCGAAGTTCGTCAGCAATCTGGCGGGCGCCGCGTTCCTTCTCGAAAAACTCGCGCCGTGTCTCGCGCGCTCTGCGCTCGGCCTCAGGCGTTCGCGCAGGGTTCTCCAGAATCGCTTCAATGATGGCTGGAGAGCGCACCAGTCGTTGTTGATTGATAGCGATCAACTCAAGCAACGAACCATCAGGCAGCGAAGCGGCCAGATGAGCTATTGCTGGATCGGGTGTTTCTTTATTGAGGATTATCGACTCCCTAAGCTCACGCGTCGCATCCTGAATCTCTGCCAGATAGCTCAGAACGGCTGGTGGAGTGTCCTCGGCTCGCGCGGCATGTAGAAGATCCGGACTTTCTTGCGCCGCAAGTGTTGCCGTCGCCGATTCTGATATTTCGGAATCTTCCGACGAACGAAGCGCGACCAGCACTTCAAGCAGATCGTTCTGCGGCAGTGGCAAGAGACCACGGGCAGCCGCGAGGCGTGCCGCTTGTGGGGCTTTGCCGGAAACGATTGCCTGAACGGCTGGATTTGCAGATGTGATATTCGAGCTCAAGGTAAATGTTCGACGGAAAGAACTCCTGCTCTGAAATTAGCTGATCACTTCTTCATTGTCTACGATCATTTAATTTCAGCCTACAGCCCCCATGTCGCTAGGGGTAGTTGAAATTGTATTCAAGTTGAATAAACATTGAGACAGGAACACCATCGAGCGTAGCGGGGACAAACCTGATATGTGACGCCGCCCTTACTGCCGCTTCGGTCAAACCGTAGGGAAGCCCACTGACTATTAGAATGTGTTTCACCTTACCGTCATCGGCGAAAATCGCCCGCAGCACGACTGTACCGTGGATTCGTTTGCGGAGGGCGATATCAGAGTATTGAGGTTCTGGTTTATTCAAGATACGAGCTTTGGTACTCACTTCTCGGCCTGAGTAAGCTGACGTTGCAGTGCCCGCGTAAAAGCGGAGGCTGGCAAGCTGTTGCTGCCATGTCTTAGTCTCTTCGGTTTCCGGACTGAGCTCCAGAAATTTGTGTAGCGCATCGGCAGCCTCACGATAACGCGTCAAGCGTTCTGTTCTGGGAACATTTGCCCGAACGATGGCTGCACCGTTAAAGCTTACCAGAGCCCTGCTTTTCAGCAGATACGCTGGCGCGAATTTGGGATTTATTCGAATAGCTGTTTCCGCGCTCTTGATTGCATTGTCGTACTCTCCAACTTTTAACTGCACAGCGCCTAGGATGTAGTGGGGGTCAATGAGGTTCGGGTCTAGTTTCACCGCAGCATGGGCCGCCCGTGTTGCTTCTGATGTTTTGTCACGGAGGAGTAAGGCATACGCTAGCCCCGCGTGGCCAGCCGCAAATGTCGGCTTAACTTTCAAAGAAGTTTCAAAACTCTTCGTCGCTTCCTTGAGGTTACCTTTTTGAACAAAGGCAAGCCCAAGAAAATACCAGGCCTCGATGTCGGCCTTATTCTTCTTTGTCGCGCGCTTTAACCAATCTATAGCCTGATCGATTTGGTTCTGTCGATAAAGCTCAATACCTCGCTCCCGCTCTTCATAACGGGCCGGCGGGCTCTGGCCCAAAGCCCTCGGTGCCTGGAACAAGCAACAGACGACCAGAATCAACAATGACCAATTGAGCAGGTGAGGTCTTGACATCGTTTGTCTCACTAAGTGAGAAGCGCGATTGCTAGACTGCGGCGCCGTGGCACTTCTTGTACTTCTTCCCTGAGCCGCAGGGACAGGGCTCATTCCGACCAACCTTCGGCTGATCTCTAACCACAGTTTTGACTTTTCCCGCTTCTTCGCCCGCAGCTGACGCTCCCTGATTCGGCCCGGTAAAAGTAAGGGACGTTGAACGTCGCGGACGGCGTTGTCGTAGCGCTTCCGGAGGCTGTTCGGCTACAACCTGGAGGTTAAACAAGGACCTGATCGTATTGATGTCAATGCGATCGAGCATCTGCTGAAACAGTTCAAAGCTCTGTTTCTTGTATTCGACCAGGGGATCCTTCTGCCCGTATCCCACCAGACCAATGCCCTGTTTCAGATGGTCGAGTGACAGCAGGTGGTCCTTCCACTGTGCATCAATAATGTTGAGCATGATGATGCGTTCGTACGTGCGCATCGCTTCCGGCCCAACCTGTTGTTCTTTCTCTGCGTACCTCTGTTTCAGTTTCTCCCAGATGATCTCCTCGATCTCAGGCGAGGTTAGCGTCTCAAAATCAATGCGTTCAGAATCGGCATCAAAAGCATAAATAGAGTGGAGCTGGACGTTGTAATTGTCCACGTCCCAATCGTCAGGCGCCACATCGGGGTCGAGATATTTCTTTGTGATATCGGCGAGCAGGTCACGAGCGACGCCGGTTTCGCCCAAGAGATACTCACGCTGGTCCGGGTCTTCCATTAACTGCCGGCGGAGACCGTAGATAGTCTCGCGCTGTTTGTTCATGACGTCGTCGTATTCAAGCAGGTGTTTACGCTGCTCAAAGTTGCGCGCCTCGACCGATTTCTGGGCTCCGGCAATTCGTTTCGACACCATCTTCGACTCGATCGCCACTCCCTTTTCCATCCCGAGCCGCTGCATGAGCGCCTTGACCTTGTCGCCGGCGAAGATTCGCATGAGATCGTCTTCGAGGGAGAGGAAGAATCGCGACGATCCCGGATCCCCCTGGCGCCCGGAGCGTCCGCGTAACTGATTGTCGATGCGACGCGACTCGTGACGCTCAGTGCCGACTATGTGGAGCCCACCGAGAGAGACGACCTCTTTGTGCTCGTCTTCCATAATCCGTTTGGCTCTCCCAAAAGCCAGTCGCCACTGCTCATCATCCGCGTCATCAGGATCTATCTCATCGCGCTTCAGAAATTCTCGCGCCATGAAGTCCGGATTGCCGCCAAGCAGAATGTCTGTACCGCGTCCCGCCATGTTAGTTGCAATCGTGACAGCGCCTTTGCGGCCGGCCTGGGCTACGATTTCCGCTTCGCGTTCGTGATACTTCGCGTTCAGAACATTGTGCGGCACGGATTCACGCTGTAACCGGCGAGAAATAAGCTCCGAGTTCTCGACCGACACGGTGCCTACAAGCGTTGGTTGACCGCGTTCGTGACAGTCTTTGATCTCTTCAATCACGGCATCCCACTTCTCGGGTAGCGTGCGATAGATCACATCCGAGAAGTCTTTGCGAACCATAGGCATGTGAGTGGGGATGACAATCACGTCGAGCTTATATGTCGATTGAAATTCCGCAGCCTCAGTCTCAGCAGTTCCAGTCATGCCGGAAAGCTTCTCGTAAAGACGGAAATAGTTCTGGAGCGTGATGGTTGCGAGAGTTTGGTTCTCTTTTTCAATCTTGACGCCTTCCTTGGCCTCGACCGCTTGGTGCAGTCCATCTGACCAGCGCCGGCCTTTCATCAAGCGTCCGGTAAAGTCATCTACAATGATCACTTCGCCGTCCTGGACCACATACTGGTGATCCAACTTATAGAGCGTATGGGCTTTCAATGCCTGCTCGACGCAATGCAGCAACTCCATGTTAGAGGGATCGTATAGATTGCCAACGCCAAGCAGACGTTCGGCCTTTTCAACGCCCTCCTCGGTGAGAACTGCGGTGTGCGCCTTTTCATCAACGAGATACTCGCCGGTTTTTACGCCATCCTTCTCCTCGCCCTTTTTAAGTTGGGGAATGATTGCGTCTGCTTGGTAATACTTGTCCGTTGCTTCATCGGAAGGACCCGAGATAATCAGCGGGGTCCGCGCTTCATCAATGAGAATCGAATCCACCTCATCGACGATCGCGAAGTAATGACCACGCTGGACGCACGTGGCCAGATCGAACTTCATATTATCCCGCAGGTAATCAAAGCCGAACTCGTTATTAGTCCCGTAAGTGATGTCAGCGGCATAAGCAGCCTGCCGCTCGAAATCATCCATGTCATTTTGGATACAGCCGACTTCGAGCCCCAGGAAGCGATGAATCTGGCCCATCCATTCGGCATCACGAGACGCCAGGTAATCGTTGACGGTGATGATGTGCACACCGCCCCTTCCGGTTAAGGCATTCAGGTAGGCTGGTAAGGTCGCAACCAGGGTTTTGCCTTCACCGGTGCGCATCTCTGCAATCTTTCCCTGATGCAGAACGATGCCGCCAATCAACTGCACGTCGAAGTGGCGCATTCCCGTTGTGCGCACGCTTGCTTCTCGCACGACGGCGAAGGCTTCGGGCAGCAGTTCGTCGAGAATCGCGCGTTCCCGCCGTTTCAGATCCGCCGGGTCGTCAGCATCAGCAACTGCTTGCTGGACCTGTTCTTTGAAAAAGGCTGTTCGCGCCCGTAACTCTGCATCTGATAATTTCTTTACGGCAGGTTCCAGCTCGTTGATTTTTACGACCAGCGGTTGGACCGATTTAAGGAAACGCTGATTGCTGCTGCCGAATAACTTCGTTAAAAACTTGTCTATCATGATCCGTCACTCTGATGAGATTAGATGCACTCCTGCCACTACGATGCGATTTGAGATTGTAATTGAGCAAAGTAATGAGAGGCAAACTGCCATGCGGAGGGAAACGAGGTCGAATAAAAACCTCCGGCAGACGCCTTTGAGGGCAAATAGTCACCCGGCTGGGTGGGGCAGTTGTTTCCTAAGCATCTCGCCCGCAGTTTGGCGTGGCATGCTGAAACTTACAACAATTATTCGCCCTTCAGCCGTCACTTGAGTGCTCTTATAAAGCACTTCTTCATCATGTCCGCGCTTTGCAAACTGTCCTAGAGTCAACAGTCCGTTATAACCGCGAGCCATCTCGCTCGCACGTTCTGCCGAATCGGCTTGGGATTCAACACGGGCAGAGATTTCGTTCTGATCCAACCGGAGGCTGAGTTGCAAAGGTATCGGTTCGCACTGCATCTCGTTCGGGTCGTTGATTTTCTTGGGGTCGCGCAGGAACGAAAGCATCCGGCTGTCGCTGATCGCAGAGACCATGTCCCTGGCCACGCCAATCAGCCGAGCGTCACCCGATTTCTGCTTAACAACAGCTTCGTCGAGCTTGCAATCGGAATTCAGAGTAGCTGCGATTGTAATTTCGACCTGGGAGGCTAGATCTAACTCGCCCTTTTCCTTAAGAGCATTTGCCCGCGCCAGCCAGTCTTTAAGAGGCCTGGTGTTGATATCTTTTTCACTCGGGCGAAGGACGCTATTGTCAGCCGCAATTTTGTCCAATTCCTCATCAGCCTGCTCCGCACTCTTCGGTTCAGTTTCGCCTACATTGCCATTGACGACTTGATCGTTGGTAGCCGATTCGTTACCAGCAGTCAGAGTGGGCGAAGCTTCGGGCGTTGGCGTCGGAGTAGGTGTCGGTTCGCTCTCTTTGGGTTGATTTCTGGCTTCTGAGATTATTTTGGGAGCCATCGAGGCGGTACCCTCTGCAGCGGCGTCAGCCATAGGATCATCAACTGCGAAATATCCGGGTGGATAACGGAACTTCTCAACCTCAATTATCTCAACGGCTTCCCCAACCGTAGTTCTTTCGTACGGCCGATCGGAATAACTGGTGCTCCCAACCAATGTTGCGATATTTAGCGTGTCCCGTACCGCCGGAACGTAGACAACGAGTGCCACCGCCGTCCCGTGAAGAAATAGCGAAAAGCCAACCAGGACAAGCAGACCATGCCAACGTGGCTCGCGATTAACTTCGAAATTGGCAAAAAGATTTGGCACTTTATTAGGAACGCAACATCAATCTTCCGGGTTCCTCGCTTAGACGCTTGAACCCACAAATGCGTTGCGAAGCCGTATATACGTTAACACTTTAGCCGGATCCCCCAAAACCAGGGGCATTTCATTTGGAGCGCGGCTGCTGGGGAATCAGTTTAAACAGTGGAGTACAATGATCTTATGAAACGCCCTGGCGAAACATACCAGCGTGGAAGTTCCAAGAGACGGGGAAAACGGCGCTCCGATCAGCTGCCCACAACTTCAAAAGCCCCGGTCAGGTCTGCAGAACCCGTGCGCCATCCCGCCCAAACCCGTGAAGTCAAACAGCTTCTGGCAGGAATTGGAGCCCCGCCTTCCACTCCATTCAAACCTGACTCCTTTCAGCTCCAAGCACTCGCGGCGCTTCCATTCGAAGACGTACTGGTAACTGCTCCGACTGGAAGCGGTAAGACATGGATCGCACAGGAGGCGATTCGCGCGTTACTGAGTGAGGGCCGTCGCGCCTGGTACACGACACCTCTTAAAGCGCTGACAAACTCGAAGTACCAGGAGTTCATTGATCAGTTCGGCGCGGACCAGGTTGGAATTCTGACTGGTGATCGGAAAGAGAATCCTGATGCCCCCTTGATTGTGGGTACAACCGAAATCTATAGAAACCAGTTATTCGATTCGCTGCGCGGGGGGAGCGAGGTTCATGCCGACCTCGTGGTCCTCGATGAGGCGCATTACCTTGCTGATGAAGACCGCGGTCATGTTTGGGAAGAGGCCATCATTCTGACGCCTCTCAAGATCAGATTGCTGTTGCTTTCAGCGACTGTGGGGAACGCGGACGATTTCGCCGAGTGGCTCGAGGAGGTCCGCGGTGTTCATTGCGGCGTAGTTTCGCGTCCGGGCGCACGACCGGTGCCTTTGCGCGCTGCCCTTCTTTTACCGGACAAGCGGCTAATGCCTTTGCTCAGTGAAGCGGGCCGGCTCAACCCGGAGATTCTTCATATGGGTGAGCGGGCTCGAGAGGAACGAATGCGGTCGCGACCGGGACGAAGAAGGTTGTATTGAGGCTGGAGTCATAAGTGAAATTAAGAATGCCGGAAATGCCGGCCCCCATTCTTCTCTCGGCACTTGGCTCGTACAATCTTCTGCCGGCAATTGTGTTTCTTCCTACTCGTCGACGCTGCGATCAGGCAGCCTCTGAAGCAGCCCTCAGTAGACGCGATCCCAGCGCCGAGCGTCGGGAAGCAAGGCGCAAGTTCATGGAAGAGTTTGTCGATGCTCATCCTGAAATCCGAGGCCATAGGCACTGGTCTATGATCATTAAAGGAGCGGTTGCCTCGCATCATGCCGGTCACATTCCTGCCTGGAAACTGGCGATTGAAAAGCTCATGAGTGCCGGACTACTCGATGCGATCTTCGCTACTGCAACAGTCGCTGCCGGTGTAGATTTTCCAGCGCGCACGGTGGTCTTGACCGGCTCTGAGGCCCGAACCGGCAGTGGTTGGAGGCAGTTTACGGCATCAGAGCTACAGCAGATGACCGGTCGAGCCGGCAGACGAGGCCGTGACCATGTGGGGTTTATTGTGGCAGCGCCAGGCTTGCATCAAGATCCTCAGAAGATTGCCGAATTGCTCAAAGCTCCTCCTGATCCACTCATTAGTCAATTCCGCGCGACTTATTCCACGTTGCTTAACCTGCTGGATGCCTTTGGCAGCTTCGCGCACATTCGCGAAATCGCCGAAAAGAGTTTTGCTCATCGTGACGCGATTGGCCGCATCAAGAGCCTGGTGGCGCACCGCGCTGAGAACGAAGCGCGCATTCAAGAGAAACTCAAACAGGCTTCCATCAATCTGCCCCTGTCAGTGGTGTTGGGATTCGAACGGCTGGTAAGTGCGCGAAGCAGACTTCAGGAATTTCAGCCTCAAACGCGCGCTGAGGTGCTTCAGCGGTGGCTTCATAATGTGGTCCAACCGGGACGCGTGGTGGGAATTGGTCGTAGCGGCCGTCGGCTCGTTCTAGTGACTGAGCGCCGCGACGGTAGCGTCGCTGGGTTTAGGGAGGATGGCCGGCGTGCGAGTTTTCCACTCGAACGTATTGGCCGTGTTTACTCGCCTGTTTATCGTCCCAACCGGGACTCAACTGAAGCTGCTTTCGACGAGATCCACGCGAGAGGGCGGGAGTTAGTTATTCCCGAGCCGCGCCTGGGTGACGTCCGGGCTGAGGAGATAGACGCCTTGCAGGTAATGGACGACCTGATTGAATCGCTCACGCCGGCAAAGTCCGGAATCGACAAAGAGCGTTTGACTGAATTGCTCTGGGGCTTGATGGCGGATGCTGAAGCGATCGAGCGGGCCAGTCGCCGCGTTGAAGCACTTCGGGACGAAGTCTGGCAGCCATTTGCCCAACGCGCCCGCGTATTGTCGCATTTTGGATACCTTGATTTTGAAACCGAGAAAGTCACCGGACGTGGTCGCTGGCTTGCCGACTTGCGAATAGACCGGCCCTTGCTTGTTGGTGAAGCACTCGAGAGCGGGATACTCTCATCGCTGGATCTTCCCAATATGATCGCGGTGATGGCGGCGCTTACAGCCGACGAGGATCGCGACTATGGCGAACTGGAGTTGAGCGACTCGCTTGTCACGGCACTAACCGCTTTTGAGAATGTTGGATTCAGCGTCGCAACCGAAGAGTGGAAGCACGGAGTTGAACCGACGCCTGAGCTGAACTTCTCTGCTGCCGGCGCGGCTTTCAGGTGGGCCGGTGGAGTGGACTGGGCCACACTGGTTGCCGATACGCATGCTGAAGAGGGCGATCTTTATCGAATGCTTTCGCGAACGGGGGAAGCCCTTTTGCAGATTGCCGGATTGAAAAGGGTGCATTCTCAGGCCGCCCAGACAGCAGCAAGCGCGGCAGAGGTTGTGTTGCGCGAGCCGGTACGCTAAAGCCTCCGGAACAGTTCGCCGGCGCGTTGGCCATCCAACAACCTTAGCCCGGGTATGTTAGAATGACAGGCCGCAAAGGGGCCATTTTGCCTGGGGTTTTTGGCGAGGGAGGTAGTAAGCAAATGCCGGAAAATAGGGAAACAATACACTGTGCCGCAAACGCGGTCTGCGACGCGCTGAAATATCTTGGTGATGTGTCGTATGCCGTTCTGCCGCAAGACGTAGCCCACGAGTTAGGAGACCTGAAAAAGGCCTTTTGGACGAACGTGCGTAAGGTAATCGATAAGGAACTGGAATGGATTGACGAGCGCGTCGCAGGTGGTGACCGTCTCCGGGAACAGTGGCGGCAAGGCTGTAGGCCGGAGAAGGGCGACGAGGCGCCAGAACCCGTAAACTAGTTCAATCAATTCAACTGGGAAATTATCCATGGAAGTCCTTTTAGCTGATGAGTTCGGATTCTGCTTTGGCGTCGAACGCGCCGTTGAGATGGTTGAAGGCGCAGTTGAGGAGGGTGGCGGACCGATCCGGTCTCTTGGACCACTGATCCACAACGCGCAGGAGATGGAGCGCTTAGGTGGAAAGGGCGTTTCGACAATCAACTCACCGGGCGAGGCTGATGGTGCGACGGTGGCGGTGATCCGCGCACATGGCGTAACGCCCCAGGTCCAGAGTGAGTTGGAACAGCGCGCTGCAAAGGTCATTGACGCAACGTGTCCGTTCGTAACGAGGGTCCAACACCTTGCGGAAAGGGCTGCTAAGCAGGGCCGTGATGTTGTTGTGGCCGGCAATCCGGACCATCCTGAAATGATCGGAGTTGTTGGCTATGCCCCCGACAATACTTACGTCGTCCGGGACGCCAGCGAGGTCGATGCTCTTCCGCCGCTGCGGTCGCCGCTTGTTGTCTCTCAGACCACGATTAAATTGCAAACATTTCTTGAAGTTGCGGACGCCGTGCGCGCAAAAGCTGATGCTGAGCCGCAAGTGGTCAATACGATCTGTTCTGCCACTCGCGATCGCCAGGATGCTGCGCGCGCGCTCGCCGGTGAGGTTGACGCATTCTATGTGATTGGCGGCCGGCATTCTTCAAACAGTGTGAAGCTTCTGGCCGTCTGTCAGGAGCAGTGCGAGAAGAGCTTCCTGATAGAAACTCCCGCTGAAATCGATCCCGGAGACCTTCAAGGTGTGAAACGTGTCGGCGTCACTGCCGGCGCTTCGACGCCTAACTGGCTCATCGACCAGGTAGTAAAGCGTTTACATGAACTCGGGAGCGTTAGCGCTCGCTAAGTTCAGAGCATCCACTTGTCTCGACTCTCAAAGTAGGCCGGCGATTTGTCCGGATGGCGCTGCTTGAATGCCTTGAAACGCGCCAGCAGTTGTTCGTACCTCCTGTCCGACGACCGGATGCCCCGGTGGGGAATCTCCCGAAGATAGTTTTCAACCTTCCAAATGTTTCTCGCAGAGAACCGCCAGTCATACTTCCCAAGGTCGTAAAGATTTCCGAGTCCATAGCCTGTAATTCGCCCGGAGTAATCAACGTACGGATCAAAATAACTCCAGGCCAAGTCCCTGAGTCTCGAGAACACCGGCCGCCTGCCGTGTAGTCCGATGTCACGTGAACGCGCAACAGATCCCCATAACCCCTGATGCCGAAAAACAAAGATCACGTGATCGAGTTTGTCCTGTGATTCGAGACTTAGCAGTAACGGAGGAAAGTCGTGCTGCTCGAGCACAACTGCTGCCACCAGTGCTGCTTCGAGACAGTGGGCTTCATTGCGCCTGACTACCTCCCGAAAGGAGCGTAATGTCCCGCGCTCGCGTTCCCAGTTGTAAGGAAGTGAGCTTAAGAAACGTTGCACCCGGGCCGGCGTCCGAGACGATTGGATTAGCGCCCACTCATTTTTGGTAAAAGCCTCCCGGTCCGGCCTATTGCTCATTGCAGAGCTAAATAGCAGATGCTGATAGGAAAGGCAAAAAGGAATCCGCTTATTAAACGCCGATGCTTTGATCACCGCCCTCGCGGCCTTGCTTCAAACCGTCTGTTGTTGTAAGAATCAGAACCAGCAATGCATCAAACTCATTGGCGCAGTCTGAGCGCTCAGTTCCGAGGAAAGCCCTTATTAATTTGCATTCAAACTAGTCGGTTATACCTGATATGAAACCAGAACTATCGATACCCCGCCAGACTCGAGCCGAGAAGGAAGCTGAAGCGGAAGCCAATCGCGTCATCGAGCAGATAAAGAATGCTCTGGCTGTTGTCGCTGCGCGTTCCGCCGATGAGGACGGCTCATTGGAAGCGGCTGCCGATCGAATCGAACGGACAGCCCGCGATCTTGCGTTCGCACTTCGTGATTTGGCCCATGAGCGCAGTATTCAGCGAGATTGAGCTGGAACACGTTCCCAAAAGGCCGGACGCCATCTAACTGGAGATTCTAATGACTTCCTTTCGCACTGAAAGACTACCTGAACATCTGGGTCGCAAAAATACGAATTACGAACTTGATAATTATGGAATCACTGGGGCCGCCAAAGTCTACTGGAATCTGAATACTCCTGAACTGTATGAGGAAATTGCCCGCCGCGGCGAAGGTGTTCTTTCGAAATACGGGGCGTTGATCGTCGACACTGGCGAACATACCGGCCGTGCGGCCAAAGATAAGGCGATTGTGCGGGAGCGCGAGAGTGAGGCCAGGGTGTTCTGGGGTGATGTAAATAAGGATTTTCCTCAGGAGAAATTCAATAGTTTGAAAGACCGCATGATGGCCCATGCCACGGGCCGCGAGCTCTTTGTGCAGGACACTTTTGCCGGCGCTGACTCTCGTTATCGTTTGCCCGTTCGCGTGGTTACTGAGTTGGCATGGCATTCATTATTCGCGCGCACGATGTTTATCAATGATCTTTCGACCACTTCGCCGCACCAGCCAGAGTTCACCATCATCAACTTTCCGAGTTTTCAGGCCGAGCCAGAGCGCGATGGTACCCGCTCTCCGACCTTTATTCTGATGGACTTCAGCCAGCGGTTGGTCCTGATTGGCGGGACGTCGTACGCGGGTGAAACAAAGAAAAGTGTCTTTACGATTCTCAATTACCTTTTGCCGCAACGGGGTGTGATGAGCATGCATTGCTCGGCCAATGTCGGTGACTCCGGCGATACGGCCATCTTCTTTGGACTTTCAGGCACCGGCAAGACGACGCTCTCCGCAGATCCGGAGCGTAAACTGGTGGGCGACGACGAGCACGGTTGGTCTGACAATGGCGTCTTTAACTTCGAAGGTGGATGCTACGCAAAGGTTATCAAACTATCCCCCGAGGCGGAGCCTGATATCTACCGGACTACCCGCATGTTTGGCACAATTCTCGAGAACGTGGTCTACGATCCCGTCAGTCGGGATATCGATTTGGATGATGCTGCCAAGACCGAGAACACGCGCGCGTCTTATCCGCTAACGAGCATTCCAAACATAGTGCCCGCAGGACATGCGGGCCATCCTCAAAACATCATCATGCTGACGGCTGATGCGTTTGGCGTGCTGCCCCCGGTTGCCAAACTCACACCGGAACAGGCGATGTATCACTTTCTTTCGGGTTATACGGCGAAGGTCGCGGGCACTGAGAAAGGTATCAAAGAGCCTGAAGCTACGTTCTCAACCTGTTTTGGGGCCCCGTTTATGGTCTTGCATCCTGGAGTCTATGCCGACTTGCTTGGGAAGAAGATTGCTAAGCATGACTCGGCATGCTGGCTGGTTAATACCGGCTGGAGTGGTGGACCGTACGGCGTGGGCCAACGCATGAAGATAGGACACACGCGCGCAATGATCCGGGCAATTCTTAACGGCAGTTTGGCGGCAGTCGAGACTCGACCTGATCCGATCTTCGGCATCAACGTGCCGGTAAGCTGTCCTGACGTTCCATCTGAGGTGCTTCAGCCGCGAAACACCTGGGCCGATAAGGAGGCGTACGACCGTCAGGCAAGGGACCTCGCGCAACGCTTCAATGGGAATTTTAAGAAGTACGAGAGCGGAGTTTCCGAGGCTGTCCGCGCCGTTGCGCCAAAAGCCGACTGAGAGTCAAAAGGGGACTAAGAAAAGGGGACTAAGATATTCTAGATCCTCGCCTGATAGATTAGCCGGGAGGCCAATTGAGGGCACGACCGGCAAGTACATGTACGTGAAGGTGAAAGACGGACTGGCCCGCACCTGCGCCTGTGTTTATGACCGTGCGGTAACCACTTTCAGACTGCCCTTCCTGATTCGCCACGCGCGCTGCGATACGCAGGAGATGTCCCAACAAGCCCTCATCTTTTTGTGAAGCATCGTTCAGTGATTCCAGATGTTCTCTGGGAATGACCAGCAGATGAGTGGGGGCCTGCGGGTTGATATCGCGGATTACAATGCAGCGATCGTCCTGATGGACGGACTGAGCGGGTACTTCACCTTCAATCATTTTGCAGAACAGACAATTGTTTTCAGACATATTCAAATGCTTCAACTGAAGCTAAAACCAAAGGAATCAGGATACCCTCTTTAACTGGCGATGGTAACACAGAGCCGGAATGATGCGAATTGCATCTCAGGACTGTGTACTCAATTCGGCAACACTATCCACGACCGCTTCAAGAGGGGCGCTCACAGGCTCCCGAACTCGTTCGATGTCCGCTCCTACTGCGCCTAGTTTCGACTCGATCTTTTCGTAGCCACGATCGATATGGTAGACGCGATCGATAACGGTCTCTCCTTCGGCTACCAGCCCGGCAAGCACCAGGGAAGCTGATGCTCGCAGGTCCGAGGCAATCACCGGCGCTCCCGTAAGTTGAGTTGGCCCATCCACAGTGGCCATGTTTCCTTCAATCTGAATTCGCGCGCCCATGCGTTGCAGTTCCGACGCGTGCATAAACCGGTTTTCAAACACAGTTTCGCTTATGGCAGAGCGCCCGGTTGTTTGAGTCATCAGGGTCATGTACTGGGCCTGCATATCTGTCGGGAAAGACGGATATGGCTCGGTGGTCACGTCCTTTGCGCTCATACCTGGACCACAACTGACGTGTAAAGTTGCCGGATTCAACTCGTCAATCCTCACACCAGTCTCTCGAAGCTTTTCGATAATGCTGGTGAGATGGTCGGGCCGGCAATGCTTAATCTCCAACTCCCCTCGAGTGATCGCCGCAGCAATCATGAATGTTCCGGTTTCGATGCGATCGGGAATGATCGTGTGCTCGGCGCCGCCAAGCTCCTCTACACCTTGGACTTCAATTCTTCGCGTACCCGCCCCGCGTACTCTTGCACCCATGCGATTCAACAACTCGGCGAGATCCGAGATCTCCGGTTCACTCGCAGCTCTATGAATGATCGTCCGTCCGCGCGCAAGTGTCGCCGCCATCATGAGATTTTCAGTGCCGGTCACAGTGACTTTATCCAAATGAATTTCCGATCCAATTAAACGCCCGCCCTTTGGGGCACGGGCCACTACGTTGCCGGCCTCCAAACTTACCTCCGCACCGAGCTTTCGGAAACCTTCGAGATGAAGATCGATCGGGCGTGTGCCAATGGCGCAGCCGCCAGGCAAAGAGACCTTTGCCTTGCCAAATCGCGCCAGCAAAGGCCCAAGGGCAAGCACCGAAGCGCGCATGGTTTTGACGAGTTCGTAGGGAGCTTCAAAGAGTTCAATATGAGCGGCGTTGATCTTATGAGTGCGCAATTCGGGTGTCAGAACGGTCGCGCCCAGATCCTCGAGCAAACGCCGTTGCGTGATGATGTCGCGCACATACGGAATGTTGTGAAGGATGACAGTCTCCGCCGTCAAAAGCGCGGCAGCCATACAAGGAAGCGCGGAATTCTTCGCGCCGCTGATTGCTACGCTACCTTTTAACGCCCGCCCGCCTCTGATGCAAAATTTGTCCATGCCGGCAACAGATTAAAGTAAAGAAGGGAAAACGTAAAAGGGCAGGTGAGGCTGAAGATAGGCAGAGGCGCCGCCCACGACAAAATACAGGCCGGCGCCTCAACTTCCTGGTTATTTCACGGCTTAGTAGGCTAGCGCCGTTCGCTTAATCTTAACGCCACCATTCGTAGTCATTGCCCGAACCCTCGCGCCCCCCGACCCGAGGTAAACTGCTAACTCTTTTGCCTTCTTGTCCTGCTGCATCCCGGGAAAATCGACACTAAGGTTGCCATTGACCGTTCCCGTTTGCAGGTGCGCAGAATAGTTCTCCGGAACAGACATGACGATGCCACCATTAGTGGTTCTTACGTCAAGCTCTTCACCGTCCCATTGTTCCCCGGTTAACTCCACTACGAGGCCGCCATTAGTTGTGCTGCCGCGTACGCTGCCTCCAACTCGCCTGAGCACCACACCGCCATTGACGGCCTGAAATTGGATTCGTCCGTAGACGTCGGAGATGGCAAGTCCGCCGTTGCGTGTTTCAAGGGAAAGATCCGAGCGACGGGGAACAAATACTTCATAGTTAACGGACCAATGATAGTCATTACCATGCTCTGGCCCGGTCGCAGAGATCGTTCCCCCCGCGGTCTGAATCGTAATCTGTTGTCCAAGGGCTTCGGCTTCGCTTTTCGTTGGAGCGCCAGCCTGCACTCGGGCTCGCACCAGAATCTCATTTCGATCCCAACCCTTTATCGAGACGCCACCATTTTTGCCGGCATTGACATTAAGGCTTCCGTTGGAGGGAAGCGTAAACTCCTTGATTTCGCAGTGGCTTGCCAATCGACCACTGTTCCAATTGTCGCGGCATTCAAGGGAACTCTTGGATGTCGTTTCCTGGGACAGGGCCAACGCGCTCGAAAAAGTAAGCAGCAGTGCCGCCAGCACCATTTTGTGTAACGCTTTAGTCATAGTAGTGTCTCCTGAACTCTCTCTCTGTGTCCAATGGGGTTTTACAACAACTCAAGTGTGATTTCTGAACAGGTAAACACCACGAATCTGAAACTTGTGACAGGAACTTTTCACCCCTTTGTTGAGGGAATTAAAGAGGTTTCTGGAGTGCTACAATGCGCGGAATTCCCTGTAAGTCATTTTGGATCTCAAGCATCTTCCAATCACTTGCGGCTACCAGACGTTCAATAGCCTCTCCCTGGTCAAAACCAAATTCAAACAGCAAGAATCCCCCAGGGACTAAGTGCGGGCCGCTTTCGACCAGGAGCCGGCGAATCATCGCAAGCCCGTCGAGCCCAGCAGTTAATGCTGCTCGAGGTTCGTGATCACGAACTTCCCGTTGCAATCCCGCCAATGCGCCCGACGCCACATACGGAGGATTCGACACTATCATGTCGAATTTTGGATTAAGAGCGATGCTGGTAAGACAATCACCACGAACCAGACTCAATCGTTCGCTCACTTCGTAAAGCATCGCATTTCGTTGCGCAACCCGAAGAGCCGAGAAGGAAACGTCGATGCCCACGCCTCGAGCAAATGGTCGCTCCTTAAGAAGCGTGATCGCGATGCAACCTGAGCCGGTTCCTATATCGCAAATTCTCAAACTCGCAGCGGGAACTGGGCTTAGCTCGAGTGCTGTCTCGATCAGAAGCTCGGTCTCAGGACGAGGAATGAGGACATCCTTGTTCACCTCAAAGCTACGGCCAAAGAATTCCTGCCGACCTGTAATGTATTGAAAGGGCTCGCCAAGGGCTCGCCGTTGAGCATATGCGTGGAGCCGGTCCAGTTCTTCCGAATCCAATGGATCCTCAGCGTGACTGATGATGAATGTTCGATCTTTGCCGGTAACATGGGCCACCAATGAACCCGCCTCACGTCTTGCCTCAGGAATGCCGGCGCGCCTCAAGATCTCCGCGGCTTCAAAAACGGCCTCGGCAATTGAGACATTCGCCTTCATTACCTTTATAATACGCGGACGTCATCTCAACCCACAAACTAGACCAGCGGCACCTCGGTAGCGAAGGTTAACGCACCGATTGGGTGATAACAATGTCGTCAGGAATTGCTTTGACGAGTTTACAACCCCCCCGGGACCTCGGCTATCGTCAAAGTCTTTGACTTATCGTCACTTAAGAAGCGCGCATCGACTATTCGCAAATCGGTTGGCTGAAGGTTCAACTGCTAGGCTGCCATCGCGATCAGTATTCCGCACGCAGCCGCCGCCGCTTGCGAAGCTGGGGAGCCATCCTTGGCGTAGTGCGACTGCCGAACGTTCCCATGTCTAAACAAACGCGGTAGTCGATACGGAAGGGACTTCCTCGTATCCATAAGTTTCCTCCGATTCAAATTGTGGCGACGGAATTTTTGGCGCGAATCATACTAAGACGTTGGCAGCGACGGCCAACAATTCTCGAACCGACTGATCGAAGTATTTGAGGCCCAGCTGGAATTCGCGTTTTTTGAAATAGTACCAATCGCAATTCTGGAGGAAGGAATTAGCAGGATCGAACCGGATTGAGGTTGCTTGGAAGGCGTATTTTCCTGTCCCGGGACAAAGTAAGGGCACCCTCGAGTGAGGGTGCCCATCAGATTTTACTCAGCAGAGGATTTGAAACGTTTCCTTACGGCCCCGGCAATTCCTAACAGACCGGTTCCCAATAGCAACATGCTGGTTGGCTCGGGAATAGGGGCGGCGCTTGTTATCTCGCCCTGGACCGTGGTGATTCCATTGTTTGAAGCCGGAGGTACGAGGTTCAGTGGATTGTTCGAAATGGAATACGTAACCCCACCGATAGTTATTGCGGTTGTGGTGAAGTTGACTACGCCGGTGCCGGAGTTACTGGCGCTGAATGTCCCGCTAAAAGTTGCTGAAAAGCTACTGCTTCCGGCGATCGGGACAGTTTGCGTAATGGTCAGTGTAAAAGTTCCCGAGGCGGTAGCGCCGCCGCCAGCCACAAAAGTTTGGAAATTGCCAAAGCTGCTACCTGTCGGAGTGTTAAGGCTGGTGGATCCCAGACCATTGAAATTGATCATGAGAGCGTTCCCAATACCACCCAGAAAGGTTACAGAGTTAGTACCGCTGCCGGCGCAACCTACACACGTAAAAGTACCAGACGTGGAAAAGGTCACCGGATCAGCTTTAACTTCTGACGTTCCGAGTACCACCACTGCCAGAAGCAATGCACTCATAAGAGTCCCCTTGAAAAGATGTGACATGTTTGCTCCTTCTCATTGTCCCTCGATTGTGCGTCCGCACGTGCGTCAACGCGTGATCGGCTTAGTGATACTCAGATTTTTGGGTCGATGTTTTCCACGGCTACGGGCAAACGCCTCCGTGAAAACATGTTTTCGATTTAAGGCTTACAAACTTGAGTCGCTTATCCTTGTTTGTGCAACACGCAGAATGCCCAGAAAATTCCAGACTAGCCTCTTCGATAGCCTGCATGCAATTTCGCCAGCCTGTGATCCCACGCGGCCGGCTCGTCATCCGCACCGGACTATGGATGGCCCAGCGGTCAGCAAAATCTGGGCCACCCGTGCTGATGTTCTGATTGCTTAATGAAGCCGGTGGTTTGGCTATGGGAGGAGTTGCTTATAGGTCCCCAATTGTCTCAAATTGAGATTGGCAGTCCAGAACCCGGACTCAAGAACCATAGAAAATAGAAAACCTTTGGCCTGCTTGCTAAGTAACGTAGGAATCGAGCCGAGCAGGACTCGAACCTCCAACCACCGTTTATTAGGTCTTTCATGAACAGTATTGCTTTCTCTTGTCTATTTCATTTGTCAGTATATATAGGAGCATTTGGTACTGATTTGTGATGGATTGTCTGGTTCAGTAGCGCATCATGAGTGCACCAACTCAGACTTGGACAGCGACCTTTGCTTTTAATTGATCTAGCAGCGTTCCAACCGCCAATGAAAGCTTGCTAGGCGGCATAACGAGAAGTCTCGTCTGTCTTGCTACGCTTGCAACTTTCGCAGCCACTGGCAGAGGCGATTACCGAATCAACGGATAGCTTAGTACGCTATTCATAATTACGATGACGTATTAATATAGCTTTAGCACAGCCGATCGGTAGAATGGCCTTCGATAGGAGGCCCTTCTATTGCCGAAACAAAGCCCATACACCATCGTCCTAACAGGCGACGAACAAATGCAACTGGAAGCTCGAGCGCGGAAGTATACGTCACCGTATCGGGATGTCATTCGCGC
>DATKDA010000022.1:0-17934 GCA_035512935.1 Pyrinomonadaceae bacterium | reverse complement strand
GCCACTGAAGCGAATGTCATCATCGAAGAGAAAACGCGAGTTATCTGCAAATACATTTTGGAGGCGGCCCGCCTGAATCTGGAGTGATCGATTGGGGTGATAATCGATCCAGGCCTCATTAAGAAAGAATGGATGCCTTACCCCAATTGCCGAAAACTCCTGATTCGTCGTGAGCTGATTGTTTACAGACCCAGTAGCCAACTGACCATGAAAGCTGAGGCTTGGGTAGATGTCAGTATCAAAGTTGAGACGCAGACGGTAGGTAGCGCGAACATTCTGCAAATGGGGAACCGGAGGATCCGGGGGCTTGGTGGCTGAGCGAAAGACTCCATCGGCCCGGATCCGAAAATCACCTGATAACTTGAACGGACCAATCTTCAGCACCTGCTCTTCAACTCTTTTTAGACGGTCATCCACCTGTGTACTCTGGGCTGTCGACGCAACTGCATCGTCTTCAGTTACTGGCTGGGCATCCAAAACAGGTGGCGTCGTCTCGACCCCAACCGCTGAATCTGGAGTCTTAGGCGCCAGGTGGGAAGAGAGCAATTGAATCGTATTCTGCTGTTCAACCAGAATCTTGCGCAATTGCTCGAGTTGTTCCGCCTGTCGCTAGAGCGATTCCTCCAGAGCTTGAATTCGTTGCTCTGGCGTCAAGCGCTCGTTCCTCAACTCGATGGTTTCCGGAGCCACCGGACCACCAGGGCTCCGAGAAGTCGTACTCAGAACAGAGCGCGTTTCGCCAGTACTCTGCGCAGTGACAAAAGAGAAGTTTAGAATTAGCAGGAAAAGCGCGGCGCTGGAGACAAACGCAGATCTCAGGACAGTTCGCACTTGGGGATCCCTCCACGGTGGATTGAGAGCCCGAAAAGCTTATCGCTGCGGGATGAACTTTGCCTGAACTTGAGATTAAATCTATGTGAAGAGGGCTAGCGTTCGCTCACGAATATAAGGACTCAACGAGATCGCCAAACTTCTCGTCTATGACTCGGCGTTTTACCTTCAAGGTTGGAGTCAGTTCACCTTTTTCAATGGTGAACTCTTCCGGTAACAACGCCACTCTGCGGACACGCTCATAGTCTGCAAGCTCGGCGGTAAGAAGAGCCACTTCGCTCTGAACGAGTTTGACTGCGGCCGGATGGTTGCTGAGTTCAACGCGATCCTGAGGGAAATCTTCACCCCCGGTCGTCAATGCCTGTTTCAACGCCTCCCAATCAGGAACAATTAGAGCCGCAGGTTGTTTCCTCCCAGCGCCAACCACGACTACCTGATTAACGAACTCGCATTGCTTCAGCAAACTCTCAATAAGCTGCGGAGCAACATACTTACCATTCGAAAGCTTAAAAAGATCCTTCTTGCGGTCTGTAATGTAAAGCCTACCGGCTTCATCCAGATGGCCCACGTCCCCGGTAGCAAACCAGCCATCTTTGAGCACCTTGTCGGTGGCGTCGGGACGACCATAATAGCCCCGCATTACGTTCGGGCCACGAATGAGAATCTCGCCATCGGCTGCAATCGCAACTTCAATACCTTCGAAAGGCAGACCTACTGAACCGACCTGGTTATTGTCAGGACGATTCGCCGAAACTATACAAGTCTCGGTAGCGCCGTAGCCCTGGAGAATGGGAATGCCGGCGGCCATAAAAGAATACGAAAGGGTCGGTGAAAGCGGAGCGCCGCCAGAAACAAAATACCTCAATCGCCCCCCAACTCCCTGACGCCATTTTGAAAAGACCAGCCGGCTGGCTAGCTTCTGCTTCAATGCCAGTCCTGTAGGGATACGCTCATGCTTGTCCAGTAACTCAGCATACCGCTGTCCGACTTCCAGAGATCTAATAAAGACTCGCCGCTTCCAGCCTTTCTCAGACATCCCCTTCTTGATGATCCGGTGATAGACCTTCTCAAAAAGCCGCGGGACGGCAGTCATCACAGTGGGTCGGACCTCTTTTAAGTTTTCTCCGACCTGATCGAATGATGCGGCGTAATAGACCGACACGCCGTTGTAGCAAAAAATGTAGAAACCGGTGCGCTCAAAAATGTGAGACAGGGGCAGCACTGACAGCGCCGTGTCCTTGTTGGAGATTGGCAGACCGGCGCTAATGGAAAGCACATTGGACATGAAGTTGTTATGAGTCAACATCACACCTTTTGGCTCGCCTGTCGTACCCGATGTATAGATTATTGTTGCCAGATCTTCCGGTCGGATCTTCTCGAGCAGTTCGTCGAAGGCTTCGGGCTCTTTTGTTAAACGGGCCGCACCCTGCTGTTCCAGCGCTTCGAGGCTCATCGCGTTTTGGATGCCTTCGATTGCATCGCCATCGAAAAAGATAAGATTTTCAAGATGGTCCCAGTCCGCCAAGGCCCTGCTTGCATGTTTGAATAACTTGCGATTGGACACGAAAAGTGCGCGGGCGCCGGAATCAGCGAGAATGAATCGCATCTGATCGATCGCCTGTGTCGTATAGATTGGAACATTCACTGCCCCCAGGCTTAGAATTGCAAGATCGGTTATCGACCATTCTGGCCGATTTTCAGAAAGTAAAGCGATCCGATCCCCGGCTCGAATTCCCAACGTTACCAGGCCCAGCGCCACGTGCCGCACCCTTTGCACGAAAGTGGCGGCCGAAAGATTTACCCATTCGCCGCCACTTCGGTGGTTGAGAGCATCCTGCTTGCCGTGTTTGAGTGCGGCCGTCAGGCAGAGGCTGGGCACGGAAGTGTGTTGTTCGGACGTAGCCTGATTCTTAAACACGTTGCTACTGACAGCAGCCACCGAAGCCAATGCAGTCTCCTTCTAATCGCAAGTTCTTTTAGCTGATAGGTAAGATTCCTGCCAGTGATAATACTACAGCGTGCTGCACTTCGTTAGCCCACGCCCGCGTTGGACCGTTTGGAAGTGAGCCTTCGTCTTTTTGGTTTAACGGACACGCTGTTACTTTCTGGTTAATCTCGATGAATCGTGGGCGCATCCGCGTGAGGAACGAAACATTTTCGGCAGCGGGCTTCGTACATTCCCAAAGCACCGACCGCGACTCGTTCTTCGGATTTAAACGTCCGCTGGGAGTAGTTGGCCGGCTGACCACAGCGCAGGCAGATAGCATGAGTTTTGGTTATGAACTCCGCAATCGCGAGTAGCTGCGGCATCGGTTCCCAAGGTTTACCGGTGTAATCCTGGTCGAGCCCGGCTATGATCACTCGCAAACCCCGTCCTGCTAGTTCATTTACTACGGCAACCAGATCGTTATCGAAGAACTGCCCTTCGTCGATTCCCACCACCTGAGTGTCAGCCTCGACCCGGGCAAGGAGTTCCCCAGCGTCGCGCACCCTTGATGACTCGTGTCGCATCTCGGAATGAGAAACGATGTGATTATCTGAATAACGTGAGTCGACTTCCGGCTTAAACACCTGGACCTTTTGTCGGGCTATCTTTGCGCGGCGCAGGCGTCGAATAAGCTCTTCTGATTTACCGGAAAACATTGAGCCGGCGATGACTTCAACCCAACCGGCCATTGTCCGAAGGAGCGGCAATGGCTCTTCATTTCCCTGAACAACCAATTCTTCCATTTACTGTCCTTTACATGTGTACAGATCACTGTTGTAAAAAGGTGCGAAGGCCGCAATGAGTGCCAATTCGAAACTCATCGAGCGAGTAACGAGGTCGCGCGTTAGCACGCCCCATGCTCCCTGACGGCTGCGGACGTCACGCTTGCCCGAGACCCGGTCGATCACAACACCCAGTTCAAGCCGTCCCTCGATGACATCTTTTACGATGGCGTCAGGAACACTGATTGATGGCGAAGAGCCGAAAGCCTCGCGTGTGCCGTCGGTAGCATAAGCCCAACCGCGCAGAAAGGTATGCCACCCGCCTTCAATCGAAATCGAATGAAATCCTCCTTCGAGACCAACAAAGACATCGGCCTCCAGCCGGCGGGCGCGAAGCAGATCGCGGACTGCCAGGGCCCTTTCACGTGCACCCTGCATCAGTTGCCAGTCGTTTAAGGGCATAGCAGGCACATTTGTCGTTACGGGTCGGGCTACCACATTCGCATCGGCCCAGGAAGAATCGAGCTGGGCAATCCGCGCTAAACTGGCGCGAACGGCCATGATTTTTGCGGCGCGATCCGATCCGAGAGCGACAGTTTTTATTGAAGGAGTTGCGTGCGAGCGATTCAAGATTAACGACCGAAGAGGAATGCTGTTAGAAACGTTCAGAGGCTATAACAACTACGCCCTCCCGTCAAAGAAGTAGAGACTGCTCCCATGTCCGACGAACTTCAGTTTGTCGTTTGGGGCTCAGGTATTCTCGAATTAAAGCGAGGCTTCGGCTGCTCTCGTAAGGTTATGTGGGCTTGTGTGGGCGGCGTTGAACCATTCCGACTCACGTTCAGGGGTATCCCAAACGACAAACTGAAGTTCGTCGAACAACTCCTATCTTGACATTCGGATCTGCGGTTGTTGTAATCAAAGAAGCATTTTCCAATTTAGTTTAAGGCTAGATTTTCCTGCGGAGGTATTGCAGTGTCTGTCGATGAACTCGTTTATGATTGGAACAACATAGAGCCCGACTACAGAGCGCCTAATCGCAAGATTAGTTTTGACGACGAGACGTTGCGTGATGGACTCCAATCACCTTCTGTTTCCGAACCACCAATCGAAAAGAAGATCGAGTTGCTCCATTTGATGAACGCGCTGAATATTGATACCGCAGACATAGGCTTACCGGGAGCTGGCGGTACGCACGCTGCCGGCGTGGAGTTGCTGGCGCGTGAAATAGCCGAGCAGAAGTTGAGTATCCGACCCAATTGCGCGGCGCGCACGCACCGTAATGACATTGTTCCCATCATCGAAATCTCCCAGCGAGTCGGAATACCAATCGAAGCTTGTACCTTCATTGGCTCCTCTTCCGTTCGCTTTTTTGCCGAAGATTGGACGCTCGATAAGCTCCTGAAGCTGACGGAGGACGCCGTTACTTTCGCCGTGAGCGAAGGCATGTCGGTAATGTACGTGACTGAAGACACATCGCGGGCCAATCCCGAAACGATTCGGGCGCTTTACACGACGGCTATTCGTTGTGGCGCAAAGGCCGTCTGCGTGTGCGATACCGTCGGACACTCGACCCCTGACGGCGCCCGGTCCGTAGTCCGTTTTGTGAAGAGCATTATCGATGAACAGGGTGGCGGCATCCGGCTCGACTGGCACGGACACCAGGACCGCGGCCTTGGGGTGATCAACTCAATTGCAGCTATTGACGGCGGCGCCGATCAGGTCCATGGCTCTGCGCTCGGTATCGGAGAACGCGTCGGCAACACACCGATGGACCAGTTACTGGTGAATCTTAAACTGATGGGTTGGATCGATATTGATCTGAGCCGATTGGGCGAATACTGCAAGCTTGCTTCTGAAGCCATTGGCTGGCCCATACCCAACAACTATCCGGTTTTTGGACGCGACGCGTTCCGGACGGCGACGGGAGTGCACGCCGCAGCCGTGATCAAGAGCTACAAGAAGAACGATCCGCTCCTCGCTGATCTCGTCTATTCGGGGGTACCGGCACGTCAGTTTGGATTGGAGCAGGTGGTTGAAGTAGGCCCGATGAGCGGCAAGTCAAATGTAATCTATTGGCTCGAGAAGCGTGGTATCGAACCGCAAGAGGACCGTGTTAACCGTATTTTCGAGCGCGCCAAACAGTCGTCCTCCGTATTGGCAGAAGACGAAATAATGCAGTTGGTATGAGATAGCAAGCCGATGCTACCTTCGGTTTCCATCTGTAAGCAGGTAATCAGCGTATGACCCCCACCCTGACAGTTCCGCCCGCGCTTTTAGTTCAGGAGTTGGTGAGTTCGCCAGCCATACAGCGGGCCTTCGACTTTTTCTATCGTAATTCCGAAGAAATTACCGAAGAACATATTCGCATCTGCTCGATTCCAAGCCCGCCTTTTGGAGAGCAACAGCGGGCCGAGTATCTTCGCGACCGGTTTGTTGAGCTGGGTTTGCACGATGTCAGGCTCGACAAAGAAGGTAATTGTGTAGCGTTGCGGCCGGGGAAGTCGCTCTCGCCGCTTCTTGTTGTGAGTGCGCACCTCGATACAGTCTTTCCACCCGGGACAGATTTCAATGTCCGCCGCGTCCAACACAGGCTACTTGCTCCTGGTATTGCTGATGATGGTTGTGGTCTGGCAGCTTTGATTGCACTTGCTCAGGCACTAGGTGAGAGTCAGATTGAAACCGAAGGCTCGCTGCTGTTTGTAGGAACTGTTGGCGAGGAAGGCGCAGGTAATCTTCGAGGAGTTCGTTATCTTCTGACGCACGGAGCATGGGCGGGCGAAATTGATGCCTTCCTGAGTTTTGACGGCTCCGGCGCAGAGCGAATCACGAATGGCGCGCTCGGTTCGAGGCGATATCGCGTGCACCTTAAAGGCGCCGGTGGTCACTCATGGGGGGATTTTGGCATTACAAATCCCGTACATGCGCTGGGGCGGGCGATTTCGAGGCTGGCTTCTTATCCAGCCCCACGTAAACCACGGACGACCTTCAACGTCGGACGTATCGAGGGCGGTTCGAGCATCAACTCTATCGCCAGTGAAGCTACTATGGACGTAGACCTGCGCTCTGCCAGCGAAACGGAATTGCTCAGGATCGATGCATTTTTCCGGCGCGCCGTCCGTGAAGCAGTCGATGATGAGAATGCGGGCCGTCGCCAGGGAGACCCCCCACTTCAACTTGATCTAAAGCTAGTCGGTGAAAGGCCAAGCGGTGAGACTCCGGCTGCTTCACCTCTGGTCGAACTAGCCAGCGAAGCAACGCGCTCGGTCGGTATGACACCTCGTTTGGATCAGGCTTCCACCGACTCAAATCTGGCTATATCACTTGGGATCCCGGCGATCACTCTCGGCGCCGGAGGTTCATCTGGCAACTCTCATACGCTTGACGAATGGTATGACCCGCGCGGTCGCGAGTTGGGACTTAAACGCGCGTTGATCGTACTGGCAAGTTTCGTAGGGCTGGCTAAATAGGTTTGTGACCGAGTGTGGTGGAGTCCGTGGACCAGAGAGGTTCGGCCTTCCTTCGTAGGTTGGACCTGCGAAGAATGAGAAGTCCGAGTTTTGCCCGTGGTGAAACTCAACCTTTCATTCTCCCCTACCTTCAGGTCGGGGTTTGGCGGCAACCGGCCTGCGCAGAACCATTTTAATGGTTTCCAAAATGAACCGGACAAAAAAGGTAAGCCTCACATACGCATTCTGGACATCATGACAAATAGAACCGGCTGGGAGTGGTGAGCCGAGGGAGACCATTAAAATGGTTCAGTTCATGCCGGTTGCCGCCAAACCTCGACCTAAAGGTAGGGGAGAATGAGAGGTTGATTTTTGACACAACCTCTCGCGTGTGGGGTAATACCCACTCTTCAATGGGTAGATGATAAGTTTGTGGCTCGGACAGAGCCGGACCTCAAGCGTTTGCCATAAGGAGAATTGCCAAATCAAACTTAATCATAGGTTCCTTCAGTTTGTTGCTGCCGGCTCAGGAATTCTCGCGAGTTCAAAACGATCGCCAACCAGCCTCAAGGAATCAAGGGACTCGACCACCCTCGGCACTGCGCCCTTGACTGCCGGCAGTAACCTTCCTACCCACGTTTCCAACCGTCCAAAACGACAAACTTCGACAAACTGAAGTTTATCGAACATGCCGGTACATGAGTTGCTGGACATTAGCAAAACTAACGAAGGAATCTGAGAGACGACTCTTTTTATGGGCGAACACAACATTGACCAAGAGTTCGATAGTGAAACCCTGCGGAATTTTACGAAGGCTCTGCTGGATGATCTGCACGCTCTCGAGTACATGATAGTCAATAACCGCATCGAGAGTGGAGTTCGACGCCTCGGCGCTGAACAGGAGATGTTTTTGGTAGATCGAGCCCTCGCCCCGGCGCCGCTCGCGGTTGAAGTACTTGAAAAGACAGACGATCCGCGCCTTACTACCGAAATCGCAAAGTTTAATCTCGAAGCGAACCTCTCACCGCAGTTGCTGACGGGCCGGTGCCTTTGGCTACTGGAGCAAGAACTCGATGAACTTGTTAGAAAAGCGCAGGAAAGCGCGGAGACCTTTGGCGCGAACGTGCTGCTTACAGGAATCCTGCCGACGTTGCAAAAGTCAGATCTGAAACTCGGAAACATCACGCCGGTCCCGCGCTATCACCAGTTGAACCGATCGATTACGGAACTTCGCGGTGGGCCGTTTTCCATCCACATCAAAGGACTGGACGAACTCCATGTCACCCATGACAACATAATGATGGAAGCTTGCACCACAAGCTACCAGATTCATTTTCAGGCTGACCCTCAGGATTTTGCTTCGCTCTACAATATCGCGCAGGCGATCACCGCGCCTGTTCTGGCTGCTGCCGTCAACTCACCGGTGCTCTTTGGCCATCGACTCTGGCGAGAGACCCGACTGGCCCTGTTTCAGCATTCCGCCGATGCCCGCTCGCCAACACAGCAAGCACGCAGCCATCCTACGCGTGTTGGCTTTGGCGAACGGTGGTTGGACAATTCGGTACTGGAACTCTTTAAAGATCAGATTGCGCGGTTCCGCACGATTGTCATCGGCTCGCTCGACGAGCCGCCAATGGACGTACTCGCGAGAGACGAAACACCATTGCTTTCCGCACTACGCGTCCACAATGGAACGATCTGGCCGTGGAACCGCGCCTGCTACGGTGTTCGAGACGGCGTGGCCCATCTCCGCATCGAGAATCGTGCTCTCCCGGCGGGCCCAACAATGGTTGATGAGGTTGCGAATACGGCCTTCTTTGCGGGTTTGATGCTCGCGCTGCCTGGCGAAATCGGCAGCATTTCACAACTTATGGCTTTCGACGATGTCAAAGCAAACTTTCATGCAGCCGCCCGTCATGGTCTAAACGCGCAGTTTCGATGGCTCAAAAATCAGACTTTTTCAGCCCCGGAGCTGATACTGGACCACCTTCTGCCAATTGCCCGTCAGGGCTTGAAAGATGCCAGAGTCGACGCGGGCGATATCGAGCACTACCTTGGAATTATTGAAGCGAGAGTGCGCACCGGCCAGACGGGAGCGCAATGGATGCTGAAGTCTCTTTCCGCTCTCGAGGACTTTGGACCAAGAGATGTCCGGCAGCGAATCCTGACTGCCACTATGCTGGCGCGTCAAAAGGAGAACGTCCCCGTGCATAATTGGCCCTTGATTAACACCAGCGAGCCTGACGATTGGAGCCAGAGTTATCAGGAGATCGGACAGTTTATGTCGACGGATCTCTTCACCGTAAGACCCGACGATCTTGTGGATCTAGCTGCTAGCGTTATGGACTGGCGCCACATCAGACACGTCCCTGTTGAAGATACTGAAGGAAAACTCGTTGGACTCGTTTCCCACCGTGGGCTCTTACGTCTTTTGAGTCGCGGAGCCAACTCTAAGACCACGATTACTGTCAACGAAATAATGAAGACCGATCCCATCACCGTTACGCCTTCCACGCCAACCCTCGAGGCGCTCGAGCTGATGCGCAAGAACAGGGTTGGCTGCCTGCCGGTAGTTGAGGACGGCCGACTGGTTGGGATAGTGACTTCCTATGATTTCCTTGATGCCTCCGCCCGCCTCTTCAAAAAGCACCTCGCGCCAAATTATTTGAATAAAGGCGGAGAATGACTTGCGAGCTTTCGCCCAACTGGCTGCGAAAGATTCCGCAGATGGCGGGTTCAAACCATAACCTCTCTCAGAGATCTGAGCCCGATTCTCCGGTATGAGTGTTGCAGTTTCATAAGACTGGTTGGATTACCGGGAAGCACATTGTTTCAAGCAGCGGAAGGCCGCTCAGACGACAGGTCAGGGACCTTGGAGGTTGGTTGTTATGGCTAAAGATGATCGCGACATTCTCGAACTTCTCAAAGAGGAGCTTGATTTCATCGAGAAAGGTGGTTACGGTCGTTCAGTCCGAACCCCATGGCAACCAAAGTCAGCCTTCCAGGACTCCCTGACCTGTATTAATTATGGTTATCCATACCGCGCACATCCCTGCAATGAATGCCACCTGCTCGACTTTGTTGCTCCCGAGCACCATTCGGAAGAGGTTCCCTGTCATTACATTCAATTGAATGATAGTGGCGAGACCATCGAAGATCTGGAATTCGGAGACAACCAAACCAGACTCGAAAATGAGGTCAAGCAGTGGCTCGAGAAGAAGATTGAGGCGATCGAGCAGAGCCGCGCCCAACAGGGGGCTGGCAATTCCGAGGGAGGTGAACCATGAATACGGCGTTGCTCATAACGGTCACACTCCTGATTTTCGTTGGTCTTCTTTTCGCGGTCTATCACCTGGTCCGGACCTATTTTCGCTATCGTGGACTCAGGATCATTACCTGTCCGGACACAACAAGACCCGCCATTGTCGAAGTTGACGCGCTACATGCGGCGTTAACTTCGACGGTGGGCATGACGGACATCCACCTGAAAGAATGCTCTCGCTGGCCCTTGCAGCAGGAGTGTGGGCAGGAATGTCTGGCAGAAATCGACGTTGCTTCAAAACAGGACCAGGTAAGCAGCGTTTTGATGGGATGGTATAAGGGCAAGCAATGCGTCTATTGCAGCCACGAGTTCAAACCACTGCACTGGTTGGATGACAAACCGGCGCTACAGAGTCCGGAAGGCAAACTACTCGAATGGCATGAAGTTCCAAGGGAAAGCCTCGAGACCGTGCTGAAAGATTATCTGCCGGTCTGCTGGAATTGCTACCTGGTGCAATTCTTTCACCGTCAATATCCGGGCATGGTGGTTTATCACCCATACAAACACGGATTCGCGGGATCGGGCTCTGCCCGCGTCACAATCGAACAGAATCCAGTTGGAACATTCTCTTCGTCAGCCAGTCACGTTTGAAGTGGCCGCTCCATCCGGTCCTGCCAATCCTGGCACCGGATTGTTTAGTCGGGTGTGTTTTTATAACCGAAAGGAGAAGCGATCATGACACCCGGAGATTATCTCGTCCCAAGCAGGAGCTTCAGGGACCTTAGGTCGATGGACCCGTTCCGGCTGCTACAAAGCGGGCCGGCGCGTCTGTTCGAAGAACCATTTAACCTGTTCAAACCGTTCCTTCCGCAGGAAGAGAATTTGCGATTCACCGGTTGGATGCCAGCATGCGATATCTATGAGACAGAGAAGGAGCTCGTGCTTAAACTGGAGCTTCCCGAAGTCAAAAAAGAGAACGTCCATGTAATGGTGGACAACAGGGTTCTCACACTGCGTGGCGAGCGCAAGCTCGAAGAAAAAGTCGAGCGGGAAAACTATCACCGCATCGAACGGAGCTACGGTGAATTCATGAGAAGCTTCACGCTTCCAACCTTTGTCAACGCGGAAAAGATTGCGGCCGACTTTAAAGAAGGAGTTTTGACCGTAACTCTGCCGAAGACTGAGGAGGCACTACCAAAACAGGTCGAAGTCAAGGTGGAATGATTTCGAGCTGGGAATCAAGCCGATTGCCTTGGCTTGTTTTCCTCGAGGCCGCGGGCGGCTTCCCCCAGGCCCCCGCGGCCTCTTTGTGCAAATCCACCTGTTTTCTTTCAAACTTGCGGGAACCAGATTTGCATAAGAAGGGTAGCCGCTCTTACGGCGCGCAGATTTCGAAGAGGTACTGCGTAACGCTACCCAAACCAGACAACAAAGGTGCTTGAGACTACACACGATGAACCAAAAGCAAGTCACCATTGATGGCAACGAAGCCGCTGCCCACGTGGCCTACAAAACAAATGAAGTGATCGCTATCTACCCCATCACGCCGTCCTCGCCGATGGGAGAGTTCTCAGACAGTTGGGCCGCCTCTGACGAGCTCAACCTCTGGGGGATGACGCCAATCGTGCGTGAGATGCAGTCAGAAGGTGGTGCGGCCGGCGCCGTTCATGGCACGTTGCAAACAGGCGCGCTCACCACGACATTCACTTCGAGTCAGGGTCTTCTCTTGATGATTCCGAATATGTTCAAGATCGCTGGTGAACAGACGAGTACAGTCTTTCACATTGCCGCGCGATCGCTGGCCACTCACGCCCTTTCGATCTTCGGCGACCACAGCGATGTAATGGCAACGCGATCAACAGGCTGGGGAATGCTCTTTGCCAACTCGGTACAGGAGGTGATGGACTTTGCCTTAATCGCCCAGGCCAGCAGCCTCGAAGCCCGCGTACCTTTCCTTCACATTTTTGATGGGTTCCGTACGTCACACGAGGTCCTGAAAATTGACAAGCTTTCGGATGAAGAAATTCGAGCGCTGATTGACGACCGCCTGGTCCAGGCGCACCGGGCTCGGGCACTTTCACCGGACCATCCCGTGGTGCGCGGCACGTCTCAGAATCCCGATGTCTTTTTCCAGTCGCGCGAGAGAGCCAATACCTTTTACACGAAAACGCCGGAAATTGTAGAACAGACCATGGCCAAGTTCGCGGCCGTCACCGGGCGTCAGTATCACCTGTTCGATTATTGCGGCGCCAACGATGCCGACCGCGTGGTAGTAATGATGGGCTCAGGTTGCGAAACCACTGAGGAGACGATCGCGGCGCTGGCAGCAAAAGGTGAAAAGGTAGGACTGGTCAAAGTTCGCTTGTACCGGCCTTTCTCTGTATCCCATTTTCTCGCTGCTCTTCCCGCCACTACTAAGGCGATCGCCGTTCTCGATCGCACCAAAGAACCAGGCAGCACAGGCGAACCTCTCTACCAGGATGTGGTGACGGCGTTAAGCGAAGGAATCATCTCGGGGACCTGCCAGTTCGCTTCAATGCCCCGGGTAATTGGCGGCCGCTACGGTCTATCCTCAAAAGAGTTTACGCCTGCGATGGTGAAGGCTGTCTTTGACGAACTTACGCAGCCTCAACCGCGGAACCACTTCTGTGTGGGCATAAACGACGATGTGACATTTACGAGTCTGCCATTCAATTCGGAATTTAGTATTGAGCCTGATGATCAGGTACGCGCCGTCTTTTGGGGACTTGGGGCGGATGGTACCGTCAGCGCAAACAAGAACTCGATCAAGATTATTGGTGAAGAGACCGAGAACTTTGCGCAGGGCTATTTTGTCTACGACTCGAAGAAATCAGGGGCAATGACGGTCTCGCATCTCCGTTTTGGACCGCGACCAATCCTTAGCCCTTATCTGATCCAACAAGCCAATTTTGTTGCGGTGCACCAGTTCGATTTTCTTAACCGCTATGACGTGCTCGAAAAGGCAGAGCCCGGCTCGACGTTGCTCCTCAACAGTCCTTACCAGACCTCAGAAGTGTGGGAGCACCTCCCGCGCGCTGTGCAGGAACAGATCATCAAAAAAGGTATCAAGGTCTTCACCATCAACGCGTACGAAGTGGCGCGCGAGAATCAGCTCGGTAACCGCACTAATACCATCATGCAGACCTGCTTCTTTGCCATAAGCGGCGTCATCCCTCGCGAAGAAGCTATCGTTAAGATTAAAGAATCGATTCGGAAAACCTATGGCAAACGTGGGGAGCCAGTTGTGCGCCAGAACTTCGCGGCCGTGGATGCTGCCCTGGCACACCTGCATGAAATCGAAGTTCCCGACACGGCAACGAGCACTTTCGAGCTTCCCGATGTTGTGCCGGCGCAAGCGCCGGAATTCGTAAGGTCCGTAACGGCCGAGATCCTGGCAGGTCGCGGAGACCTTTTGCCGGTAAGCGCATTTCCCCTTGACGGGACGTATCCCGTGGGGACTTCGCAATGGGAGAAGCGGAACATCGCCCAGGACGTGCCTGTGTGGGAGCCTGATCTGTGCATCGAGTGCGGAAAGTGCGTGCTCGTATGCCCGCACGCCACGATTCGAGCCAAGGTATTTGACGAGAGCAAACTTGAAGGCGCCCCCGAGACCTTCAAGCACATGCCTGCTAAGTGGCGGGAGCTTCCCGACAAGCGCTACACCATTCAAGTGGCGGTTGAAGACTGCACGGGATGTCAATTATGCGTCGAGGTTTGTCCGGCAAAAGACAAGAGCAAAGTATCGCGAAAGGCGCTCAATATGCATCCGCAGGCGCCGTTGCGGGAAAGCGAGCGAGCCAACTGGGATTTCTTCCTGGGCCTACCTGACATCGAGAAGAGCAATCCCATTGGCTTCAGCTCGGTAAAGAACGTCCAACTGCTTCAGCCGCTATTTGAATTCTCGGGCGCCTGCGCCGGCTGTGGCGAGACCCCTTATATCAAACTGTTGACACAACTCTTCGGCGATCGCGCAATCATCGCCAACGCAACCGGCTGCTCGAGCATTTACGGCGGAAACTTACCGACCACACCTTATACCGTAAATCGCGACGGGCGGGGTCCGGCATGGAGCAATTCCCTCTTCGAAGACAATGCAGAGTTTGGCTTAGGGATGCGAATGGCGATGGACCATCAAGGGGCTTATGCTCGCTCGCTAGTCGACCGGCTGCGCGGCGTGATTGGCGAATCGCTCGCAAACAGTCTGCTCAGTAACAACCAGTCAACGGAAGAGGGCATTAACATTCAGCGACAGTTGGTAGATGCGTTGAAAGCGAGGCTTGATGACCGCACCGAGAACGAAGCGCGAGACCTGGCGAGCGTCGCAGACACGCTCGTGAAAAGGAGTGTGTGGATTGTCGGTGGCGACGGTTGGGCCTACGACATCGGCTATGGTGGTTTGGATCATGTACTGGCCAGCGGTCAAAACTTGAACATTCTTGTGCTGGATACAGAAGTCTACTCAAACACTGGCGGTCAGGCGTCGAAAGCCACCCCGCTTGGCGCCGTCGCGAAATTTGCCGCCGGCGGCAAACTGAGCGCCAAGAAAGATCTGGGACTAACCGGAATGCGCTATTCGGATGTTTACGTCGCCCAGGTGGCAATGGGCGCCAACGATACTCAAACAGTCAAGGCGTTCATTGAAGCTGAAGCACACCCTGGCCCATCGCTAATCATCGCTTACTCCCAATGTATTGCGCACGGGATCGACATGGCCAAAGGGATGAGGCAGCAAAAGCTGGCGGTCGAGTCAGGACACTGGCCGCTATATCGCTACAATCCAAAGCTTGCCACGGAAGAGAAGAATCCCTTTCAACTGGACTGCGCTGACCCGAAGATTCCGTTACAAGATTACATCTACACGGAAGGGCGTTATCGCATGCTCCAACAGAGCGATCCGACAACCGCCAAACTATTGCTGGCAGAAGCGCAAAAGGCGGTCGAAAATCGCTGGCAGAAATACAAACAGTTGGCCACTCCCAAGAATTGATCGGACCCAGGTAGACAGAAAGCCATGACACTTGCAACTAACTATCTCGGCCTCGTATTGAAAAACCCCTTTGTCGTCTCTTCATCGCCACTATCGCACACTGTGGACAGCATTCGACGGCTTGAAGATGCAGGCGCCTCTGCGGTGGTGATGTACTCCCTCTTCGAGGAACAGATCACATTTGATAGCTACTATATCGACTATTACCTCACGCAGGGATCAAACAGCTACGCCGAATCGCTCGATTATTTCCCGGAGATGCGTGGCTACAATGTCTGGCCCGACGATTACATGAATCTGATTCGCCGCGCCAAAGAGGCGGTAGATATCCCCATCATCGGTAGTCTTAACGGGGTTTCCGCTGGCGGTTGGACCGACTATGCAAGCTTGATCCAAGAGGCGGGAGCGGATGCGCTGGAGCTCAATGTGTACTACGTGCCAACCAGCATCGATCTCACCGGAAACGAAGTCGAAGACCTATACGTAGATATACTGGGGAGCGTCAAACGCGCAGTCTCCATTCCATTGGCTATGAAACTGAGTCCGTTTTTCAGTTCGACGGCCAATATGGCGAAGCGGCTGGTGGATGAAGGCGTTGATGGTCTGGTTCTCTTCAATCGCTTCTATCAACCTGACTTTGATCTTGAGGCTCTTCAGGTAGCGCCCCGTTTGGTTCTTAGCAACTCGAGTGAATTGCGTCTCCCGCTGCGGTGGGTAGCCATTTTATACAATCGGCTACTGGTTGATTTTGCAATCACGACGGGCATCCACACCTACGAGGACGTCCTTAAAGGTCTAATGGCCGGCGCAAAGGTAACGATGATGGCTTCGGAACTTCTGCAGAACGGCATCAGCCGGATCAGACAGATCGAAGATGAAATACGGCGCTGGATGGGGGAACACGAATACGAGTCAGTCGCCCAGATGATTGGCAGCATGAGCCAGCAACACTGCGCGGAACCGGCCGCATTCGAACGCGCCAACTACATGAAGATGTTGGCCTCGTACCGGCCGATTAATTAATCTCTTACACATGCAGCTCGGAACGAGTGCGCAGAAGCTGGAGAATGTGCCCGCGGCTGAGGAAGCCAACCAACTCGCCATCCGTTACAACGGGTACCTGGTTTACGTCCGAACGGGCCATTAGTTCGAGAGCATCGCTGAGCGGTAAATCCGGACTCACCGTCTTAAGATCCGCCAGGTTGCGCATAACTTCATCAATTGTTGTATACGGCCATTTCTGACGCTCCACACCCTTAACCTCATGAGAAGTAATGAGCCCGGTAACCTTATTGTTCTCGGCCACAATAAAACAATGCCGGCCCGAGCGCAGCAGATGCTCATCGACGAAGGTCAGCAAGTTAGTCCTGCCGTCAATCACCGGACATTCCGGCTCCATCACATCCTTAACGCGAACACCCCGCAAGCCCTCCGCCACTTCCACCTGCGCGTAACTCTCGCGTGAGGCTTCGAGCAAGAACCAGCCAATAAACGCCAACCACAAACCGCCAAATCCACCGCCACTAAAAAAGCGGAAGATACCGAAGGCGATCAGACCGAAAGCCACCACCTGACCGACTCGGGCCGCGATTCTGGTAGAACGCGCGGCGTCACCTGTAATCCACCAAACGATGGCGCGCAGCACGCGTCCTCCATCGAGAGGAAATCCCGGCACCATGTTGAAAACTGCCAACACGATGTTTATGACGCCAAGCCACATGAACATCGCAGGCAAAGGCGTGGTGGGAAAGTCTGGTGGCTGCCACCCAAGCACGGAAGCCAACGCAAGGCACACCACTCCGATCACGAAGCTCGCAATCGGTCCAACAATACCCATCCAGAACTCTGTGCTTGGATCAGCAGCTTCCTTTTCGATAAGGGCCACACCGCCTAAAGCGAAGAGCGTGATGGAACGGACCGGCAAACCGCGCATCTTGGCGACCACGGCATGCGACAACTCATGCAGCACTATGCCTACGAAAAAAAGGAGGGCCGTGAGAATTGAGATCCCGACTATTAGCCCCTGGCCCCATTCAGGATTTTGTAAACCGAAATGCGCGGCAAGGGAAAAGGTAATAAGCAGGGCAATTATCAGCCAGCTATAGTGCAGGCCAATCTGAATGCCGGCGATTCGTCCAAGCTTAATGTGTGCTTTCATAGTGAATCTGCTGCAACGATGAACCCATCTTGTTGCTAGAGATTCACTATTGTGGCCCGAAAGTCTGTATGTTGCCAGGTTTTAGCGGACGAGCTACCAGGACCGGGCACGGCGCCTGCCGCAGCACGCGGTCCACATTCGAGCCGAACAGGGCGCGCATTCCAAAACCAGCCCCATGAGCGCCGATGCTGATCAAATCAATTTCATTACGCTCGGCATAATTGAGAACTTCGCGATAGGGCTGGCCTTCGACTACAACATTCTTAATTCGACACCATAAGTGGGCCTCGGGCGGAATGACCCTTTGCAAGCGGCGAGCTGCTTTATGATATGGAACCTCTCCGGATATTGGGTGCCAGGCAATCTCCGGCCCGTTTGCGGACTTCGGAGGGAGAACATGAAGAAGGTGGAGTTCTGCCTGATATTCCTGAGCAAATGACAGCGCGTACTTCAACGCCAATTCTGCATAATCAGAAAAATCGTACGGGACAAGCACCTGCTTAAGATCTATTTTCTG
>DATKDA010000021.1:0-2408 GCA_035512935.1 Pyrinomonadaceae bacterium | reverse complement strand
ATCTCCTTTGAACTGCTTTTGAGGCGCCACAGTTTAGGGAACGATTCGCGGGTAGGCAAGGAATTTAAAGGCCCGCGTGGCTTACGCGGGCCAACTCCAGGCTAATGCTGGAAGTCCGTTCTAGTCACTACTCGTTTGAGGCGCAACATAACGTACCGCCTTAATCTTCGTCAGGTCTTCAAGCTTACTAAGAGATAGTCTCCCAATTATTACCTTAGTCCCCTTAGCATCAAGCAGCACTGCGAAACCAATCTTTCTTAACTCAGCCATAGTTTCCTCTGACTTATCCAACAACCAGATCTGAAGGTCTGCCTTATCTTCACGGATGAAAGAAGCTTCTTCAGGACCGGGCTCCTTCTTCTCTTTAAGCCTGTGGATGACCGCGAGCACAGAAGGGTGCAGCTTAGCGGCAAGCTCGTCCCGAGGAGGTTTGTCCGCTGCTGAGTCAATGGCGAACTCCTCAGCGACGGCCACCGACTGGTTGGCGGTCGGGGCCGGTGTTTTGCCAGGTCTCATGTCTGCGCCTGAAACGTTTCTCGCACGACCAACACCAATGCCGCCTCCTGAGCCTGCGCCTACGCCACCTCCAGCGCCTCTGGACATGCTTGCTGGCGAACTAGAAAACGCTCGCCTCTGTAATGCAAGATTTTGTATTTGCCGTTGCCCGAATACTGCTTCCCGCTCTACTCCTTCCAGAACCTCAACTGGCACGTCAATCCGGCGCGGCTTGCCGCCGTCGGTGATGATCATCTCCTGCACTGCCACGAATGAAGTGAATTGAGTCAGCAGTCGATACTCGAGGCCAAGTTGCGTGATCGTCTCTTTCAAATCCGTGCGCATACTGCCGCGCTGTATGCCTAGATAATCCTCTCCCATCAACAAATCCACGCGGGCGCGCGCCCATAGCGATGCCAGCACCTCGTGTCGCATTGCGGACTCAGGAAACTCAACCGCAATCTCGCGTACGAAATCATTCCCCGACATCTTGCCCTTAAGTCGCACAGCACCTCGCGCAGCGCTTGTAAAACGGCCGGTGATCACTACGGGCTTGGCGCCAAATAGATCGGGTATTCGCTCAGGATAGACATCAGCGACCGGCAATCCATTCCATTCCACCGCCACATCAGTCAGGAGCGGATTGCGAACTCGTTCGTGAAAACGTCGAGCAGCCGCCGACCCGTCGTCGTTGAGTGAAACGTATTCAACCTCTCCCCGACCGTACTCAGCCATCTTATCGAGCAGAAAGCGATTGACCGAACTGCCGATGCCAAAGGCAAAGACTCGAGCGTTGCCGTGCTTTTGAATCTCATCGATGATCGCCATGTCATTACCGACGAAACCATCAGTCATGAAGCAGACGATGCGAAGATGATCTTGAAAATTTGAAGGAACGAGCGCGGCTTTGATCGCCTTCATCATCTCAGTTCCGCCTTGACCAGAAGTACCCGAAAGAAACTGTTGCGCTTTCTTAAGATTCTCTGGAGTTACCGGCACGGGCTGTGGAAAGAGGATCCGTGTGTCGCCTGCAAAAGTGATCAAGTTGAAGGTGTCGGCAGGATACAGATTATCCAAAGCCAGTTTCATGGTCTCCTTTGCCTTCTCAATCGGAAAACCGCTCATCGAGCCGGATGTATCGAGGACAAACACCAACTCCTTGGGTGTTACATCCTCGACAGTAACGCGCTCGGGTGGCTGAAGAATCAGACTAAAAAAACCACCTCTTTCAGATCGATGGGTTATTAACGCATCTCCAATCTGGCTTCCCGCCACGTCGTAACGGAGAACAAAATCTTTGTTGGGAATTGCGGCGCCGTTCTTTAAACGAATTCTGGCGCGACGATTATCGAGACGCTCAGAGTCAATCGCGTGCGACTTTGATTTGAACTGGGTTATAGGCATTCCCGCGTCAAGTTGGATATCAATGGAGACATCATGCCCTACTCTCATTCCTTCGGGGACGGGCTGCGGTGTAATCCGCGAACCGTCGGGAACAACATCCGTATCCGGGGCAAAGCCCTTTCCCTGGGCACCCGAGGGGGTTCCTGGGATGTAACGCGGTCCAACTACCATAGGAAAAACAAACTCGTAAGAGCCATCTTCGTACTTGAGGTGTTCAACGTAACTGATCGTGATCTTTATCTGGTCGCCGGGCAGGATATTCGCAACCGACTGTGTGAAGATGTTTGGTCGTTCCTGGTCGAGCAAGCTTGCCAATTGCCCCGCTGACCTGGCGGCTTCGTATACTGCCTGAGCTTCCTCGCGACGCAGAATACGACCCTTAATCGTGCGGTCGCCCACAAGCATCGTCATATCATCAACCGCGGCTGTCTGTGACAAAGGAAAGGTATAGACCGCTTCAATTGGCTCTTTGAAGGGGTTTTCAAACTCCTGAGTGACAGTAACTCGCG
>DATKDA010000020.1:0-14405 GCA_035512935.1 Pyrinomonadaceae bacterium | reverse complement strand
ATTGACATATCGAGTTTGCGTCACGAACGCGCGAGTCGTCGCGGCCACCACATGTTGGCACACCTGCGAACTGAGGCTTATCCTGTCTATCAGAAGCATCAGTATCCACCCAAGCTGAGCAACTCTGGGAGAGATATCATTTGAAAGAAACAATGAGTTGATAGACAAGGCGAAGTTACTTGAGTAGGTGTTGGACTACTACCTCACGGTGGTCTAAATGCAGAAACCCGTATGGTTCTCAGTTGGCCGTAAAAAAGACCCGGTAACCACGAATACCGAACCAGGACCCACAAATACTGAACCGGGAGCGAAGAAGCTGTGAAAAGGCGAACGGGATAATTGGGTGGTCCATTGAAAGCTGCGGTAAGGACAAGCCTTTTCACAGCTTCGCAGCGACCGGATCCCTGCGGCTACACACGTGGAAGTCCTCGGCGCTGAATCGACGTTGACGCACGGATCCGGTCGCTGCGAAGCCGTGGAAAAATTGAGCCCGCGTGGTGCAGGCTTCGGTGGGCGGTAAAGAGTGTCGCAGGGCAATTTTTCCACAGCTTCTCCGCTTCTTCTGTATTTGTGGCCCCACTCAAGTCTCTGCACTGCCACGGACGTTGGAAGCCCTCGGCAGCGCTGAATCTAGGTTGATGTACGGATCCGGTCGCTGCGAAGCTGTGAAGAAATTGAGCTCGCGATTGCTGCAGACTCCGATACACTGCAAGGAGTCCTGAGGAGCAATTTCTTCACAGCTTCTCCGCTACCGGTACTGACCTGTTTTCCCGGTACGGTTTGCTCACGGTTCGTTGTCAGGTTTTTCGTGAGACCTAAGAACCGGGCCCGATTGGCGGGGCAGTGGTTCGTTAGCACCAGAGGATGCAGAATGTTATCTTACGGCAGTAACGATTAGGTTAGAGCGAACTTATTTCAGACACAGAATGCATTTGCGATTACTTGATTTCTTACGTTGCCCTTCCTGCCAATCGAGTCTGAAGTGCATGCCACTGGGGCCAGAACAAGCCGGTACGGAGGGTGAAGTGATCCGCGGCTTGCTTCAGTGCTTGACTTGCGAGCACTGGTTCCCCATTGTGCGCGGAGTCCCCAGGATGCTTCCTGATGCGATTTTGGAACATTGGACGACGATCAGAGATCTTATTCCGGAACCCCTACCTGCGTCCCTCCAGCTCTTGACGGAAAAGCTCAATTCGAACCGCATAACTTACGATCAGCAAACCCGTGAGAACTTCAGTTATGAGTGGGAGAACCACGAATTGGGTGGAACCACCTGGGGAATGGAACTCGCCGATCGCGTCAAGTGGTTCTTTCTTGAACCGCTACGCATACCGCATGCAGAGCTACAGGGCAAGGTTGTGCTCGATGCGGGTTGCGGCAATGGCAGCCAGTCGGTAGCTTACACTGAACTTGGTCTGGAGGTCGTCGCTGTCGATCTCAGCTCTGGCCTGGAACATGGTTACGCTTATCGGCACGTCCATCCCGGAGCGGATCCAGCGCGCGTGCATTTCGTTCAAGGTGATCTACAGCGACCACCTCTCGCGCCTGCCAGCGTGGACATCATCCATTCCGCCGGTGTGCTTCATCATACCCCCGATACATTGCAAACTTTTCGAGCGCTCCGTCCACTCTTGCGGCAGGGAGGAACGTTTTACGTCTGGCTTTACAAGTACGAGAAGTGGGTCACGCCCATTGTTAATGGGATTCGAACCGTTACGACGCGTGTCAGTCCCAGTAATTTCGCACCCATAGCACAACTTATGGCGGTCCCATTCATAGCCTTTTGCAAGACCGTAAATGCCCTCCGGATTCGTTCTTATGGAAAAATGACGCGTCGCGAGTCGGCCCTGGCGTTGATGGATATATTCGGCGCTCCGTATGCTTATTACCATTCTTTTGACGAAGTCGCTGAATGGTATCGAGCAGCGGGCTTTACAGAAGTGTGGTTTTGTAATGAAGGACGACGTGGTTTCGGTGTCTGTGGACGCTTTGGCAAGCCAACTGTTTCAAGCGAGGAAGGCGTTCAAACCAGAATAGAGCCTGAACCAATGCAACACACGACGAGCGTTATGCAGGGGAAAAGCGCCTGATGTACATACTGGGTTTGACGACATTAGGAGACTCCGCCGCAACGCTGATCAAAGATGGCGAGATAGTCGCAGCGGCTGAAGAGGAGCGCTTCTCACGCCGAAAGCACCATAGCGGGTTTCCGTACCAGGCGATGCAGTACTGTTTGGACGAGGCAGGAATCAAAGTTGCGGATGTGCAACACATAGGCCTCTACTGGAAGCCGTGGGTCCTGCGTCACAAAGCAATGCAGGCTTTGAAGTCTGCGATCATTTCGCGTGACATGTTCAAGGCTCGTGTTGATCGGGGCATCGGGCAGGTCGGAGAGAGCTACCTCGGAATGCTGAGACATCCCCGCCTGATCCGGAGACACTATGGTCCAAGCGGCTTCCGCTTCCACTTTCTCGAACATCATCAATGCCATGCCGCCAGCGCATTCTTTGTATCTGGATTCGAGCACGCTGCAATTATGACCTGGGACGGCACCGGCGAGGACACCACCACGCTCTTCTCCCAGGGCGCCGGTAACCGTCTTAAAGTGCTCAAGCGTATTAAGTTGCCTCATTCCTTGGGCCAATTCTATTCGGCTGTCACTAACTTCATCGGTTTTGATATGTTCGGAGGCGACGAGTGGAAAGTCATGGGTCTGGCGGCATACGGTAAACCGGAATATTACGATTTCTTTGCTGAGAAGGTTTTAAAGAGCAACGGCAATCACGACTTCCATCTGAACATCCGAGTGCTTGATCATCACCTTGCGAAACATTATCAATTTGGTGAAGAGATTCAACATGAGTTAGGCGCTCCCCGACGACCAGACGAGGAGCTCACCGAGCGGCATTGGAACATTGCAGCCAGCGCCCAGAAGGTCCTCGAAGATACCGCCCTCCAACTCTTGAAAGGCCTGCACGAGCGCACTGGTGAAGAGAATCTCTGCATGGCTGGCGGCGTGGCATTTAACTCGGTCATGAATGGTCGGATTATGACGGAGTCGCCGTTCAAGAATTATTTTGTGCAGCCGGCCGCGGGAGATGCGGGGTGCTCACTGGGGGCAGCGCTTCTGGTGTATCACCAGCGTCTCAACCAACCACGTAAGTTCAAGATGGAACATGCCTATTACGGGCCTGGCTTCAGTTCGAATGAATGCGAGCTTGCTCTCAATGAGCAGGGATTGAACTTTGAGACATTGCCAGACTCGGAACTGCTGCCGCGGGTTGCGCAAATGTTGGCCAACGGCGCGATTATCGGCTGGTTTCAGGGACGAATGGAGTTTGGACCACGTGCGCTAGGAAATAGAAGCTTTATTGCTGACCCTCGACGTGCCGACATGCGTGAACTACTTAACCATAAAGTGAAACTACGCGAATGGTTTCGTCCACTCGCTCCCTCGATGAAGGAAGAAGTTAGCGCTGAGGTCTTCGGGCGGCCCCATTTTGATCCCTTCATGGTAACCGTGCTGCACGTTGCAAAAGAGCAACAGGAGCGGTTTCCGGCGGTTGTGCACATCGATGGTACTGCGCGGCCCCAAACAGTCAGCCGCAAAACGAATCCACGCTACTGGCAGTTGATTCATGAATTTGAAAAGCTGACGGGCTGCCCGATGTTGCTCAACACTTCATTCAATATTCAGGAGCCGATTGTGTGTACGCCACAGGACGCAATTAGAACGTTTCAAACTGCTAATTTCGATGCTCTCGTGCTTGAGGACCATTTGGTGCTGCGGTGATAATTCCCCCCTTGAACTGATATTATTGATTTCCGAGATCTCTCTAGCGAAGGTTTTTCTTGAATAGCGTCATAACATTACTGGGTCTAATTCTCAGCGCCGCCATAGTGTTGGTTGTTCCGACGCTGGTTGCGCCCTATTCCCTGGACTATGGGGTGTTGACAAAATTCGACACGAGCAAAGCGGTCCTCCTTTGTGCTGCATTTGCTGTTCCGGTCGCCTTGTTCGCCTACCGCCAGAAGACTGATGGTCCTTTCTTATTCAAGTTGTTCATCTCAGCACTGCTTGTGAGAGTTTTTTTTGGGACGGTGATATTTGCGTTTAACGGACTGGAATTTTTTGGCGGCGATGCCATCACCTACGATTTTTATGGACAAGCGCAACTACTGGGATGGGGTGGCGACAAGTATTTTCAATCCCTCGTCGATGGTTTCATTGGAACTGGGTATGCCTCGGGATGGGGAATGGTTTATCTGGTTGCCGGTATTTATGGCCTGATTGGTCGCAACATGCTGGCCGTGCAACTCGTGAATTCCGTGATGGGTGCTGCGACTGCGGTTGTGATATTCCTTTGCGCGCATCACGTTTTCAACAACCTGCGGGTAGCGCGTTTGGCAGCAATTGCGGTTGCCTTCTACCCATCTCTTGTCCTTTGGTCGTCACAAGGACTTAAGGATGGTCCCATCGTTTTCTTGCTTGCGTTATCAATTCTGGCAACGCTTAGATTGGGAGAGAAGTTCAGCGTTAAGTACGCCGTCATTCTGGTCTCGGCCCTGTTTTTGCTGCTCAGTTTTCGTTTTTACGTCTTCTACATGATTACAGCCGCCGTTGGAGGAGCTTTTGTGATTGGGATGCAAAAACTCAACACGGCAACTTTCATTCGACAGTTCGCAATAATAGTTATTCTGGGTTTAGGACTGACCTACCTCGGCATTACTCGATATGCCGAAGTTCAGCTAAGCCAATTCGCAACCCTGGAACGTATTCAGGTTAGCCGGCAGGATTCGGCGACGAGTGCAGTTTCCGGGTTTGGGAGGGACATCGACGTTTCAACCGGCGCAGGCGCATTGTCGGCCATTCCGCTCGGTCTACTCTATCTTCTGTTTGCTCCTTTTCCTTGGGAACTGGCATCTCTGCGTCAAAGTATCACTCTGCCTGAGATGATAATTTGGTGGATATCCTTCCCGATGCTCGTATTGGGGCTCTGGTTCTCCGTTCGCTACCGCTTAAGACAAATCTCACCGATCATAATCTTCACGGTTATGCTTTCGATTGCCTATTCTATTTTTCAGGGGAATGTCGGAAATGCTTACCGGCAGCGATCACAGTTGCTTGTGTTCTATTTTATTTTTGTAGCTGTCGGTTATGTTTTGCTGTGGGAGAAACGGGACGAACGAAGGCGTATCGAGATGGCGAACCGGGAACCTGGGGAAGCCCCGCTTACGATTCCTCGGGTTCAGCAGCGTTGATTGTGAATGATCAAGGGATTCGAGATTGGTGAGTGGATTTGCGTAATGCCGGAAACTAATGGGATATGCGAAACAACTGTTCGGAGTTGTCCAGCCTGCCGAACAGTAGACGGAAAAGCGTGCGGGCATAAGGGCCATTACGACCTGTTAACTTGTAAGACTTGCGGAACAATGTATACGAGTATCGTGCCTGAAGCGGACAACTCCGAGGACTACGATACCTATTACACCGATTCTAATCTTTCGGACCCAGATTTTATTCATCTCCGCCTGGACCAAATTGTCGCGCAATTCTCTCCTTATCGAAGAACCAACCGTTTGCTGGATATCGGTTGCGGCGCCGGCTCATTGCTCAAAGCCGCGAACCGTGCTGGCTGGCAAGCAGAAGGATTGGACATCTCGAAGACAGCGATCGATCACGTTAGGGCTTCTGGCTTTCAGGCGTTTTTAGGTCAGCTTTCTGATGCCAATTATCCTGGCGCTCACTTCGATGTCGTGACCGCCAGTGAGTTACTGGAGCACGTACCAGATCCCGAGAGCTTAATTGCTGAAATTGCTCGCATTTTGCGTCCGGGGGGACTGTGGTGGGCGACGACTCCACATGCCACGGGTCTTTCGAGTCAACTGCTGGGTTTAAAGTGGAGCGTCATCTCGCCACCGGAGCATCTGCACCTCTTCTCGATCAATGGGATTAAGACACTACTCCTCAATCACGGGTTTCACTCGGTCAAAATAAGAACGGAAGGCGTCAATCCAGCGGAACTTCTTCAGGCGGCGCGGGTATGGGAAAAAGCGGAGACGGCAAACTTTGACGGCGCCGACCGGGTAAGGACAGGCTACCAACTAAACGAAACTTTCAGTAGCAGTAGTTCTTTGCGAGCCATAAAGCATCTGGCTAACGGCATTCTTCGACTTGGCCGTCTCGGGGACTCGCTAAAGATCTGGGCCGAACGCTGACATTACCCTTTTACACCAAAATTCGCTTTGTAGTTCGCCCGGATCGCGTTGGCCCAAGCGCAGGCTGGACAGCATGCGCACACCCTCCGACTCTGGATCCTGTCCAGATTGTGTATGTTGCTTCACCGTACCTCTCGCCAATGCATCTGGTCGGCGGAGAACTATTTATAGTTCGCACGGATCGCGTTGGCCCAAAACGCAGACTGGACAGCATGCGCACGTGCCAACGACTGCAATGTGTGAAGACAAAGCTCAGGGGGAGAGTTGGGATTCGGCTTCTTTAGATTTTGTGTTGGTCGCTCGTTTGATTTCGATCGCTCTTGACTAGACCACACAGGACACCCCCAACTTTAGTCGCGTGGAACTTCAACTTCAGCCTAACTAAACGACCCCAACACCACAAGACACTCTGGTTTCATAGAGTGTGTGAAGACTCTTTGGAGGTCACCTGCTCCTGGGATTCTTTCGGTCCTCAAAGAAACGGCCTTTCCTCACCCCGGGGAGGGGTGAGATGTTTATAGATTAGGGATGAACACAATGAAATCTGGACGCCGTTCGAAGAGCGGAACGATACTCGATTCGTACTCGCCAAGTTGAGTTTCCGCCCCTTCGAACGGCGCCTGAAGATTTTGGTTGGGCTCGGGCTATAGACATTCACCCCTTCCGGGGTAGGAGACTTCAAATATTCATGTTTGGTTAGGTAGAAATTTAAACTCCACGAGGCTCGAGCCTGTGGTTCTTGGCGGAAGTTGAGAACGTCGCGAATCGAGGGGGACGTATTGTCTCCCTTTGGACACTGCTATCAAGGTTCGTTACTATCTACGCCGGATTGTCTGGCCTTAAATGAACTTGCCGAGGGCCGAGATCTATTTGCTGAGGCTTAATCGTTCAGGCGATGGCACTCACAAACCAACTCCAGGATTCTCCGGGTGTGGACCATCGCGGGTAGGCATTAGAGTCGTCACAGAGTAGCTAAAGGTACGTATAAAACGTGTGCGGAATTGTAGGGTTGGTCAGTAACGACACCATGCCCGTTGACGAGGCTTTGCTCGGACGGATGTGCGCAGCTATCAGCCACCGTGGGCCTGACGACGACGGCTTCTATGTCAATGGACCGGTTGGGCTCGGAATGCGACGCCTCGCGATCATCGATCTCAAAAGCGGTCAGCAGCCCATTCATAATCAGGATCGCACCGCCTGGATCGTTTTCAACGGAGAGATCTATAACTACCGCGAACTCCGCGCAAACCTCGAGAAGCTCGGGCACACCTTCTATACCAACAGCGATACAGAAGCGATCATCCATGCCTACGATCAGTTTGGCGCCGATTGTCCTAAACACCTGCGTGGGATGTTTGCCTTTGCCATCTGGGACGAACGCACCCAGGAGCTGTTTCTCGCACGCGATCGCGTTGGCAAAAAGCCACTTCTTTATGCACAGTGGAATGGCCACCTCGCATTTGCTTCAGAATTCAGCGCGCTACTCCTTCACCCGGAAATCAGTCGCGAGATCGATCGCGAAGCGCTCGATCAATACCTTTCTTTCATGTGTGTTCCGGCTCCACGCACAGCTTATCGCGCCATTCGGAAGCTAGAGCCGGCGCATACCTTACGTTGGCGTCGCGGCGAGATCACGATTCAACGCTATTGGCAGCCCGATTTCTCAAAGAAGCTGAAGATCGACGAAGCAGAAGCCAGTGAGCGCGCGGTCGAGATTCTGCGCGACGCCGTCCGCGTTCGCCTGATGTCCGAAGTGCCGCTGGGCGCCTTTTTGTCAGGCGGAATCGATTCAAGTGCGGTGGTGGCCCTAATGAGTCAGGAGTCGAGCGAACCCGTCAAAACATTTTCAATTGGTTTCGAGGAGCAGGACTTCAGCGAACTTCATCACGCGCGGCGCGTCGCCGAACACGTTGGCGCCGATCACCACGAATTTATCGTGCGCCCTGACGCACTCGAAGTCCTGCCCACGCTTGTCAAGCATTATGGTGAGCCGTACGCAGACTCGTCGGCCATTCCTACTTACTACGTAGCGCGAGAGACGCGTAAACACGTTACGGTGGCGCTCAATGGCGATGGGGGTGACGAGGCTTTTGCGGGTTACGAAAGGTACGCAGCAATGAGCCTCGCAGAGAAGTATCATCGACTGCCTGCTCTTTTGCGCGAGTCAGTGCTTGAACAGGTGATTGGATTCATACCTACATCCGAGACGCGCCGCAGCCGGTTCAGAGATGTGAAGCGCTTCATGCAGGCCGCGTCACTACCTAAGGTGGACCGTTATTTACGTTGGGTGACTGTGTTTGACGCCGCTGCTAAGCAGCATCTTTATTCGGCTGAGTTTCATCGAGAAACCTTGCCGAACAAGGTCGAGGATCTGCTTGAACCATGGTTGGCCACGGCGAATGGCTCAGGAATCGTCGATGCGGCCCTGTTGGCGGATATCATGACCTATTTACCGAACGACCTGCTCGTTAAGGTTGATATTGCGACGATGGCAGTCTCGTTGGAAGCCCGTTCACCATTTTTGGATCATCACGTGATAGAGTTTGCAGCGAGTTTGCCCGAGAATCTGAAGCTGCGCGGATTGACGACCAAGTATCTGCTGAAACGGATGCTGAAGCGGTTGTTGCCGGCTGAGAACCTCGGGCGGCGCAAGATGGGATTTGGTGTACCGCTTGGTCACTGGTTTCGTGGCCGGTTGCAGCCCTTTCTGAGGGAGACGCTTTTATCTGAACAGGCGCTGCAACGTGGTCTTTTCAAGCCGGAAGCGGTGAGCCGTCTGGTAGAGTTACACACGCGTGGTGAGCGTGACTATGCGCATCAACTGTGGACATTGTTGATGCTGGAATTATGGTTTGTCAGTGGTCAGTAGTCCGTGGTCAGTTGATGGGCTTGGTCTTGGGCCTTCGGCCTTTGGTCTTTGGTTTTGGGTCTTTGAGTCTTTGAGCTTTGGTTCGTGTAAGTTCGTGTGATTTCGTGGATCGGCTTTTCTCACGGGACAAAAGCGGATCCACGAAATCACACAAAAAGCCCGACGTAGTTGGCCTTTGGACTTGGGCTTTTGGCCTTTGGTTCAATAAAAGACCAATACCAAAGACCAAAGGCCGAAGGCCCAAGACCAAAGACCAACAACTGACAACTGACCACGGACAACGGACCAACTTCAGGAGGTATTGAGTGAAAGGCGTCGTATTAGCCGGAGGATTGGGCGCGCGATTGCGTCCCCTCACTGCCGTCACAAATAAACACCTGCTTCCCGTTTACAACCAGCCGATGATCTATTACCCGATTCAAACGCTGATTAATGCGGGTATCACCGACATCATGATCGTCACCGGGGGAAATTCGGCCGGTGACTTTCTGAAGCTTCTCGGCAACGGCAAAGCTTTTGGCCTCAAACACCTGAACTATACATACCAGGAGGGAGAGGGAGGGATCGCTGAGGCCTTGTCGTTAGTCGAGCACTTCGCTGCCGACGACCCTGTCTGTGTGGTTCTTGGTGACAATATCATCGAAGGCAATATCCGATCGGCGGTGCGGGCCTATCGCCATCAGGGCGCCGGCGCAAAGATCATGCTGAAACGAGTCCCCGACCCGCAGCGCTTTGGTGTCCCTGAACTAAATGGCCGAAACGTCGTGCGTATTGAAGAGAAGCCGGCGGTGCCTCGCTCCGAATATGCGGTCATCGGCGTCTACATGTATGACTCGGACGTGTTCAACATCATCCGCACGCTGAAGCCCTCCGGACGCGGCGAGCTCGAAATCACCGACGTCAACAATGCTTACATCGAACGAGGCGAATTGACCTGGGAAGAGCTCGAGGGATGGTGGACCGACGCAGGCACGTTTGAAAGTCTGTTGCGGGCCTCAAACATGGTCGCCGAGACTGGGGCCAACAATCTGGAGTTGAAGCATGCAGCCGAGATGGGCGCCAATGTCTAGAGTCTTCGTAGAAGGAGAGATTGAGGGCGTTGTGATCCGCGAGCTGAGGAAGTTCAAGGATGAGCGCGGTTGGCTGATTGAACTGTTTCGTCAGGATGAGCTGAGTGCCGAGTTCTATCCAGAAATGGCTTACATATCTTCGACGCTACCGGGTATAACTCGCGGGCCACACGAGCACGTCGATCAGGCGGATCTCTTCTGCTTTCTTGGTCCTTCGAACTTCATGTTGCGGATGTGGGACAAGCGCGAGGGCTCACCGACGTTCAATCGAGTGTTTACGGTGATCGGTGGAGAAGAGAATCCTGTAACAGTGCTCGTGCCGGCTGGTGTAGTGCATGCCTATAAGAATGTTGGTTCTGTGCCCGGAATTGTCATTAATTGTCCGAACCGTCTTTATATGGGGGCTGGACGGCGCGAAGAGGTAGACGAGATCCGCCATGAAGACGATCCAGAGACTGTGTTCCGGATGGACTGAGGGGAGACGCGGAGACGGAGGGGCACGGGGACGCGGGGATCTAAAATCTGAAATCAAAAATCAAAAATCAAAAATCAAGAATCTCCATCGTTCGCGTAATCGCAAGACTTAACGTTGGCGGACCAGCCCGGCATGTGGTCTGGTTGACTGCCGGACTGGAATCTGACGACTGCACAACCCTTCTGGTTGCGGGAACCGTCCCGCCCGGTGAAGAGGACATGAGCTACTTCGCAACTGAAAATGGCGTGCGGACGCATTTTATTCCGGAGATGAGTCGCGAGGTCTCTTTAAAAGACGGATTAACTATCTGGAAGCTCTACCGCCTGTTCTGCCGCGAACGTCCTGACATAGTCCATACCCATACGGCAAAAGCCGGTACGGTAGGACGTATCGCAGGCTTTTTATATCGTTGGCTAACTCCGTCAACTTTGGTGGGCCGGCCGCGGCAGTGCCGGGTGGTCCACACTTATCATGGTCACATCTTTCACAGCTACTATGGCCCTCTTAAGACGGGGCTTTTCCTGTGGATAGAGAGGTTCCTTGCCCGCATAGGAACCGATCGCATCGTCGTTGTGAGCGAGCAGCAACACTGGGAGATTCATAAGCGCTTCAAAGTCGGGAGTGAATCTCAGTTCGCAGTGATTCCGCTCGGCTTAGATCTCAGTATCTATGCAGACTGGGAGGGGCGCAGAAATCTCTTTCGCGAGGAGTTAACGGCGACAGTTGACGAGGTCCTAATCGGGATCGTCGGAAGGCTGACCGAAATCAAAAATCATGATCTGTTTCTAAGGGCCGTCGCGCTGATGAAGGAAAAGACTCGAGCGCGAGTGCGGTTTGTCGTCATTGGGGATGGAGCTTTGCGCGATAAGCTCGAGACGCAAGCACGCTCCTTGAAGATGGGGGATGAACTCATTTTTGCCGGCAATCGGAAGGACCCGGAAAACTTTTATCCGGCGCTGGATCTCGTTTGCCTAACGTCACTGAATGAAGGCACCCCGCTGACTCTAATCGAAGCGATGGCCAATGGAAGGCCCGTCATTGCGACCTCGGTTGGAGGAGTCGTCGATCTGCTCGGCTCGGTTAGAAGTGAGACTAGTGGCTATTCAATCTGCTCGCGCGGCGTGCGCGTTGTCCCGAACGACGCTGAGAGCTTTGCTGCCGGGCTCGAGCGATTGGTTGACGACCCGGACCTGCGTCACGAAATTTCCCGCCAGGGAATACAATTTGTCCACCAGAATTACTCCAGAGAGCGGTTGTTGGAGGACATTGGATCACTATATCGGGAGCTTCTGGGTGGCGGCACTGTTCCCGTAATAAATCGCGCCGCCGAGAGAAGTGTGGAATCGAGGATCTAAGAAAATCAAAAGGAGCTAATCACTTGAGGGTTCTGATCACGGGAGGAGCAGGATTCATTGGCTCGCACCTTGCCGACGCTTATTTGCATCGCGGGGACGAGGTCTTTGTGATAGACGATCTGTCGACCGGCAGGATCGAAAATATTCAACACCTAAAACCAAATCCGCGCTTTCACTACACAATTGAAAGCGTGCACAACCATCCAGTCACAGCCGAGCTCGTCGATCAATGCGATGTCGTCTTTCATCTTGCTGCGGCAGTTGGCGTGAAGTTGATCGTCGAGAGTCCGGTGAGAACGATTGAGACCAATGTGCGCGGCACCGAGGTAGTGCTGGCCATCGCCAACAAAAAGAAGAAAAAGGTGATGGTAGCTTCAACTTCTGAAGTCTATGGTCTCAGCACCGATGTGCCTTTCCGGGAGGACGGCTGTTTGGTGATGGGGGCAACCACCAAGGGACGCTGGAGCTATGCCTGCTCGAAGGCAATCGACGAGTTCCTCGCTCTGGCTTACTGGCGCGAAAGGAAGCTGCCCACGATCGTCGTGCGGCTATTCAATACAGTGGGCCCCAGACAAACGGGACAATACGGAATGGTAATTCCGACCTTAGTGAAGCAGGCCCTTGCCGGCCGCCCAATGACGGTTTACGGCGATGGTTCTCAGACCCGTTGTTTCGGTTATGTTGGTGACGTTGTCTCCGCGCTCATGAAATTGATGGAACACAAGGAAGCAGTCGGTCAGGTCTTTAACATCGGCTCGAACCAGGAGATCTCGATTCTTGAGCTGGCGCAGCGAATCAAGGAACTTACGAGATCCGGATCTGAGATTGTTTTCGTCCCTTATGACGAGGCCTACGAGGAAGGGTTTGAAGATATGCCGCGCCGCGTGCCGGACATCACTAAGGTAAGCCAACTTGTAGATTTTCAGCCGCGCATGCCTCTCGATGGCATTCTTGGTACCGTGATCGAGTATCAGAGTGGGCGCCCCACGGCCTTGGACGATTGAGTGGGCGGGGAGATGGGGAGACGGGGCGACGGCGGGAGTTTCAGTCACAATTATTTTGGTGACGTGTTGTTTTACGTCAGGGCCGCCGTTCTATCTCACGGTTCCGCACCCCGGAGGGGTGATGCACCCCGGAGGGGTGACATGTTCATAGGCCGGCGACGTCAGAGGCGTGGCCCACCCCGGAGGGGTGACATGTTTATAGACCAGCGACGTCAGAGGCGCCCCCACCCCCGGAGGGGTGGCATGTTTATAGACCAGCGACGTCAGAGGCGCCCCCACCCCGGAGGGTGACATGTTTATAGACCAGCGACGTCAGAGGCGCCCCCACCCCCGGAGGGGTGGCATTTATAGATTTGCCCTCTTCGAGACATAGGTTGCTACAAACATTTCACCCCTCCGGAGTGACGGTATCTGACGGGGTCGGTTGCTATAAACATATCACCCCTCCGGGGTGACGGTATCTGACGCGGTCGATTGCTATAAACATATCACCCCCCTGGGGTGATTCACCCCCCTGGGGTGATGGAATTGACGCGGTCGGTTGCGATAAACATATCACCCGTCTGGGGTGATGGAATCGACGCGGTCGGTTGCTACAAACATTTTACCCCTCCGGGGTGGGGCGGTCTTGACGCGCTCGATTGCATAAAGCGTCTCCCGGAGGGACGACATGAATCCATGCCGTTTACTTCGCAGAATATCTTAGCCATTGCTGCGGCGTTCGTACTGGCGGTCGTGCTAACTCCACTTGTCCGCCTGCTCGCCCACCGAGTGGGAGTCGTAGCAAAACCGAAGACCGATCGCTGGCACAAGAAACCTACGGCCATGCTGGGCGGCGTGGCTATCTGGTTATCAGTCACCATCAGTTATCTGCTCTTTGCTCCGCATACGCCTTACGGTTGGGTTGTCATTGGCGCAAGCACATTTCTCTTCTTCGTCGGTCTGATAGACGATCTCTTTCACACCAAGCCTTACCAGAAGCTGATTGGTCAGGTGATGGGTTCAGCTTTCGTCATCTATTACGGGCTGGCACTGCCCTGGACCGGATCTAATTCGCTCAATATGGCGTTGACGATCTTCTGGTTGATCGGAATCACCAACGCGCTAAACCTGCTTGACAACATGGACGGACTGGCAGCCGGAATTGCGCTTATCGCCTCCTGCTTTCTGTCACTTAGCTTCATCAACACCGGCGAATTTACAGAGGTTGTACTCCTCCTTTGCTTTGGCGCAGCGCTCCTGGGCTTTCTGATCTACAACTCGCACCGAGCTTCAATCTTCATGGGCGATTGCGGCTCAATGTTCATCGGGTTCTTTCTCGCCAGCGCCGCACTGGTCAACCTTGCTGGGGGACGATCGCGAAGCCTGCTTCCGGTTCTCGCGGTCCCTATCCTCGTGCTCTTTATTCCCATC
>DATKDA010000019.1:0-20740 GCA_035512935.1 Pyrinomonadaceae bacterium | reverse complement strand
CAACTACGCTTGCTGAAAGCGACGCTCAAAGCTTGTTTGCCCGACGACCAACAGGCCGCCCAACTTGCGCCCCAAGCCAAGGCTGCTTAACCTATGGACCAATCGCCACCCAATACTTTCAACTACACGCGGGGCACCGCCGTTAAAGTCGAATAATACGTGAGGGTTTTCCCCGATCAGCATTATGGTCAGTTTACAGTTTGTTACGTAGACTGCGTCGTGTAATTCCAGTCTATCTTGCTCTGCAATATCATCCAGCCAACTTCCCTTGGGTTCTAATAGGCTTCCGGCAGGGGCATTGCGAAGAGGGACGCGGGCAATCGTAAGAATAAGAAAGTAGGTCCCTATAGAGCAAAGTGCGAAAACGCCCGCTATGATAAAACCCACCTTGTAGCCCGGTAGACCGTGTAGCCAGGCTGAGTTGGCCGTATACCACATCAGCACGGTAGAACCCCCGAAAGCGGCAACCGCAACAATAAACTTGAGAGCGAGGCTTTCGACGGCCTTGCGGACGAAGGATTTTTCGCGGTCGGCCATGTCGCAAGGCTATCACTAGCGACCCAAAGATCGCCAGAATTCCAGCCCGCAGAACGGCGTGCCAGACCGATTGACCAGCAACACAGAATTACCCCACTATCTGTCCCGGAGAAGAGTTGACGGCTGACTATGCCCTGTGGGAGTGCGACGAGCAGCGGGTTCTGCCCTGGCAGTGCCGCTGTGGGGTATCAGGATGTCGGGGGACGATCACCGGTAGGGACTGGCGGCTGCCCGCGTTACAGGAGCGATACCGCGGGCACTTTTCTCCGTTTATCAATGCGCGTATTAGGCAGGGACGAGCGCGCTCTCACTAGGTTAAAGCTTGAGTACCAACCGGGAACTGTGGCAGGTCGGGGTTAGGCAGCAATCGGCGTGCATCGCCCGAATCCGGGATCCATGGCTGAGGGAATTCTGAGATCTTCTTAAAATATTTGAGAGTGGCATCCCTCCCTTGAGGTAGACGCATGAGGACGAGGAAGAACGATCGACCGGAGAAGTCATGTATATAGCTAGACGCCACAGGTGCGCCTCCCTGCAAGCTCATCTGTAAGGAAGTGACGGCATGTTCAACCAAGTGTGTGACGATGCCACTTTTCTGCATATTATAAGAGACTCTTTTGCTAGGGACTTTATGCTTGTCCGCTTATTTCAGCATAGGCCCATATTTTCCGGTTTCAGGCTCATCGCGTGTCTGTCCGTAGCGATTTGCTGAAACAACCGGATAAGCAGAAGGGACTTAGTCTTAGGGCCGGAATTCTGAGAGTTGTTATGAGCAAAGACTACAGCCATAGTGTGCTAGGACTGGAAAACAGTGCCGAACGGAGAGCTAATAGAGAGCGGGAACTGCAATATCGCGCTGAAGCTAATCTACCAACCTTAGTGCTCGCAATTCACAATGATCAAGAATAGGTTTAGCTTTAATTCCGGGGATAGCAGAGGGGACAGCAAAATACTCGCCGGTGATCCACTCAGGCGTGGTGAGTTTGCCCTTATTAAAAGGGTGATGCCCAACTATGCGTTCAACTATGCGTTCGGTTGCTCCGTATGAAACTCGGTTTCTCATTGTTGCTAAGCCTCCTTGCTTTTGGCGCAGCTGTCGACCAGCTAACTACCTTTTCGAGTGTCCAGCTTCTTAGAGGTGGCGAAATCCGATTGGCTGGAGAGTCTCTTGGAACCGTTGCTGATTTGAATCCATTGAAGATCCATCTAGCAGAGAGACTTCGAAAAGGATCGCGCCAAGTTATTGTCGAATCCGCTAAGTCCTCAGATTTTGCTGACGTATTACGCGTACTTCGCGCCGTGCGGGATTCGGGAGCGAAGCCGCTCTCTTTGAAAGTCGCCGGTTTCGATGGGGACTTCATGATTATGATTCCCGTTCCTGCGGACGCAGATGAAGATCTAGCGAAGCTGCGCCCAAATCCGCTTACGCTTGTGATCCAGGTAGCAGTCGACGGTCGTTTTTACTTGAATGGAGACCTTCAAAAATCGCAGCGCGTATTGTTCGCGCGGTTGCGGCAAGTTTTCCACCAACGCAGGGAGATGAAGGCGTATCGCCCTGGCTCGAACGAAATCGAAGCTACTGTATTCCTGAAACCGCACCCTGATCTTTCGTTTGCTGCCGTTATTGATTTGCTTCGTGCTCTTCACCGCGTCGGCGCTAACCCGCTTGGATTACAAATCGACGACCTCGGCGATGGTTACAGTTCCTCTATCGACGCAAGCGAACAAAGCCTCGCAGTCTGACGGCGCGATAGCGTGTTTCTCAAGTAACTTTTTTCTTTCAGCTGAATGCTGCTCGCGCACCGCAGCTGAAGGTCGGGCGTTAGGCGTAATTTGTTGGAGTTTCGCTGTGGGGAGAAGATCGATGCTAAAGAAACTCACGGTAATCTCAATTCTCTCGTCATCCTTAATTCTATCTGTTAGTTCTTTCGCTCAAGGCGAAGCAGGCGATCTGTACCCGATAGTTCAGGACGGGAAGGAAGGCTACATAGATAGGACCGGCAGAATCGTAGTCGAGCCGCAGTTCGATGTAGCTTACTACTTCTCTGAGGGAATAGGCTTGTTTGCAACTGCGTTGAAGAAGAAGGACATGGACGGCCAAGAAGTAAAGATCCCGGAAAGATGGGGGCTCATTGACAGTACGGGAAAGGTTATCGTCGAGCCGCGGTTCAGATCGGCGGCCTGCATATTCTCAGAGGGGCTGCTGTGCGTCGGCACGGATGGGGGCGTCGGCTTCGTAGACAAAACAGGGAAGTTCGTCGTCGAGCCTCGGTTCCGCGAGGCCAAAGATTTTTCCGAAGGTTTAGGCCCCGTCAAGGCTGGTGAGAGGTGGGGGTATGTCGGGAGGTACGGCCAGATGGTCATCCCCGCGCAGTTCGATGATGCCGACGGCTTCTGCGAGGGTTTAGCCCACGTACAACTGAATGGAAAGCAGGCCTATATCAACAAAGCGGGACAGGTCGTGATCCGACTCTCCGCCACGGACGCGGGCGATTTTCGGGAGGGGTTAGCACGGGTAGTGATGGAAGCGCCCGATCATCAGGCCGAGCCCGCACATAATGGTGGAATCGGCAGGCTGGGCATAAATAAAAGAGGTAAGACCGGGTACATCGACAGGTCCGGCAAGATTGTCATTCCCCCGCAGTTCGATGACGCCTGCGACTTCTCCGAGGGGCTGGCGTGTGTTGTCGTCGGCGGGCAGACGGGGTACATCGATAGGACCGGGAACATGGCGGTAGCCGCGCAGTTCGAGGTCGCTGAGGACTTTTCTGAGGGGCTGGCGAGGGCAGTGGTAGATGGGTACTACGGCTTTATCGATAAAGATGGCAAAGTTGTGATTGAGCCGCAGTTTAGTTGGGCGAGTTCTTTCTCCGGCGGGCTGGCGAATGTGATGGTCGGGGATAAGATGGGGTACATCGATAAGACCGGGAAGTATGTGTGGAATCCAACTAAGTGACTGCGACGCGAAGCAGCGTAAACGTATTAAGAATTAGTGTGGCGCGGGGAGTTGGCGCAACGCCCGCTACACACAAGTAGCCGCCACACAATTCTGTGTTGAACTAAGCCGGGTGTGACAGGAACGACTTAACTTGGGCTTTGGAGTTTGAATAGCGCCGCTGACGAGGGTGAGAGGGCCTGTGAGGTAGAGAGGGGTTGACGTGGATCAGGGCGAAGTTGAGTAGGACGGGAAACGATTGGTTTTTTTGAGCTGCCAGGGGGGACTGGGCTGGCCCGGCACTAGGAATTTTCGATAAGAGCACGCAGTGGTCCCATAACGCCGCCGAATTAGTTAGCGCAAACCATCCACTAACAGCAACAAACCAGAAAGGTAACGGGGTTGGCATGGTCAAAAGCTCAAGGGGGACGTGTGCGGATCGGTTTCAGGGATTGGGAGAGTCGCAAGTGAGCGCCGCAGTTGGGGCAAAGTAAACGATCTGGGAGGGGGCGGCGGGTGTGACAATGGAGCCCTTAGGGGACTGGTGGGAGGCGAGCAGTTCTCGGGCTTGGGTGAGCAAGTGACGGTTGCTGGGGCCGAGCAAGCCGAAGTAGCGAACCTTGATGAAGCGAGGCGGGAGAACGTGTTGCAGGAAACGACGGATGAACTCGGGGGCGGAGATGGTGCAGAGCTTGAGTTGGTCGGTGGCCGACTCATTGATCTGACCCACTTTCAGCGGCTCAATTTTGCTCTCGTAATTAGATAACTTCCACTGACCGCGAGCAAAACCGCACTGAAAGGCTAAGAGAACCGTTGAAGTGGCACCTTGAACGCGTGCGTGAAATTCATTTTCGCGATTTAAGCGGCGGTTATGGCCGCGTACCTTGGCCAACCTACCCATCACTGCCACCAGGCCCATCCGATTCGATTCTTCCTAAGTGCCTAGCATGACTGACTCACCCATTACCTGCTCGGCTTATCCAGCGATGCCAGACTGGGTACGACGTCTCAGTCTGCGCGGCGCCTGCTGCTCACACCAAAAACATCAAGCCGCTGGTCTGCTTGTTGTCACTTCCTCCGGCAAATCGCTAACTCCATGCCTCTGCAAGACCCTGTCCGAAAGACCAGCTACGCCTTCACTCGGCCTCCCGCTCTTATCCCACAGCGTGGTGCACGCCCGTGATATTCAATCTCCATAGTGACCCCGCGGTTTAGTCCAACTGATTCTTTCCGCAGTGCTCGCCGCCTAGCAGGAGCTGTGTTTACTCCATCTTGACAGGCGGCGAGACTGCGGAAAGAATCCTATTCGTTAGGCCGCTGAGATGTGCCAACACCTGTCTGATTACCGCAAAAGGAGGAGGTTGTTGTGGCCCTTAAACTCCTACAGATGGATTATCTCTTCTCCGGCCCGTGGGGCGATGAGATGGCGGCAGAATATTCTGATCTGGCGCACAGCATCGCAGATGTCCCCGGCCTGATTTGCAAGGTGTGGACGGAGAATCGTGAGACGGGAGAAGCGGGCGGGGTCTATCTGTTCGAGGACGAATCCTCACTAGACGCGTACTTAGGGGGGAAGATTGAGCGGATGAAAGCGGCAGGTATTGAAGGGCTTAGGGCCAAGAAGTTCGACGTTAATGAAACGCTCACACGAATAACAGGAGGCCGGCTCAGCGAGTGAGCGCAGGCCAGCGGCCTACAACGGCATGCAGCGGACGCGCATCCATCATGCCTCTTATCGTCAAAGGTCCGTGCGCGCCGCTGATGCCGGGGCGTTAGGTCGCTGTTGTGTCGCGGTTGTATTGTATGGGAGTAACGAGCTATGACTTCCGAACCTGTCAAACTAAGAAGCCGCGTGGCTATTTTTGCGCTATTAGTCTCCTTGCTTTGTGGAGGGGTCATTGTGTTTGCTCAAACGAAATCTAGTGCCTTCTACTCCAGCTATGACGCGCGAGGGTTAGTGAAGGATAGAAAGTACAAAGGGATAGATTTTGCTTATGGCGATATGGGTAGTGAAACGGTTTCGGGGCTTGAGGGCGGGGGCTCTGAAAAAACGAAGTCCATTTCTTACGGCTGCCGCATAAAAACCATAGGCGATGATGCTTTCAATATGCGGACTTCCTCAACTGGCTTGCGGAGGAAACCATAAAGCAGATCGAAAGCGGGAAGGGGACGGTCGTAAGGCAGCGGCATAAGGTCGGCCGGAGGTTTTATCTCGAATATACTCAAAATGGGTTTGTAGGCCGCGTAGAGGTTGATGGTGATGTTATAGGAAAGGATCAGATGAGCTTGGATGTGGAAATTATGGAGAGCAGCAAGAAATAGAATCCGGCCTTCTGTCTCTACACGCGACCTAACGACGGCATGCACCCGACGCCCCATCACGAAGCCTCTCATGTACGTTGCGTAGGGGCGCGGGTGATGCCTGGCGTTAGGCGCACAATTCGATCGGGGTACCAGCTTGAAAACTGATTGCCATTATTCTTGCCGCAGTTGTGTTGGCCGCGCAGGCCCTCGCCCAAGCGCAGGGCGTGCTCGTATTCCTATGGCCGTGCTGATTCCGTTAACCGGACGACAGGGCCTTCATAGTTCAAATCGTCTGTCGTCGTGCACCGAGGAGTAGACCCATGGCAGAACTGACATCGACGCTCTTCACTCAAGGGGATCCGGCGGTCGTGAAGAAGCTGGAAGACTGTGCGACAGGGCGACCGAACGAGGTCGCCAGCCATTTCACGACCGGTCAGAGTGGTGAACACATCCGCCGCGTGCAGCAGGCGCTGAAGAACGTGCAGGACTTGGAGCCTCAACTCGGAATTCCTGCCTTCGAGGTCAACGGCGTCTACGACCGGGCGTTCGCCAAGGCAGTTGCTCACTACAAGGAACGGCGCGGAATCCTGAACTACGCCAAGAAGATCGATGACATCGTGGGCATTAAGACGATCAGGAGCCTTGATAAGGACGTCAAGCAGCGGCGCCAACCGCCCCCCGCACCCTTGCCGTCCCGCAAACCCAATGTCTTTCCTCGGCCGATCCCGAACTGCGTGCCCGACGCTGACGTGCCGCCGTCGCAACAATTTGATATCAGGCTCCTGATGGGCGTCTCGGGCGGCGAGGTGGTCGAGGTCGCGAAATTTTTCTTCACGATCCGGGACACGACGAACGGCCTATCGTGTCTGTACGAATTCCGTGGCGGCGGTGCCGGTTTGGGAGCCAGTCCGATCACGCCAGCGGTGAACGGCAAAACCAGCCACTTCTCGACCGACAAGTCGGTCAGGGTTACCCGCTTCGGTCCGGTCGCCGCAATGATCGGTGGGACCGCGCCGCCAACCGTGATACCGGTTCCTCTGTCGCACACGCGGATTAGCTTGTCGTTCAAAGCCGAAGGGGCGCGCGGTCTGCCGCAGACGCCCTTCTTCCCGGTCGACACAGGCGACATCAGTATTCCGGGCGGCAGCATCCACGGCGCCCAGTTCCGGGTGCTGACCATGTGCAGCGGCCAGCCGGGCGCGACGCGCAAGGTCCTCGGCCTTGAGGATGTCGGCCCCATTGCGAAGTAACGGGACACCACTCAAAGCCGCTCGGGCCGCGAACCTACCAGAGGAAGTTGAGTGAGGTTCTGTCAGGTCTTGAGTCAGAGCCTTCGACAGCGCTGTCTAACAACTCGGTTCAGCGGCGCGCTCGATGGAAGGACGCGACGAAAGACAGGGCTGGTGCATGATCAGATTCTCTCTGAACTGCAAGATAGGGACTGGTGGCGCAGCATTGCCCAACTAGCGGTTGCCACGATAACCGCCGTTGGCGGACCGAAGCCATAAGACCGCGAAGGCACAAATCTAAAATAATTCCATCATCAGGGACCACCATCTACCCTCAGTCGCATCGACTTCTGTAATTTGTTGCAAAGACTTCTGTCCAGTCGCAACGTCTTCTGTAACTCACAAAAAGTGTGAATTTCAGAAGAGGATGCGACTGAAGGGGGTCAAATTGCGGGTTTTTCACAGAAGAGGATGCGACTGCGTACAGAAGAGAATGCGACTGGTTTCGATCTTTACAAAAGAGGATGCGACTAGTTTCAAACAGGACGACACTACGAACATGACTCAAACCTGTTAAGACTGAAGGAGTTTCGGACAATCCTCGCCAATCTCCGGGAACCCAGTCGCATTCTCTTGTGTAATCAGTCGCAACGTCTTTTATCCAGTCGCATCCACTTCTAGAAATCACAAAAAAGAAGAAAATTAACCTAGTTTCCCCCTCTGCGGGCCGATTGTGCCACGAGAGCCCGCACGCACAACTCTCCCGCAAAGCCTTCGAGTGCTCCACTCCGTTCCGCCCCTCCGGGTGTGCGTTCGGGCACCCACTCGTGTCCCAAACGTCCCTACGAGGGGAAACACTCTTTTCAAAAGCCCAAAAACCAAAACCTCAAATTCGAAGGGAGCACAAGATCATGGAGAGTCACACAAAATCAACAGGCGATATTCCCAAATGGTCAGCATTGCTGGTTGAAGCCGTCAACAAGCCCGGGCTAATCATGCAGGCTTATAGCGCGTTTCATCAATACAGCGTCGGCAATCAATTACTTGCATTAGTGCAATGCCAGATGCGCGGCTTGGAGCCTGGACCAATAAATACATTTCCGGGCTGGCGAGCGCTCGGCCGTAATGTCAAACGCGGAGAGCGCGCCCTTGTCCTCTGTATGCCGATTACCTGCAAGCGCCGGAATGTAGAGCCCAACGACAATACCCGTTCAGCAAGCACAGGCAACAACAGTTCGACAGCAAGCGCAACTAGAAACGACGGCAAAGGAAAGGAACAGCACACTTACACAGCCTTTCTGCATAAGCCGCGCTGGTTTGTTCTCAGCCAAACCACCGGAGAAGAGTTCACGCCGCCAACATTGCCGCAGTGGGACGCCAAGCGCGCGCTTAAAGCCCTGGACATTGAGCAGATCCCGTTCACAGAGACTGACGGTAACTGCCAGGGTTACGCCCGCGGCCGCCAAGTCGCGATCAATCCAGTGGCACAGTTGCCTGCAAAGACACTCCTGCATGAGTGCGCCCACGTGACTTTGGGCCACACGACGGAAGCAGACTTTACCGACACGGAACGGACACCAAAGAGCCTGCGCGAAGTCGAGGCCGAAGCAGTTGCCCTGCTCTGTTGCGAAGCACTGAACCTTGAAGGCGCCGACTTTTGCCGCGGCTATATCCAAAACTGGCTCGGCCCGGCACTTGGCTACAACGAGGAAGCAATTCCCGAGAAGAGTGGCCAGTGCTTGTTACATAGAGCACCGGCACAGTTTGCCTTGTGAAGTAAGCCTTTTCTTTCTCAGTGGGAATGTATCCGGTGAGGACTACTGCTGTCTTGATTTTCGGCTCTTCTACGGCCGCTGCCATGGCGTGTTTGGCGCCAATCACGGTACCCACAATCCCGATGCGATTCACGTCTATGTTTGATTGTGAACTCAGGAACTTGACTGCCGCCCGGGCATCTAGATAAGCCTTGTCACGTTCCTCTTTCGATAACTCGAAGTATTTGCCTTTCCCAGTGCTTTTGCCATTCCCACGCCAATCGATATTGAGAACGGCCAGCGCATTTCGCGCGAGCGCAACCTCGAGATCGGCATAGACATTCCGATCGCTCAAACCTGAGTGAAGCAGTATTACTGCTGGAACTTTATCGGTGGTTCCTTCTGGGACGCGTAAATTGCCATAGATGGTCCAACCATCTTCTGTCTGGAATGTCACTTCAGAGAGCCTTCCAGTTAACAGAACTTGATTGGCAATCCATTCGCCTACTTGTTGATGTAGCGGTTTTTCCTTCGGGTACTTTGCTCGAAATAGACTAAACATCCAAGTCCCGATGCCCAAGCCGTTAAAGACTTCTATGTCGCTCTCTTCGCTGTTTGTCAAAAAATAGGCATCGGTCATAGCGGCGAACCCTTCCTTGTCTTCGCTGCTCACGACCATAAATAGTGGCAGAGCAGGCGACTCGGCGATCTGCTTCTTGGCGGATTCGCTGAGTCTGCCTGAGAGCAGAACCATTGCGCTAACTCGACTGTCGCCGGGCCCAGCCCATAACTGCTGCTTCGGCGCTCTTCCCGACAGCAACGATGCCTATTCTGGTAGCGTCGACTTCCGGTTGCGATTCAAGAAAAGCCAAGGCTCCCTGCACGTCCAGATAAATCTTCGAGAGTTCCTCTGCGCTGAATGAGTGCAGCTCCTTCTTTCCCAAGCTCTTGCCGCGGCCACGCAGATCCAGATTCAGCGTGGCTACGCTCTTCCCCCTGATAACGGGCGCCAGACCTGGATACTGCGGGCGACCCGCGCCAGGATCCCTGTAGATTTCGAAAGCGGCGCGGTCATGTTCTGTCGAGGGCAAAAGAATGACCACTGGGACTTTGTTTCGAGTAGTATCCGGAATGCTTAGTGTGCCGTAGATAGTCCACCCATCCTCGGTCTTGAAAGAAATCTCTCTTTCGCTGGCGAAGGCTGTGGCAGAGCCGACGGTAGAGGCGAGGGCAATGAACAGGACGAGAAGTATTTGATCAAGTTTCATGAAAGCCAAAAAATGGCACCAGAATGAACCGTTTCAGCAAACTCTCTCAAAGTTTTTTGCCTGCTGGCGCTGCAGGGTTAAAAAGAAACGGCTTGGGTATCAGTGACCACTTAGTATAAACTTCACCCACCTTAATGAACGACCGGTCGGTTAGGCCCCTATTTTAGGCCCCTATTTATAGAGAAAATCGGCTGGTGTCAAGAATACAGACGTTTTCCACGTTTTCCGGGCCAAGATCAAGCGAGCGACGCTTGGCAGTAAGGCTCTGCAAACGAAAACCCTCGCCAAAGAAGAGTCGTTTGAAACGCAATGTCAAGTTGCAAACGACCGATTTCCATCGAATCGAAGCTTTGAAAACCTACAGGAGACTGAAAGGAGAATCCCAGAGATGCTTACTCGGCTTACTCGCCAAGAAGTCTTCAGCCTATTCATCTTGCTTCTACCTTTGTTTTTTCCCGTGGCGGGCTTCTCGCAAACAACGACCGGCACAATTTTGGGAACCGTTACCGATGCGGCCGCTGATGGACGCGGAGCAGCTTATGAGGCTTGGGCAGTTGAAGCCCGCCACGCACCGGATTAAAGCGAGGCCATGGGAGTATGGCAGGGAACAAAACGAATTGATCTTTACGAAGCCTGGGTCGTACGAGGTACGTCTTAGCGAGAATATAATGTCAGATGACGAAAGCCCACTCTACACGTGCAAGATCCATTACGTCCACAGGCGCAGGCCTTAGCCGCCGCGCCTGATCCTCGGTCTTGCGTCTTCAAGCTGCGTCTGGGCTACCATTTCGCTGGCCGCAGGGACGAGGCAATGCAACAACACAAGATACTTCAAACGCGCGACCCGGAGTTGGCGAAGCAACTTCTAGAGAGAATCTCCAAGCGATCGTCCGTACCTCGTGGAACGGGTGGAGACCTTAATCACCGTTTTCAAACAGTTGATTGTCTGCGACTTACGACTTCCTGATTATGATCTCGACACGCCGGTTTTTCTGCCGACCTGCAGGGTCATCTGAGCCGTCAGGTTTTGTATTCGACGCGACCGGCTTCTTCGCACCAAACCCCTGGGTTGAGAATTGCACCTTGCCCAGTCCCTCCTTATCGACAAACCAAGTCTTCACAGATGCAGCGCGCCGTTCGGAGAGTTTCTGATTGTAGGCGTCGTTTCCCTTGGAGTCTGTGTGGCCCTCGATCCTCACCGCGCCCTTCGCTTTGTCCTGAATGATGCCTGCTGCCTGGTGTAAAGTCTTTTGCGCCGCAGCCCGCAGGTCCGCCTTATCAAAATCGAAAAGCACGTCGGCGGCCAGCTCAATACGTATCTCTTGTCCGGTCTCTTTTACTTGCAAGTCCTGGACTTTGCCGCCCAAATCATCAACGCGAAAAACCAGATCGAGAATCTTGTTTTTTGACGGGTCAATGACTTGACTGCCTTCCTGCCCTGCGACAGGTTGAGCGCAGGCAAAAAAGACCGCACATAGACCTGACGCCAAAACAACACTACATGTCGCGAATCCGATTGGCTTTTTCATAACCAAGTCTCTGCGCGCGGAGCTACCGTCTGCTCATTATCCCTGTCACTTGTCACTTGTCACTATTCGCTGTTCACTTCAGCGACTAATAGGTACGTCATCGATTGGTCCGAAATGGGGGATGACGATTGAAATCTTTTGCACGTCTTCGGGAGGAGCCGGAAACTTCGCCCACACATTCGCGCGCGATTTGGCGGGAATATCTTTTAAACCACGGCTGCACACGCAAGTGTCTTCCGTATCGCGCACCACAAAATATTTCTTTTTGTTGGCGCCATCTACCAGAGTCACGCCGCCAATGCTGTTGAAGTCTTTGACGCTGTGTTGTGGATCACCATAGTTATAGTTGAATGAGATAGGCTCGGCGCTGTCGTTGACCAATGCAAATCTTAGGGTGACGGTATTGTCACTCGACCGTTTTAGCTCCGTTATCTCGACGCGCGTGCCTGCCTTTTCGCCGTCTGCGGTAGCAATAACCTTTGCCGCCGGCGCGACGGGCGCGCCGGACGCTTCCGGCGCGGTCGCATTTTCCCCAACAGTTTGCGCCGTCCGGCTCCCTTGGTTCGACGCAGCCGGTCGATTCTCTTCCGACTTGCCGCAACCCCAGAACATTACCAGCAAGCCGAGCAGCATCAATGCTGGACGAGAGGCGCGTGCATGCCCAATCCCATTTTTCTTTCCGTGCGCTTCGTGGCAAGGTTGTATTGAGGCGTTAACTTCCGGCGTGCGCTCATCCTTATACTCCATTCCAGAATCCTCCCTTTGTGAAATATCTCGAATGTTCCGAGGCCAGTCTGCTGATTGATTCGCTTGTTGCAGTGCGCGGAATATAGATTCGTCTTACCTGCTTAGTCAACCAATACTCGGCAAACTGATCGCCGGTTGCGAAATCGAAGCAATGATGAGTCAGTCTGATAAGCAATCCTGCGCTCGGTATGTCTTGCCGCGCGGTTTGAAGATTACACAGAAGTCGCTCTGGAATTCGCCGAGCAGCAGATCGTCTCCTCGCCCGTGCCAGGAGAAGCCCATCATGCTTAAGTCACTGTCCTGGTTGAGGTATGCAGGAACGCTGGCGCCGCGAAAGGGGCCGTTAAAGATGGCAAACGTGAACTTATATCGACGTTTGCGATCATCGACGAAGGCGACGGCAAAGTCCTCGCGTCCGTCGTGATTGAAATCGCCGGCGGCATAATAGGGCTGATAGTTTCGGCGCTCTTTTCGTTCGGCGGCGAGCCCTTCTTTGTTACGGCAGTCGCGGTCTGTCGCTACGCGGAGGTTGGCCCGGCGCGGGCTCTGGGCCAACCATCTTTCGATAACTTCCCCGTGCGCCGGCTGGATAAACGAGGGAAGTTCCTTTCCCTGCGCCGCGATGGTCCCGGCGACCACACACAACAGGACCATCGCCAGAGCGCCCCGCGAAATTGAAGAAAAGAGATTCAATGATTTGTATTTCCTGTCCAAGCCACCGATTGATCCACTGAGTAATCGCCGCAGCGTTGGCTCCAGTTCCGCATCCTGAAATTTGTAACCGCGAGGGCTTTGGTGCTTCGTCTCCCACGGGTGGCGCACTGCGCCTTGGTTAGCTCCGATTCGCTAGCTGGTGTGCGTAGGGGCGGTTTCCATCATGCGTTCACCTTTCACAGCCGGCCAGGGTTCGCTCGAGCTGCCCGGCCGCGAGCGCGCGCAGAGAGGCGAGATCCGACGGCAGCGCACCCTCCTTTCCTACAACCCAGGAGGTGACATTGCGGAGGGCGGCACCGGCGGCATCGCGTTGCCACAGCTCCAGGGTCCAGCGGACGGATCCTAACCGCCGCCGTCCGCTCGGCGCATAGGAACTCTTCCAACGGCCCGGCTTCGCAGATTGAACGGCGGCGGCCACCCGGTCGATCTCGTTCCGTTCGAGCGCCGGGGCACAGGCGAGCGGCGTGCCGGCGCGGCTCGAGACTCGCTCCACCAGCGCCTCTCCAACAGAGTTCACGGCCAGCTTCTTGGTGCCACCCAATGACCCAGGTTGTTCCACGGTGAACTTGATCAGATAGGCCATCCGGCCATGCGGCAAGGACGGAGCCCGAGGCGGCGGCACGGGCCCGGGAGGCAAAGCGCCGGGACCGCCCTCCGATGTGCCGCGCGAGGGCGACGGAGTCGGAGTCGGCTCATCGCTAGGCTTCTTGTCATCTGGTGGTTTTGGAGGACCGGGGCAGAGATTGTTGCACGCAACGCCGCGCGCACCAAGTGTCTTACAGACGCGTGCCTCGAAGTCTGCCGACACCCCGGCCGGAAGCCCGGCGAGCGCGTCCGCAAGCGAGACCCAGCCCTCTCCGGGGCAATTGCCGGCACATATTACCTTGAGTCCCATCGACTTTTTATCCACCTCACGCCAGAATGTGGCGGTCGCAACCCCTGAATCGTTGCAGAACACCCTGAGTTGGTAATCTCTGAATGTTTGCCCGGAAGAAGGCTGTTGGCTCGCGCCAAATAGCCCTGCCATAGCGACTGCACAAACGATAGTCAGGAATATTGTTTTTGGTCTCACGGTTTTCCCTCCATTAAAGGGCGGTCAATCATTTTTGGCGAACTCCCAGCTTTTCGGCGGCGCGTGGAAGAAACGAGCCGTCCTCACGTGGCGGGAATTTTTATTTCGGTGGTGGCTCGAATAGTTTGATGGGGTTGCCTGCCGGGTCATCGAGCAGAATTTGCTTGCGCCTTGTCCGGTAACGATGTCATTACGGAAGTGTGCCTTACCTGTCGCAACTTTTCAACTTCGCTGGCAAGGTCTGCGACTTCGAGTTGTATACGATTCCAGCCACCGGGTGCGGGCTTACTTCCATCCGGCATTGCCTGCCGGTCAATAGAAAGTCACGTACGGGCGTGACAAGAACTTTGCTTCCAGATCGCTGCTCTGCTAGAGTGCGCGCCCAAACAACCGTTCAGTTCTTCAGACCCGTCAGCCTGAAACAGAAAGAGTAGTACCATGACAAAAGTACGCTGTTAGTGGGTTTACTGCTTGCTGTCGTTGTTCTGCTGGTAGCTGGATTTGCGAATGCGGTTTCCGCGCAGCCCACGGATGCGGAACTTAAGAAACAGTTGACGCACGCGAAGACTGTCTCAGTCACACTGGGCAAGCCCGGCACTCGTGAGTGGAGCAGCACGTACAAGAAATACGTGTGGAACCGACACTTCACTGCAAAGCTGAAAACCGACGATCCTGATATTTTTGTGATTGTTAAAGGGTATGCGTCCTACGATCTGATTGGCGGCAGACATGTTTTCTGGCGCACCTTCACGACTTCGAACAACTATGAAGGCATTCCCGATCCTAGCGCAGCCGATGTGCAGGCGTTGATTGGCAAGTTCGGTCTGCAACAATTCCTGGGATCTTATTTCCACATGGTGATTGGCAAAGTCGAATCGATTGGTTTGGCTGACGAGCCAAGTTTGAATGGCACACGGTCAATTCCGTCTCGTTCAATTTCACTAGTGTTTACACCGAACGGACGAACGACGTGGGCGGCAAGGAACGAATCGCGCGTACGTCGCGCGTCCGCCTGTATCGCGACAGCCCGAAGGCCGAGTGGAAAAGCTTGCTGGTCACCAATGACATCGACAGGAAAGTGCTGTGAGTTAAGCGAGCCATTGTTGACCTTATTGGATTCGCATGCGGGCCTTGTTGCTCGTCTGTCCGTGCACGGTCACACTTACTAAGACAGACTGACCAGGCGGCAGATTGTTCGGTAGGATCACAATTATCTGCGTTAGTCCCTCGAAGTTCGGCACACCCCCAACAAACTCGACTGTCAGTGGATAGATGTTCAGCGACGCGTCTTCAGCGCGCGCTGTCACTGCCGAACTGTCTTCAGTCGGCATCAGATCGAGATTGATGGCGAAAAACATCACGCGCGTGCGGTTGTCTGAACTCAGATTGAATGGATCGACAAGCGGAAATGGATCGCGGAATGCGGCCGGGGAAGCTAGAGCGATTGCGCTGTCGCTGTCTTGTTCGGTGAGCAGAACCGGCGGCGGCGGTTGCACCGTGAGCGTCGGTTCATTGCTGGTCGCACTCCCGAATGCGTTGGTGACAACGCAGCGGAACTTTGCACCGTTGTCAGCGAACGCGACTGACGGCAACGTGTAGCTTGATGATGTCGCACCTGAGATGTTCGCCTGGTTTCTTTGCCACTGATAGCTCAGGGGAGTACTGCCGCTCGCCACGACGCTGAATGTTGCCGGTGCGCCTTGCGCCACTGTTTGATTCGCAGGATGCGTCGTGATGCTCGGCGCTGGGCCCGCCGTGAACTGAACACGAAAGACTGAAGACGATCCTCTCGCGAGATAATAGAGACTCCCGTCTGATGCGACTGCCAGATCGACGGGGTTAGAGACTCCTGTGGCAAAGCCCGTGGCCGTGTTATTCGACGGATCCATCAAGCGAATCCAGCCGCTGCAAAGGTCCGCAAAGAAATACTTGCCTACATAACTCGCCGGAAATTGGACAGTGGTCGGGTTGTAGAACGCTCCGCCTGCAATCGCGCAGCCGGTCGTTGAACCGAATCCGTGGCCATATTGAAACAGCGGATCGCGGAAGTTAGCGTTGGGCGGTAAACAGGCGCCTTCGCAATTGGGCCAGCCGTAATTTGATCCGGCAATGCCGTCGTTGATCTCCTCCACGGCATTTTGCCCTACATCGTTAATGAACATGCGGGTCGTGCCGGGCTGGAACGCAAACGTGAATGGATTGCGCAGCCCGAGCGCCCAGATGGAACGATTAACTCCAGACGCGGTGTTGAAAAATGGATTGTCGGTCGGTATCGAGCCGTCTGAATTTATCCGCAGAATTTTTCCTAGCCGGTTATTCAGTGTCTGCGCGTTCGAAGGAACTGCATTCTCGCCGGTCGCGACGTAGAGCTTGCCATCCGGCCCGAAGTGAATGGCCCCACCGTTGTGGTTCGTCGCGTTCAAGTTCTCCAAATCCAGAATCGGCACTTCGCTGCCGGCGACGGCCACGTCACCGTTGGCAGTGAAACGACTGACCCGATTGTGTATCAACGATCGTCGCTGCTCCACGGAGCAAGGTGCCTCTCGTGGAGTGGAAAGCTTATCAATACAAACCTCCTTCTGCCCTTGAGCGCGATGCGATGTTCTCCTTTGAAGACAACCTCAATATCGGCGTTGTGTGTGGTGCTGCGAGCAACAACTTAGCCGTAATTGACGCCGAATCGATGCGAGCATTTGAAACTCAATTAAGGCGTTTCGAACAAGCTGGTATAGCTAATACTTGGATTGATAAAACGTCTCGCGGGGGCCATATTCTCGCGCACCTTCCCATTGCGGTCAAACCAAAGTCGTTCAAGCGTGACGGGTTTGAAGTACGGGCACAGGGCCAGTTCATCTTAATGCCGCCTTCGGTGCACCCGAGCGGCGCGGTTTATAGGTTCATCAATCGACCCACCTCAATCGTCAAAGTTTCTTCGCTCGACGCGTTGGACTGGCTGGGCTTACAGCCAGCGCCTGCGAAACAGATTCCGCGAATAGCTAAATACTTACTCCAAGGTGACAAAGTGTCGGCGTACCATTCGCGATCCGAATCCGAGCAAGCGATCATCACAGCGCTTTTCAATGCCGGTTTCTGCTTTGATGAAATACTAGCAATCTTCGAAAGCTATCCTGCGGCAGGTAAGTTCCGAGAGATTGAGACGACACAGGGGGACATCGCTGCAACATCTTGGCTCCGGACGTGCTTTGACTCGGCAAGAAACTGGTGCGCAACCGACTCCCCAGCGAGGAGGCTTGCTCGAACTACTCAGGTTCTGGCGGAGGCCGCACCTTGGCCAGGGCGGACAGGGAGCGCTGACCGGGCCGTCTTCTTAGCTCATTTGAACCTTGCACATAGGAGCGGGCGAGACGTTTATCATGCCTCGTCCCGAGACTTAGCCGAGATAGCGGGTTGTGCTCGACATACAGCCTCGAAAGCCTGCCGTAGATTAAGAGCGGCAGGGCACCTAGAATTAGTTACCCCGGCGTCCTTCCCCTATGCTAATCGCTACCGACTACCTGAAAAGACGAAGATCGATCCACTCCCTCACATGGTTTTATATGGAATGGATCGAACTTCGTCTTTTTTGCTTCCTGATGCTTTTCGGCAAGGGGGTTTGGGCCGGTCTGCGTTCGAGGTTCTTAGAGCTTTGGAAGCTGACGGACTACCGACCAAAGAGCTTGCTAAAAGGACAGGGCGACACGTTCAAACGATACGCAAATCACTGCATCGACTCCGAACGCTTGGTTATACAAGAAAGTCGGATGGAAAATGGTTTGGGACGCCAATTGAGAAGATAGACCTTTTGGAGTTAGCCCGGCAATTGGGTATGAGCAACGCAGGTAAAACTCAGCACGAAAAACACAAGGCCGAAAGGCTACGCCGAACAATCACGCTGAAGATGCTGCGCTCAGTTCCCTGGCCAGGCCAGGCGGGGCAAGTGTAAGTTTGTAGCACAATGGGTTGGGAGCAAAGAGGGAATAACTTTTATTACTATCGTAAAGAGCGCGAGGGCTCGAGCGTTCGCTCCATTTATGTCGGCGGCAGCGAGACGGCTACGCTTATTTCACAGCTTGAGGAGCTGCAACGTGAGGAGGCCCAAGAGAGACGCGAGGGGCAGCGGCGTGAACTCGCTAAACATGAGCAGCAAGACGCGACAATTGAGGCGGCAAGTAGGCTGATTGATACGATTAAAGATGCAACACTTATCGCAGGCGGTTTTCACCAGCACAAGCGACAATGGAGAAAGCGGCGAACATGAAGGCTAAGACAGTCTCGTCTATCAGCAAGGATGCAGACAAGATAAAGCAAGAGTTCCACGTCCTTCTGGTCAAAGCAAACAAGGAAGACCCGAAGCCGGCAGACGTGAAAGCACTTTCTGATCTTCTCTATAGGAACAAGGACATGAAACTCTGGGATACCATTCTCGGGATGGGTGCCCTAGCTGAACATACGGCACTTGAGGCCGTCCTGGGGACAAACAGGGGGCAGGGATCGCGGATGTGTTGGAAACAAAGGCTGGAGGCCCTGAGGTCGGACCTAGGTCATGCAAGTGCGTCGCCGCTTGAACGACTTATAATTCAGCAAGTCACCCTTTGCTGGCTCAATCTCAATGCGGTTAGAGTACAAGCACTCTAATGTGATGAAGCAGCCGATCCCGCTGCCTCTGGGCGTATATTGGGAAAAGCGCCTGACAGCGGCACAGCGGCGGTTTACTCGGGCCTGTGAAAGCCTTGCTCGAGTGCGACGGCTCTCTTACAGAATTCCGGTTCAGGTAAACATTGCAACCGAAGGTGGACGGCAAGTGAATGTGGCAAGTGGCTGAATTGGGGGCAACTGTATCTCGACAGGATCGAGTTTAAAAAACTTTCATCAAAGCCGCCGGAATGTAGTCAATAACCTAATAATCCGACACATCAACTCTGCCGTTGCGGATTACGAAGAACTTATCTACGCCATTAGCATTGTTGGTAGCGATCCTGATGTTGTACCGTTCACCTTCAACAAGCGGCGGCGCCCAACGCTTCGTCCAGCAGCTCGCGTATCACTGGTGCGTCCTTCACCGCCCCGGTCGCTTCCATGATCGCCCGGACCTGATAGACTTGGTCCATCCACATGTTGAACGATGACACCTTTTTCGAGAGCGATCTCTTTCTGCCTCGCGGACTTACTGACATAAGTCCTCCGCTCTAACGAGATGAGCGTTTTTAAGCAAAAATAAAGCCACAAACTTCAGACGGTCCTGAGGTTAAGAGAAAGTCCCAGTCGCCCCAGTTTCTTAATATGATTTGCTTTATTCTAAAGTTGCTGAAGGGCAAGAGTTTGCGCAGAAACCAAATTCGATTTGAGACTCTCTATCTTGTCTGCTCACCCTAGTTCGTTGCTTTATGACTTTCGCGCACACTTTAATGCCGCTCGCGGAGGGCAATCGTAGCCCGCGCTTATGCCAATTGATTGAGATTGAATGAAAGCTGAGAATTTAGTTCTGGTCGGACAAATTCTGACATTCACATATCACCAACGGTGATTGCCTGCTGCGGCGCGAAGCGCCGTCAGTCTGCATGCTGTTGTTAGAACGCATACTCCGCGAGTCTTGTGGCGGGCTGCGGCAGCACTTGTGCAGTCTCCCGCCGACCTACCAGTCTCGCCAGTCTCCGGACTGCTCGAGAGCGTGCGCGGCGCGGTAGATCGTCGTTTCTTCCCACGGGCGGCCTACAATCATCATTCCCACGGGCAGCCCGTCGATGCGACCACAGGGCACCGACATGGCCGGGTGATGACTCACATCGAAAGGGCTCGTGTTGCCAAGATTCGACCAGGCCGCACCGATCTGCACGCCCGCGGGTGCATCGGTCGGCGGTAGCGGCTGGGCTTTCATCGGCGTTGTGGGCATCACCAGCAGATCTACATTGGCAAGTGCGTGATCGTAGTCGGCCCGGAGGCGACGAATGAGATTGACGGCCTTGGCGTAGACCTGATAGCCGCACTCGCGGCGAACGAACTCGGCCAGAAGCAACGCGTGCTGCGAAGTGACAGGCAGATCATTGGGTCGCTCACGCCATCGGCTCTGCACTTCGAGGAAGCTGGGCACCATTAGATCCTCACGACCCATGCCGAACCCGTCGGTGGTGAGCGTGGCGTTCACTATCGATTGGACCGTCCCGAACACGATTGCACCGCCCAGCGCGTGCATGGGGACGGATACGTTCGAGACCACGGCCCCGAGAGCTGTGAGTCGCGCGGTTGCGGATCGCACCAGCGCATCGACTTCCGGCTCCGACTCCTCACGACCGAAGCCCTCGGAGAGGAGGCCAATCCGGAGGCCGCGCACGCCCTGACCGAGAGCGCTAGTGTAAGCCGCGACCTTCGGGCTGACCTGCCGTGGGTCGTGGCCATCGGGGCCCGCCAGCACTTCGAGGAGGAGTGCGTTGTTGGCGACGGTGCTGGTCATCGGTCCCGCATGGTCCAGGACCGGGTCCATGCCGAGGATACCAGTATAGGGGACCAGCCCCCTCGTGGGCTTCATGCCGTACACGCCGCACCATGAGGCAGGAATCCGGATCGATCCCGCCTGGTCGCAGCCTATCGCCATGTCCACGACCCCGGCGCCGACGAGGGCGCCGCTTCCCGATGACGAGCCTCCGGCCGAGTACC
>DATKDA010000018.1:0-17114 GCA_035512935.1 Pyrinomonadaceae bacterium | reverse complement strand
GGCGGCATCTTTACCTCAACGTTTCTAAACATGATTGTGATACCGGCTCTGTATCTGAAGTACGGACGCGCAGAAGCACCGTCATCAGCTCGAGACTACCTGCACGGTCGCGGGCTGGCACCATCTGGAGATTAGCAAACCTCATCATTTGTCTATCAAACTAAATTTTCCGATTAGGCTTTCGAGCCAAAAAAGGAGACCATCTCCCGTGATGAAAACCTGGTAGGTGATTCGACGCTGTTTTGCTGGTACTACTTGGATTACATGTGAACCCTTCATCTCTTCCCACGGAGGGCGCGGCTTACTGAATTTGGGAAGTTCTGACGCGTGCGTCCGGCGACGGCTGATCTTAGGCCTTATGAATGAAGCAAACGAAGGAAACGTCCAGTGCTTGGGCCGTGGATTGCGGCCGTGCTATATTTGGCCATCCCTCGAGAAGGTTTAATTAGGCGCCGGTGACTATGAATAAGGGGTTTGTCGCAGCCACTGTTCTTGGAGTTGGTTTGCTGTTTGGTCAGGGAGGGAACTTCCTCGTCGCTTCGCTCTGCCCACACCTCCGCTTGTCCATGGCTTCCTGTGAGAGCCAACTAGCAGTACCCTCGATGTCACATGAAGAGATGGGTCACAAGCAGACGCACCCGACGGAGAGTAAGCCGGCAGAACAGGACCCCGATGGAATAGTCTTGAGCCAACCAAGCGGAGAGTGTACGCACTGCGCAGTCCATTCGCGGAAGACTTCTGACTTCGTCTCACTAAGAAACGCCGAAGCGGCAAAACGCTCAGGCGATTTGGCTGTTCCGCTCGTGTTCTCGAGTGTTGTTCCAGTGGCTGTCACTCCTGTTGCGCTCTTGGGGTCGAGAGCGCATGGACCACCTGGCGAGCAAAGCTCCAGGTATATCCTCATCAACATCTTCCGCATTTAGTCCCTTCAGCCAAACCCACTGGTGAACGCTGGCACAGGCATTAGCCTGTCTTGTCGTCAATCTATTCAAAACACTGCCTGAGTTCGCTTTGGCTAACCTGTGAAGGGGAGATCATGAATCGTTTTAGTAATTGGAGGAGTGCATTGCAAGTATTCGGGGCGCTGGCTCTTGCGTTCGCGTTTAGCGTAAGCGCGTTGCCGCAGCATGAGGGGCATGACATGAAAAAGATGCCGGCGGCGAGCAAACCAAAGTCTAAGAGCGCGCCGAGGAAGAAGAAACCGAGTCCGAAGCCACGGCGAGCTGCTAGCAGGAAGCCAAGCGCTTCGCCGTTACCATCACCGACTCCTTCGCCAAGTCCGCCTCATGAAATGATGCCGCAAATGGCGATACAGCGCTGTTGACATTTCGTTCGCCAATGTTACCCGAAATGGTTGATGGTGTGGTGACCCAACAATCACAGCGGGCGTAAGTTGGCAAGAAGCTTGAAGCGTAGTTCACCCAAGCCAACTTTATAAGCCTTGCGTGGATGCGTACTTTAGTACGCATTCGAAGCGAGGAGTTGGTATCTATTTGGCTGATACTCATGCCCCGTAAGTGAAGTCCGCGACGATCGGTAAATGATCAGAGGCAAGCAGCGCAAGGCGACTGCGGTGGACTGTGACCTTTTTTACCTCAAGAGCGGCGTCGTGATAGATGTGATCGACGTGTGCTAACGGCAGAATGCCGGGATAGCTCCGCACTCGGCGCGTTCTGCGCAGCGGCTCAGCGGTGTTGAAGTGTTTTTCCAACAGATGCGACGCGAGCCCACGCGGCCATTCGTTGAAATCGCCAAGTATTAGACGCGGTGACGCATTATTAGAATGATCACCGAGCACCTCCAGCAATCTCATCGCCTGATAGCGGCGCTCGAAAAAACTGGTTCCCAAATGCACGTCATAGATTCGCACTAAATGCGGTACCCGCTGTTGACTTTGCAAGGCAAGGGTGACTTCCAGGCATCCACGTGGCTCTCTCTTACGCCAGGTGATGTCGTGATTCTGATCCGTCACGATTGGAAGGCGTGAAATGACGGCGTTTCCGTATGCCCCACCGTATAAGCGTCGGTTCTCGCCGATCCGATAATCAAATCCGAGCTCTTCGGCGATATAGCGAACTTGATTGCGATCGCGTTCGCCTTCATCCATGCCAACGACTTCCTGTAGGGCTATGATGTCAGGCTCGGTCTCCTTTAGCACCTTAACTATACGTTGCGGTCGGATGCGGCCGTCGAGGCCGCGGCACTTGTGAACATTGTAAGTTGTAATGCGAAAGGAGACCATCGTTACTCTACCCAGTGGCGCGTTCGATCAATGCATTCCTGACGTCCGTATCCTGCCTGCCGTCGACTAATCTTAAGATTAGAGAAATATAAGTCAAAATGATAACGGAGTGGCAGGCGAAAGCCGGATAGATAATTGATCGCAACTTGACAGCCCTGATCCGTTGAACTCTTTAATCCCATCAGCAAAGTTGTTACAGTAACGCTTCATATTACCGCGGAGCGTGATGGATGATGGCCCGACGCTACCATGTGAGGGCACTGACTCCTTGCCACTGACCTAGTGTGATGGGTGACGTCGGTTTACAACAATGCGGGAAAAACTGATTGCCGAGTACCATGCCATGCTCGCCTCGGATCAGAGCCTCACAAGTGAGTTCCTGGCGAGCTTAAAGGAGTCGATGGGCGCTCGACACCTTGTCTACGACGGACGCCAAATTGGCGTAGCACTCCGCCCCCATCTACTTACCCGGGCGCAGTATGATCTCCTGACCCACGCATCTGAGGTTCTTGCTGGAGCGTTCCTAAAGGTCGCCGAGGAGCTTCTCACCGAGCCGTCGAGAATGAGCACCATTGGACTCACGGACCGCGAGATCAGTCTTGCGATTGTCAATCCGAAATACGGGGCGCCAGCAGTGACAACGCGGCTCGATGCATTCGTTCACGACAACGAAATCAAGTTCGTCGAGTACAACGCCGAAAATCCTTCCAGTATCACGGACCAGGCGGGACTGAACGATGTGCTTTTCGAAGTGCCCGCCATGCAAGCCCTGGCAGAGCGCTACGATCTTCACCAGTTCAGCCCGGTTGAATATTTGCTCAAGGCGCTCCTCGATACCTTCCGCGAGTGGGGCGGGGTTGGAGCGCCGAATGTCGCAATACTTGACTGGGAGGGACTACCGACTGCGGACGAGTTCGTCTTGTTGCGAGACTTCTTCGTTGATCGTGGCGTGCCCACGGTCATCTGCGCACCCGAGCAACTTGAGTATGAGAGGGGTAAACTGCGTGATGGCGACTTCCCGATAGATCTCGTTTACAAGCGTGTCGTTATCCATGAATTGCTGGAGCGCTGCGACGATTCGCATCCGCTTATTCGCGCCTACCGCGCGGGCGACGTCTGCGTCGCGAATTCCTTTCGCTGCAAGATGCTTCACAAGAAAGCGGCGTTCGAATTGCTCACTGACGAAACAAACGAAAGTTGGTTTACGCCCCGCGAGAAGGAAGTTATCCGACGAACAGTGCCCTGGACCAGGCGTGTTGCCCGCAGAAAGACGCAGTACAGAGGGCAGGAGGTAGACCTTATTGAACACGTCCGCAAGAACCGGCGCATGTTCGTTCTTAAACCTAATGACGATTACGGCGGCCGCGGAATCTCAGTTGGCGAACGGACCAGCGAATCGGAATGGGAGACGGCGCTTTCGGAGGCACTTGCCGGCGATTACGTGGTGCAGGAGAAGATCACTATCCGAACTGAGGAGTTTCCCATCTTCGACGAAAACAAATGGTCGTTGCAACCGATGTACGTTGATACAAATCCATTTCTCTTTTGCGGACGGGTCGAGGGTGGGTTGGTGCGCCTCTCAGATTCGCCTATCGTCAATGTCACATCGGGCGGCGGCGAGACCGGTTTCTTCGTCATCGAAGGCGAAGCACCTCAATGACCTGATTTCGTGGATCCTCTTGGCCGCCGGAAACAGATCCACGAACACACACGAAACCACACGAAGAGATCCAAGTAGAAGCTGAAGGCCCATGCGACTGAGACCCCCTGAATTTTACGTTGATCTGTTAGTGTGATTTCGTGTGATTTCGTGGATCGCTCTTGGCCGTCAGAACCGATCCACGAACACACACGAAACCACATCACGAAGAAATCCAAGTAGAAGCTGAAGCCCCATGCTACTGAGACCACAAGAATTTACGCTGATCTGTTAGTGTGATTTCGTGTGATTTCGTGGATCGCTCTTGGCGTCAGAACCGATCCACGAACACACACGAAGCCACACGAAGAAATCCAAGTAGAAAGCTGAAGCTCCAGGCGACTGAAGAGACCCCAGGAATCTAGGTTGATCTGTTTCGTGTGATTTCGTGTGATTTCGTGGATCAATCTTGGCCGCCAGAAAAGCGATCCACGAACACACACGAAGCCACACGAAGAAATCCAAGTAGAAGCTGAAGCCCCATGCGACTGAGACCCCCTGAAGTTTACGTTGATCTGTTAGTGTGATTTCGTGGATCGCTCTTGGCCGTCAGAACCGATCCACGAACACAAGAAACCACACTAAGAAATCCAAGTAGAAGCTGAAGCCCCATGGACTGAAGAGACTCCAGGGAATCTAGGTTGATCTGTTAGTGTGATTTCGTGGATCCTCTTGGCCGCCACCTCTAAGCGTTCTTTGGCAAGGTTACTGTGAGCGTTCCCTGCTTGAACTCGGCAAGGATTTTACTTCCGTCAACTAGTGATGGAAGCCCGAAGGACCTGCTGAACTCGCCGCGTTTGCGCTCTACTAAGAAATAGTTTTCGCGCTTAACAGTCTCTTCAAACTTACGCTCGCCCCTCACCGTCACCACGTTATTCTCGAGCGCAACGTGCACGTCCTCTTTCTCCATCTCCGGAAGCTCCATCTTGAGCACTATCTCCTTATCGGTCTCATAGATGTCGCACGGTGGTGTCCAAGCCGCGGATTGCCATTCCTTGTCAAGCACGGGACCAAACGACCGAAACATATTGAATGGCAAAACACATGTGGATGGATTCAAAAAGCTTCTCGGTATCATAACCTCTCCTGTCTCACTCTATGATCAGTGATAAGTTCCCGCTGACGAGCGGTCCCCGCCTACGGGAATATTGTTTTGCCGTGGTCGGTAGACAACCAGGTCAGGGTGTTCGCGCTGAAAGGACTGCGCTATGTAACAGTCCCAACAAACCGGCACGTAAGTCGATAGTGCCTTCTCAAAGTCCTTCACCGGTACCTGCTGCCACTCTAACAGTGGGCCGCCGGGAGTCTCCACGGCCGGCTTGTGGTCAGTCCAGTGGATCTCGGTAAACTGTTTGCCGCAATACACGCAAAACTTTGACTTGTACCACTTCGACAGCACGCCGCGTACGAGGCAATCCGCCGGGAGCCCTTCGAGTTGCGTCAGACATTCCTGGCCGCAATTCTCTTTGAGGGGCCAACGCCAGCAAGACTTTAAGCGTATGTCCGGCTGACCTACCGCCGAAGTTAATGCAGCACGGGCTGCATCGAGCTCGACCAAAGCTGTCTTTCCCGTTTCCGGGCAGGTGATTCTTTGCGCGCCTCCATAGCGCAGGAGAAAACGCACAAAGTAGCGAATCCCGAAGAAGATTGCGGTTGCTACTAGCACAGTGAAGATGAGATAAGCCACGGTGTTCATGACGAACCTCCTTTCTGACTAAGCCTCACTTCTCCAACTAATTCTTGCAGCCTCGTTGCTGCTGGAATGAATCTGGTATTCCACCAAGTGCAATGCGTATGCCGAGCGTACCTGGACGGAATTTCAGGGAAAATTGGGAGAGGGAAGAGTGATGCTGCGCAAACTTCCGCTGGCGCATGCGGGAAAGTGCTCAGGCCCTCTGGGGTTCCAAGGGGAGTGTTTCGGCTATTTTGCCCCGATTTTCAAGGTAATCAGATGAATTCGGGGTGGCGGACGAGTTGATAGCTTAACGAGTTGCCGGTGGGAATTCAGTAATGACCGTGTCGGGCATTCGGTCCGGCCAGATCATACCGGCGTCTGCTGACGATCAGGACGTCATCACTCCAACGCCGCTTACGGAAGCCTAGCAGGTGAAAGACCTGTAGCGGTAGGAAGCGGGCAATTCGTGTGTTCACGATGAAGGAGCTGCCATCCGAATCATGCCGGCGCACGCCCGGCAAGAGATGCACGTAGTCGCCGACTCGAAGATGCCTGAGCACAGCCGAAAGCCTCAACCAGAATCGGTTAACCCTTCTCCCGAGAAAGAAACCGTCGTCCCCGAGTTTCTGATAGAGAGGCAGCAGCACCATCCCTGTTTCCGCCACAGTGATCCGTCCGTGCCGATCTTGGGCCAAAATCTGGCTGCGACGCACCGGTTGAAAATTCTCAAAGCCCGGTTCCATGACGAACTCGTCGTTGAGTGCGATAGCATGACGCCTGCGCACCTCTACGATCCTTGCTCCACCACTTGCCCGCTGAAGGATTGCACGGGAACGTTCAAATTCAGGCGCATCCTCTCGCCGCAAAAGTCCCGACGCTACCAACGCGATCCAGATTACTGCCTCATGATGGTCAATCGAAGTTTGCGCATCGTGTTGACCAGCCTCAAAGCCCATGGTCACCGCCCCGAGGTTGTTCACGTATTCAAGCAAAGTGCCTTCAATCTGTTCTTCAAGGCCGAGCACAATCGTCGTGGGGAAATTCAGAGCAAATCGGCGATTGCGAAGCGTGTCTCCGACCGTGGCGAACGGAACCCCGTGCGCTGAAGTTGTATGTAGATCAAGGAAGTACAGCTCGCCACTTGACCGCTCAGATGCCAGTTCGAACTGTTCAAGCAGTTCGCGCAGCTCAAGGTCTTCGGACTTAGGAGCGGGGTAACTATCGGACTTCGCGGCAGAAATATTCTCCGCAGTCCAATGTCTATTGAGGTCTGAGTCTATGTAACGGACGCGTCGCTCGAGTGCTCTTGTGTTTCCCGAAAGAAGAACGACCTCGCCGCGAAGCAGCGACTTCTTAGTCTGAATACTAGGCGCGATCCTCCGGGCAGCCAGGGCGCCAGCCGGCTCGTTGCCATGAATGCTGCCGACCACGATCAACGTGGGTCCTGGCTCTAAGCCTCGAATTGCTGCGATGAGGCGTTGGTTGCTCTGATTAGTCTGAGCCGTTTTGTGCGAAATGCTACTCGCAAGCATCATTCAGAAACTCCTCCCGCGTCCCCCCGTCCCCCCGTCTCAGTTCAACGCCCTCCCTGCGCCTGTGCGGAGGATTCGTAATTTCGCGTGCGGTGACCCAGGTAAATCTGGCGTGGGCGTGCGATCTTTTGGTCTGAATCTTCCAGCATCTCGAGCCATTGGGCCAGCCATCCGGAAGTGCGCCCAATCGCGAAAAGCACTGGAAACATGTCCACCGGAAACCGCATTGCCTGATAAATAATCCCGGAGTAGAAGTCTACGTTCGGATAGAGCTTGCGTTTGATGAAGTACTCATCCTCGAGAGCTATGCGCTCCAATTCGATTGCGATATCAAGCAACGGATCGCGGCCGGTGACCTCGAACACCTCGTAAGCGATCTTTTTGATAATCCGCGCCCTGGGATCGTAGTTCTTATAAACTCGATGCCCAAAGCCCATCAGCCGAAACTCGCCGGCCTTAACGCGTTTGATGTAGTCCGGCACCTTATCAACTGAGCCTATCTCATTGAGCATGCGCAGCACCATCTCGTTCGCGCCCCCATGCAAAGGGCCATAGAGGGCCGCGGCCGCACCCGCGAGGGCAGAGAACGGATCGGTGTGGGCACTGCCGATGCTGCGCATCGCATTAGTGCTGCAATTCTGCTCGTGGTCGGCGTGCAGAATGAAAAGCACAGACAAAGCGCGTTCAAGTACGGGATGCGGTTGATACTTCAACTCCGTCGTCTTGAACATCATGTTCAGGAAGTTGCCTTCATAGCTGAGGTCGTTGTCAGGGTAGGCATACTGCATCCCGATTCGATGACGATAAGCAAAGGCTGCGATCGTCGGAACTTTAGCGATGAGACGATATATCTGTTTGCTCCGTAGCTCTTGATTAAAGATATCTTTCGAATCGGGGTAGAAGGTTGATAACGCGCCCATCGTCGCCTCGAAGATACCCATCGGATGTGCGTCGTAGTGAAATCCATCCATGACCTTCTTGATGTTCTCGTTGATGAAGGTGTGAGATGTAATGTTTGTCTTCCACTCTTTAAGTTCGGATTCACTCGGCAGTTCACCATGCAGCAGCAGGTAGGCGACTTCCAGATAGGTGCTCTTCTCGGCAAGCTGCTCGATCGGATAGCCGCGATACTCCAGGATCCCTTTGTCGCCGTCGATAAAGGTGATGCGGCTTCGGCACGAGGCTGTGTTCATGAAAGCCGGATCGTAGGTCATCAGGCCAAAGTCACCTTCGGAAACCCTTATTTGACGCAAGTCGATGGCTTTAATCGTGTCATTTTCAATCGGCAGTTCGTATTTCTTCCCGGTGCGGTTATCAGTGATCGTCAAGGTATTCTCGTTCATGGCGTGGTCATCCTTTGCTTAAGAAACGGTTAGGCCTCATCTCCTGAATGATTTTACTGCTCTCTCCTTCTCATGGTATCAGTCTGCGATATTTGGACGGCCAGATCTTCGCGTCGATACGTCGCTCGAGCTCATCCATGGTTGTTTGCATAGCGAGACCGGAACGTTGAGCTTCCTGGGCGACGGCCAGAGCAACTTTGCGGGAAGCTTCGCGCACTTGTTCAAGAGGAGGATAGAGAGGCGCATATAGATCCTTTAGCGTGGGTGATAGGTCGCTTAACGTAAGGGCGGCGGCAACAAACATCTCGCTGTTAACCCGTTTGGCTTGTGCGGCCAGAACTCCCAGGCCAACCCCTGGAAAGATGAACGCGTTGTTGCACTGTCCGATGTTGAAGGTCTTGCCCTTATACGTTACGGGAGAGAAGGGACTGCCGGTTGCCACCAGCGCTCGCCCGTCAGTCCATCGGAGAATATCGGCAGGCGTGGCTTCAGACTTTGATGTCGGATTAGAAAGCGGAAAGATCATAGGTCGCTCGGTGTATTGAGCCATCGTGTTTATGATCTCTTCGCCAAAAGCGCCTGGTTGGGCCGATGTTCCAATCAAAATCGTCGGTCGCGCATTTGTGACGACATCCTTAAGGGGGGATTGGCCGGGTCCTTCCAAAATCCAATCTTTCAGCATTTCAACTGGCTGAGCGTACTGCTGCTTGGCCGGCTCCAAATTGGACCGCGCGGAATGCACTAGACCGCGACTGTCAACTAACCATATCCGCAACAGAGCTTCTGCTTCTGAAAGACCCTGGCGCATCATGGCAGCGACGATCTGATCGCTAATCCCGATCGCTGAGGAACCGGCGCCAAGAATTGCTACCCGCTGTTCCCTCAATTGCGAGCGGGTTACTTTTACTGCCGCCAGCAGCCCTGCAAGCGTCACCGCTCCCGTCCCTTGAATGTCGTCGTTAAAGGTGCAAAGCCGATCGCGATAGCGCTCAAGCAGCCGCGAAGCGTTGTTCTTGGAAAAGTCCTCCCATTGGAGCAGGACGTTCGGAAAGTTTTTCTCGACCGAGGAAATAAACGCTTCGATAAAAGCGTCATATTGCTCCCCACGTATGCGTTCGTGTCGCCATCCCAAATAGAGCGGATCGTTAAGCAATTCGGGATTATCGGTCCCGACATCCAGAAGGATCGGCAGAGTCGTTTGCGGATGGATGCCCGCACACAGCGTATAAAGCGAAAGCTTGCCCACGGGAATCCCCATCCCGCCGACGCCGAGGTCACCAAGTCCAAGTATTCGCTCGCCATCCGTGACGACGATAACCTCGACGTTTTCCGGTGGAGCATTGTCGAGCAGCGTCGCGATCTCATTGCGGTACGGATAAGAGATGTACAGTCCTCGCGGCCTACGGAATACGTGACTGTAGCGCTGACAACCGAGGCCCACGGTCGGAGTGTAGATGATCGGCATCATCTCGGTGATGTGTTCGAACACCAGTTGATAGAAGAGCGTTTCGTTGCGGTCCTGTAGCGCGGTCAGGAAAACGTACCGCTCAATGTCCGACTCCTTTGCCTGGTAGTTCTCGTACGTTCTGGCTAGTTGCTCTTCGACACTCGAGGAATGAAAGGGTAGGAGTCCTAGCAGGCCTAACTCACGCCGCTCGTCCTCGGGAAATGCAGTGCCCTTATTGAATATTGGAGTATCCAGCAGTGCCGGCCCCCTGATTAAAATCTTCAGCGGCGCCTCTGGTTCGGTTTTTGCGCCTGGATTAAGGCCCACGCAAATAGACTCCTCTCGCCAGGTTTAAAAGGGGGCAAGAGATATGCCGGAAGCTCTACTCCTCACTTTAACTTGTGGATTGGAGGGGAATGTCATCGCCGCACCCGAGAGATCTCTCTCAGAATGCGAAATTTCACGGAGCGACCTGAGGAAAAGCCCACACCGTGACGAACGAAATACAGAGAATGCCGATATAAACAGGCCTCACTGTGTCGGCACAAAGGTTGCCCTTTACCTTAACAAGTAAGTTCGATTGTTTTCGAACGGAGGTGACTGAGAGATGATCAGGAAACTTTCTGACGTAGCGACACTTGTTCTCGCAATCGGCGCCCTTGCCATAGGGATGGTCGTGACGGCACAGACTCAGGGACGAAAGTCTCGAACGCCGACTGCCAACGCTTTCAAGGAGTCAGGGTCAACTAAAAAGCCCTTGTATGCGAAATATAAGGGAGTGCGAATTGGCATGACGGCAGCAGAAGCGCGAGCCAAACTTGGCGAGCCCGAGATGAAAGGTGACGATCAGGACTACTACTTGTTCTCGGAAAAAGAAATGGCCCAGATTGCCTACAACGAGGCCCACGAAGTTGTGTGTATCTCGATTGATTACACGGGTGGCGTAGGCGCGCCGGATTATCGGGAGGTAGTTGGCCCTGAGATCGACGTGAGACCCGACGGCTCAATGTATAGGCTCGTGCGTTACGAGGAACTCGGATTTTGGGTCTCGTACAATCGCACCGCCGCCGAGCCCGGGATGGTCACGATCACCATACAGAAGATCAGGATTTAGGAAGTGCGGCACTCTAGTTACGAGGGTCATCGAAGGGCTACCCTATTGTTCTCCTTTGAGATTACAGTCGGGGAATGTTGAGTAGAATCGGTACATCTCCGGTTAAAGCCGGCCCCCGTCTACGTTTCCATCCTAGGTAATGTCCTAAGAAAAAGCGTGCCGTCAAGCAAACCGTTTACCCTCGCGTTTTCGTAAATAGCTTAAATAAACCTAGAGGCAGGAGGTTTTGGAGTCGAAGAGTTTCGTGTAGCGTGTAACCTGAGTCTTTGAGATGAGAGACATGCGCTTAGGAGAGCAATGAAACGATCTCATGGGAGGGTCATCCTATGATCAATTTTAGCAACCTTTTGTCGAAGTTTCCTTCGATACCGAATCCTTGTTCGGATGGATTCAAAAATCAATGTGCCATCCGCATGTGTATTGCCTTGGCGGGGGTTGATCCCACTTTCCTGAACTCGTTTCCAGGAAACCGGTGCTCCCACGGACACGCCCGGAGCGCCTCTAGATTAGCTAACTATCTCAGGTCCCGACTCGGCGAGCCGATCATCAAGACATCGAGGAGCCAAATCGGCTCTGGAAGAGGAATCAATGAAGGCCAGGGAATCATCTTCTATCTCCGGGAGCCGAATATGAACCATATCGACCTGTGGACGACGCGCATGAGTCTGCCCCGGTACGGTCCTGGAAACGTTCGCACCATGAGCTGGACAACGATTGACGCGCGAGAATACTGGTTTTGGCCATTGCTCCCTTAGATCTGCAACTCCTCCAAGTCTCAATCCTGACAGTATTCAGCAATAGATGTTTTGTAGCCGCGTCGCGAAGAGGGAATCGAACTACAGCAGTTCGTCGCAGCTCAGGTCGCGATAAGCTTCCAACGCGCACTCGAGTCGATGCCACCAGCCTTCGGGTTTCATACCACGACTCCAGAAAATTAGGAAACGTCGAATTGCGCACCGCGCAGCGTCGGTAATCAAGCCACAACTCGTCAACTGCATAATCGCTCACGCCCTGCCTCAGCAGACCCTCGTGATAGTAGCGAATTAGCTGCCGCTCGAGCTCGCGGCGCCGGCTCGGATACCAATGTAGCGCCATCAGGAAGGCCAGATCCCTCGCGCCTACATCAACGTGCCAGAGTTGCCAGTCGATGAGAAAAGCTGCTCCTTCTCCAGAACGCGGAAATAGAAAGTTCCAAGTGTAAGCGTCGCCATGGATGATCGTGAGCGCGCGCTGATCAGTCAGGCGCATCCATGGTTTCAGTGACGAGCTAAAAACTCGCTCGAATACATTGCAGGCCTCGGCGGTCAAGGCATCACCAATTGTGTCAATAAACTTAGGCAGATGTGCAGCAATACCTTGCACCATACTCGTCAAGCTCTCCGGTGTATGGAGCTGGCCGATGGCTTGGCCCAGCGTCGGGGCCTCCCACCATTGGGCATGAAGGCAGGCCAGAGCATCCATAGCGCCTTCACACTGAGTGCGCGATGGTGGCAGCGGCCAGGGCGGATGGTCATGAGTAGCGCGAAGATCTTCGAGCACGATTGTGCTCCCGTCGCCTTCGTCTTCGACCGTGGCAAGGCAGCGTACCAGGGGTGGTGTTCCGAGGCTCGGCGCCAGTTGCTTGTAGAATTGTGCTTCGCTTACCTCGCCAGACTTAAGAGGAGATTTGACAACCAAGTTGCGAGGCAAGTCGGCCGGCGCCTCAGCGGAATACGACGCCGTCAGAAAGACCAGCTTAGAGATCGTCGTTTCCAGTTCGATTTCGACGCTCACGTTGGTGACTCTCCCGTGTGGCAACGTTCCGGAGCGGCGCAACCAGCGCGAAAGTCTTTTGGCAGTGAGCGACGAGTCACGCATTCAGATTCTTCCTCTTGGTAAGCCGCATCAGATGCCGAGCGACCCAGCCGCTTCTAATCCAGCGTTATAGCCTCCTGTGCTACAGCACGACAAGTCTGTCACATAATACTCGGTGCAGCGCAACCTTCCTCAAGTTTCTTCACTCTTTCTGTTGCTACAAGATTACTATCGCACTTCTAAAAATAGTGGACCACTGGTCCATGAGCTGTTTCAAGCAATGTGATGCATAATGGCGCGTCTCTGGGTATCTATCGAAGCGGCGGGTTGAAATGAGTCTTAGACAGAACGCGTCGGTCTGCAACATCCGCGTTTCACTTCAAGAGAAGTTTTGACTATCCGCTCCACGAATGAAGTCTTACTTTCGGTAAAGCCTTCGCGATCGAAACGATACTGCTCTGCCAAGCGGTACTTCAGTTCAGCCTACTCCTGCGCTGGCTCCGAATGCGTTCGCAGATAGTTCACGAACCGCAAGCCGTTCCACCCAGAGATGGCCTTGGAAAGGCACGAGGTGAAGATAATACGCGCCGCCTCGCAAGTATATTCAGATTCTCCAGGCTAAATTACGGATCTATTGGTCGAGCTGGGCCTTGTTCAGTCTTCCAAAACGCAGGCCCGGGCCGGAGCAGTACCCGAATTTGACTCTGATTCGCTTGCCATCCTCGGCGCGCGAGAACTGCTCGACCGACATTCTAAAAAGAAGTGTGTTCTTGTCGCCATATGCATAACCGCCGCCCCCTACCTCCAGACTTCCCACTTCCATCACGAGAGCTGCACTGGTGATCGGCAAACGGGCGGGGGTCGTGAGTTGGAATTCCACCTGGTCGTGCTCGCTCGAGCCTGCCCGGGCGTGCACCGTGCGTATTTTCTTCACCCCATGGCCCAGGTCGGCGTCGCCACGCCTCGGAAGCTTATAGGGTTCGGGCATGCGCAACTTGCTCGTCATGGTCGACGTGAGACGTTTTTTACAGCCTGTGCCGACCGCCACGGAGATTTGCGCGCCGTCCTCCAACTCCGCGGCATTGAAGTATATGGTCGAAATACCATCGCGCTGGGTGATGATGGCGGTTTGTGGTTCATCGTCAAGGAGAATCATGTATGGGCCATGAGCCGGTGAGCCGAGCGTCACGGTTAGACGCAGGAGGGTGTCGAAGACTCTGGCATCAGTACCCTCGCCCATTCTCAGCGGGCGCGGCAGCTTCACTTCTTCGACCTTATAGGATTTGGGCTGTAAAGGCCCGGACGGCTGTTTGTCGACACCCGAAGCCAGCAGCTCGCCTGGAGTGAGGTACAATTCTTCAAGTGTTAGCGGTTCATCGGGTTCGGGTACGCCTGTTTCTTGCGCGCCAACCGAAGGGGCGAGGCAAACTGTCATAAGGAGTAACCCGACCATGGCCAGGATAATGTTCAGAGGGGAGGCTCCAAGAGCGTTGTTGGTAAGACTCATTATTCTTCTCTACGGCCACGACTTCCGGCACGCCGCCAAAGAAGGCTAAAGCCCGGGCATGTGACCCGATCCAACCGGCAAGTTCCTGCGCCAAGTGGCTTAGGCAAGGGCAAGGATGCCTCTAACCTCAAGCATTGTATTTCATATCTTTTGCACTTCCGACATGAACGGCAAACCACCAGGGGTCATTTCTTTCGATCCCCGTCAGAAGCCATCTTAATTCTTGCGCTCCGGCATAGAATCGCGCCCGCTGCAAATACACTTCGGCTTCTGGATACACTCGATGAAACCGCTTCACGAATGATTCGCCGTAATTGTAGAGGATGACGCCCAAATCAATAGCGGGATCGCCCAAGCCAGCACACCCGAAATCAATTATGCCGTTGATACGTCCCCTCTGCTTATCGAACATAATGTGGTATGGCGGAATGTCGGTATCCACCATTTTGAGCTCATATTCGAAATTACGCTTGTCCGTTAGATGAGACTCAAAGTGCTCCGTGGCCCATTCGCGGAGATGCGGCATCAACAGAGGAAACACCTTCTCTCTGATCCGCTTATACGTATTTAGCCAACCTTCATATCGCATCAGAGCGTCGGCCATCGGGATCTCGAAATCCGAGACTTCGTTAACAGGAATGCCATGTAACTCTTTGAAGAAATGAGCTAGCTGATCGGCAACAGCTTGCTGGTTATCTGCCGGCAATCTCAAAAGCATGTCACGGCGCAAAGTCTCACCATGAATCAAACGATATGCTAAGAAATCAACACCCTCATAAAGCGGTGAGGGAGTCTGAAGCGTGATGTACTTTCTCAACAGTCGCAGGATGTTAGCTTCGTCGTTCAGATGCTTGAAGCCGTATTTGTGCTTTGGGAAGCGGAAAACGAGCTCTTCATTAACTATGACAACATCATTCAGCAAGCCTTCGCGGTTAACACTGATGGAAGTGATAACAACTTCTGGGGCAATCTCGCTGATGCGCTTCTCGTAGGCTGCGAATTCATTCATGCCATTTATTTGGGTTGTTAGAAATAGCGCCAGGTGCCTGTTAGATTGTAGAGTCTCGCGTTGCATAGCGAGAGCTTCCAAAATATAGCACGCAGCCTCCGCGAATGATCGTCGTGATCAATAAAAGCCTCGGCTTGGTCCATAGCGCGATGGGGTCGACCGCCTTCCTCTCGTCAGTTAAAGTCTCAAGGTCGCGGCATAATCGGCTGCCGCGCGCTCATCCCGCATGTAAACTGCAGCATGTGCCTGCGGCTCTCGTCCAGTTACGTGAAATGTGATCTAGTGCGGAGACGCGTGATGGTTGATGGACGCACATCTGTAAGTGACGGCATGTTCAGCCAAGTGATGTGACAACGCTCCGTTTCTGCGTATTATAGAGCACTTCTGCTAAGGACTTAGTGTTACGACCGGAATTCTAATTTAGTGTTCATATGAGCAAAGACAACAGCCACAGTGTGTTAGGCTTGGAAAACAATGCCGTTCGTCTTAATGACTATACGCCGCTTTGGGCTGACCTTTACCGGGAAGAAGAGGAACGCATCATGACAGCTGCCGGTCACCTCATCATTGAACTCCAACATATCGGCAGCACTGCTATTCCCGGAATTAAAGCTAAGCCCATTCTTGATATGATGGCTGGTGTTGCGCAACTTGAGAAGGCGCTCCTGTGCAAAGCGCCGCTGGAGGTTATCGGCTACGACTATATCCCGCAAGCGGGTATCGCGAACGATTATGTATTCGGGAAAGGTGTGGCGCGGACGCACTACCTTCATGTGGTCGAGTATGGGGGCGCGAAGTGGGCAAATCACCTGTGTTTCCGCGACCGTTTGAGGAATGATCCAGAGTTAGCACAAGCATATGCAGAGCTGAAGGAAGAACTAAGCCGAAAGTTCAGCGACAGTCGCGCAAAATATCACGACGCAAAGACGAAATTTATCAGCGAAGTAGTACGTGCTTAACGGAGCCTTTGCAATTTAATAGGAGTTGGGACTTATGCCAACAGATCCCCCAGCGCCCTTAACAGAAAGCACATTCTTTATCAAGGCGTTTGCGGGAGGCTCATTCCAGAATTATGAAACTACGTGAGAAGGTTGCGTTGGTCACTGGGGCGTCGCGCTGTATCGGTCGCGCGACGGCACTTGAGCTGGCCCGGAATGGCGCAAACATCGCCTTCAATTACCTTTCGGCTGATGATGAGGCGGCATCCCTCATCGAGCTTATTAAGAACATGAAGAGAGACGCGATCGCGTTCAAAGGGGACGTGGCTGATCGTGATTTCGATGAGCAGATGTTTGCAAAGATCCTGGAGAGGTTCAGCCGCGTCGACATTCTGGTCAATAACGCGGCGACCGGCACGCGCAAGCCATTTGTAGATCTAGCGGTTGAGGATGTCGCGCGAACCTGGGCCGTCTCGCTCTGGGGTGTTTTCCACTGTAGTCAAATAGCGGCGCGCCAGATGATCAAGGCGGGGAACGGAGGAGCGATCATCAATATCAGTTCGATTCATGCATTCCGACCGTATCCGCTATCCACAGAATACAATGCCGCGAAGGCCGCGATTAACCATATGGCTGCAACCTGGGCCCTTGAGTTGGCTCCACACAGGATCCGTGTCAACACGATCGAACCAGGCTGGATCGATACGCCCGGGGAGCGGAAAGTCTTCACCGAAGAGCAGATTAGAGAGATGGGCCAGAAGCTTCCCTTCAAGCGTTTAGGAAAGCCGGAAGAGATTGCGAAAGGAGTGGTCTT